>JAFRRE010000176.1 GCA_017428285.1 Bacteroidales bacterium | reverse complement strand
AGCCCCGCTATGCTTCGGCTGTGAGGCAAAGATAGCGACTTGGAACAAACGACTGACATTTGGCATTAAATTTTCAGCCTGCAAAATGACCCATTGAACTACTACTCGTTTTTTTCAGCCTGCATTTTGACCTATACGCCCCTTTTGATGAGCCTTTGGAACGTGGATGATCAAGCCACTCAAATCCTGATGGCTGAGTTCTATAGGAATTATGTTGTCGGGGAATCTAAGACAACAGCATTAAAACTCGCACAAAAGAAAGTGAAGGAAACACCTGGATTTGAGGATCCTAAGTATTGGGCGGCGTTTGTCCTTTTGGATGGGATCGATGATTAATTACTTATCACCACAAAACTAATATCCTTATTAGACCTGTTGATGACTTCCACCTCCAACTTGCTTCGTTTGTCAGTGGGTAGGTCGAAGACGAGAATGCGCGAGGGTTGGCCTTTCTTCACTTTTTTCGTGCCGTTGTACCAGGTATCGTGCGTGAGGTCGTGCACCTTAAGGGTGATGAGGCCGTCTGGCTCTGCCACCACGGCCAGTTCCTGCGTACCAGTCGAGTAGAAGGTATATTTGGCGCTTGAATTGCCCTTGATGGCACAAGTCTTGGTGTAAACCTGGTTGGGTGTTGAGGTGATGCCTCTAACTGTGCTGAGGTCGGCATATCGCTGGGCAAACTTGTAGACCTCACGTCCGGCAATGAGACTGTCTGCAAACTCATAGTCAAACACAAAATGACCATCGAGCGATAAGGGATTCTCATCGACAGGCTTAAAGGAGCTGAAGTCTTTGACTTTGCATTCCTTGAGAGTGGCACTGGCTGTCCTTAGAACGGCAGTGTTGCCTGCACCGATGGCAGTCTGCATCTGCACGCAGGCATCAAAGACGGTTTGCATCTTGGGCGATAGGGCTTGCGCCATGGTGAGGCCAAAGAAGGCCTGAATCATGACGAAAGTGATGGTCAATAAGTTTTTTTTCATGATAAATGGGTTTAAGGTTGTTATTGTCCGATGACTAAACGCAGGCCTACGCTGGCCGACTTCCCTTCAGAGGGCATGGGATCACGATGATAGACGGTGAGCTCGTAAGGCTCTGAACCATAGTATCCACCACGGATGACTTTGGCATTAGGATTGGGGATGGTGATATCGGGGTCGTAGGGGCGGAATGGTGTGTCGCACCACTCGCACACATTGCCACTCATGTCGTAGAGGTTAAGGCTGTTGCAGTCGAGTTCTATATGGGTCGCATCGCAGACATGTGGTGATTTCTTGCCGAACCAGGCCACTGCTTCAGGGACGTCGCTGCCTGCGAAAACTGTACTGTCGGGTTCTTGACCCCCACGGGCAGCGTATTCCCATTCCGCCTCAGTGGGCAAACGGAAGTTGAAACCGCAGAGGTCTGCTAACTTTTGCGCAAAGGTCTCGCATTCTTCAAACGTCACATTAACGATGGGCATGAGGGCGTTGCCTTTGTCGTAAGGCAAGTCCATGATGCCGCACCACTCGGCTACCGACACCTCGTATTGGCAGATGAAGAAGGTCTTTACTTTCTGTGGGATTTGTGGTATCTCTGTCTCGAGACAAACCAAGCTGTCGTAATCACCTTCCGCGTTAGGTGAGGCACCTTGCATGAATGAGCCGCCTTCCACTTCCACCATGTTTCCCATAATCGATTTCAGGGCTTGAAGTTGGCTTAGCTTCAAGTTGGAACTCCAGTTGATAGGTTGTCCCAAGGTGTTTTCAACTTCTTCCGAGATACCTTCAATCTCTGCCATCAACGCTTTGGTCTCCGTCTTAACTTGGCGCTGGCTGAAGAAATAGAAGGCTGCACCGGCAAGAGCCAAGACGCATAGGCAGGTAAGGGCAATTATTATGCGTTTTCGCTTGGGTTTGGGCAAAGGCACATAAGGAATGATGCGGTTTTGTACCATCAAGTCAACCGTTGCCTTTAAGGCTTGGCCAAAGTCGATAGAGGAGTGCTGGTGATTTCTCACAATTTCTGCAATTTCCTCAGGTGTGTTCTCGGGAATACCATTGAATTTTTTGTCTGGGTCAACGGGGATGAAGTGCTTGCCGCCTTCAATGGCCATTTTGATTTCCTTGGTTACCCAGCTGTCGGGTTCCATCGAACGGGCGAGATAGAGTGGGGTGAGTACCATGATGAAGATAGGTGCAGATTGTATGGCCTTAATGATGTCATCTCCGAAAACACCATCTGTCAATTCTTCGTAATCAAGGAATACCTTGTAGTTGTACTTTTCCAGCTCTAATTGAAGGATGCGTGCGTATTGCCCTCCGTCATCGCGTCGGTAACTAATAAAAATATCGTATTTTTTTTCAGCCATGATAATCCATTGTTTTTATTCTTAGTCACAACCCAGTTTCATAAATGGCGGTTCTTGATGCACTATCGAGGAGGTCGCGCATGACAGAGTTGCCGTTTTGCCTGTATAGGCTGATGAAGTAGTCCTTCACCTTGCTGTCTTTTTTCATCCGTCTCAAACAACGGTAGTCCTTTTTCCAGTTTGCCCACATTTCATCGGTAATGTCGCATTCCTCGACAAGGGTAAACCTTACGTTATACTCACCCGTTCCCCAATGGGCGGTGCCTCCTGGAAGTGGCATGTAGGAGCGGGGTACGATGAAACAGTCGCCCGCAATGGCTAACGGCTCCATTCCATCCATGTCTTTCTTGTAGACAAATGCGCTGTCAACAAGGCTTTCCTCATCGATGGGAATTTGCACGCTGAAAGAGCCCAGCTCCACGTCCTTGGCCAAGATGATGGCTTCGTTGTACCAAGAGGAGGTGATGTCGAAATTGAGGCTGACGGTCAGGTCGCTGCGGTCATCGAAGGAGAAACGGGTATTGCGGTCGTATTCCTTGCCTTCTTCGGGATAGATATAGTTGGCCGACATATTGGGCAAATGACACCGATAAGGATAAAAATACATGGAATCCAGGACAAGACGGAACTTGCTGTGGCTGTATATCTCACGAAGGCCTTCTTCGCTGGTGTCAACATGACTATAGAACTTGAGGACGTCCTGCCCCTCTTTTTTGGATTCTACCGTAAAACCGTTGAACTGCAAATTGTCAGGGTCAAGCGCACCGAAATACGAACCTTCTGAGTAGAAATCACTCAAGCTGTTGATGTAGCTGAGGCTGTCCTCATAGAAACATTCGTTCCAAATCATGTTGCGCCATTCTCTTTTATGGTTGTCTTGAATGTCTGCAATCTTCATGATTTCGTTGACTGTGATGTCAGCGAAATTGTATACTAACGTGCCAAGGAGAGCGGTGCCCATCGTAAGCATAAAGCTACGGTTCCCCCTGTTCGAAGAAATAAAGCTGTTGATTTTTTCGGTTTGTTCAGGACTCATGGCGTTGATGTCAAGCCTAAGAGAATTCATCGGGATAACCTCGACATCATTGGATGACTGGATAGAACTGGCATCTTGGGTCTGCGCTTGTACTTTGACGGAAACAACCGAAAGAATTAGAATGAGGGATAATACGTACTTTTTCACCTTTTGGAATTGTTTTGTCAATTGGCATCAATAAGAATAAAGGCATTACTGAATTGCGGCAAGCTGAGGTCTCTAGTGGTTTTGGTGTTTCTCAGTTTCACGCGGTCGAATTTGTTCTCCTGGTCTTGTCGGGTGGCGATAAGATCTTCGCGGGCATGCATAAAGGCGGTGTGTACATCTTCCGACTGTAAATGCTGGTAGAACGACTGCATCAACAAGGAGGTGGCATCATCATCAACGCTCCAAAGGCTGACAATCAAGCATTTGGCACCTGCATTCTTTAGGCCGCGTTGCAGTCCATAGATGCCGTCTTCGGTCAAGAAGCCCAAGCCTGACTGACAAGCTGAGAGTACGATGAGATCGACACCTGAGAGGTCCAGTTGAGAGATCTCTCGTGCCGACAATATGCCGTCACACTGCGAGACATCAAAGTCGAAAGATCTCAGATTCGAGTTAATGCCGGCGAAAGCCAAAACGTTTTGGGAGAGCGATTCGTCATAGCTTGCGGGGATGAGGTCGGTGCCTTGTGGCGTTACGCCTCCGAAAGCTCCATGAGTGGCCAAGTGAATAATGGAATATTGGCTTGCCAAGCGTGAGAAATTGGACTCTGTCGCAGTGGTGTCGCTCAGCGATGTGACTTGGTTTTTACGGTATAGATTGTTGATTTCGGCAATTTCCTCTTCTGTGCCCGGCAAGTTGGGCCACAATACCATCCTCATTGACTTCAGGTATTGATAGGCTTGTTCGTCATTGTGGTAACGGGTTGGGCCATTGTCGGCAGTAGAAGAAGAGGCCTTGAAGAAATTGACGCCTCCAATGGTGAGTATTTTGCTGTTGCGTTTGATGGAAGACTTTGTCAACAGCTGACGGGTGCTAGTCAGGCGGTGAAGGTTAGATGATTTCAGCGTAGCTTGCTTGGGCAGCATATATTCGATGGCCAGTTGATGGAAAATGCCGTCGGCGGCAAAATAGACCTTTTGGGTGTCATTTCCAATGGCACGAAGCAGCGCAGGTGTCCAAATCTGGTCAAAAGCGGTTGAGTCTTTATAGATTTCGTTTTTGATTATTGGGTCATCAGAGTTAAGGACATCGGAGATGGTGCCTCCGAACATAAGTCTTTGTTTGCCAATTGTTTCTGTTGTCCCGATGCGGATGAAGACTGGCGACTGTTTTTTCTTGAGCACCAAGGCTCCAAGCAGGGTTTTGTCTTGTTTTTCGTATTGAATGAATTCTATGGCACATTCACCTTTTTTCAGTTTCTTTTGGACTTTTTTCCAAGTGCAGAAGTTGGGCTCGCCTTTTTGCGCATATTCAAGCAAAAGGGCTTTGCTAAACAAGGTGACATCATAGAGGAAATCAGGAGCTTTGTCTTCTAAACGGTAGCAGTCGACGACAAAGGGGCGGATGCGCATCCAATAGGCCTCACGGTCATCGGATCCCATATCCTTGAAACGCTTTTGGGCATCTTCTTTTTTCAAGTCAAAATAGGCTTGATAACACTTCAAGGCCTCATCGGTAGGGGAAACCATTCCCGTGCCATTATGTTCCTGCTGCAACATCAGGATTTTGGCTTTCTTACGAAGGGCTTCACCATAGCGTTCGGTATTTGTACCTTGATATTGGCTGATGACAAAGTCGATGTTGTCAAGAGCTCCTTTGTAGCCTCCAATCCTGGCTTCGCATATGGCCAATTGGGAGATGAAATCGAGGAGATCGTTGTCCGAAAGGTAAGAGGAACGCTCCTGAGCGGCTTTCATTTCGTTGTAGGCTTCTTCATAACGTTTTTGTTTATAGTAAAGTTGCCCCAACTCTTCGTGCAGAAGGAATTGAAAATAGAATATGTCATGCCTCTGAGCATTGGCTTCGTCTTGGGTGAATGCCAAGGCTTGTCTGAAATAATTTTCCGCTTGGGCATAGGATCGGCTGTCCTCATCGGAGTTGAGGTAATGGTAATCACCCATAAGTTTAAACATCTTAACTCCAAGGAGCAGGCTGTCCTCAGTTTTTTGGTCAAGAACTCGCCCATTAATACCTAAGTTCATAGTGGCTTGCATGCTGTCGATGACTTGCTGCAATTTCACCTTGTTGCCAATCTCAGCATAGTAGCGGCAGCCTTCATCGAAGAGGGCGTCGACACGGGATGAGAATGTTTTGAGATTTTGGCCAAATGTTGAGACCGCTATGAGCAATCCCATGGAAAGACAGAGATTTTTTTTCATAATGATTGAGGCATGTTATGTTGTGGAGGAATATGAAGGCTGGTATAAAAAAAGAAAAAAAAGGCAGGCCGGTATTGTCAGCCTGCCTTTGTGGGGTTGCTTTAGAAAATAAGGATTTCGTAGTCGTTATAGACATAACCGCGGTTGACCACTCTAACGAGGAAGTTGCTGGTGATGTAAACATCCAAGGCAACATAGCATTGGTCGCCGTAAGATACGTCGGACACGATGAGATTTCCGTATTGGTCATAGACGTAAAGGTCAAGGTCGGTGGTGCCGTCACCGCTGATGGCGATAACAGTGGTCTCATAGGCCTGGAGTCTGACCGTCCAGTCAT
This sequence comes from Bacteroidales bacterium, assembly GCA_017428285.1. The sequence goes on along the minus strand of JAFRRE010000176.1, from coordinate 79,236 downwards.
GGGTGCCACGTGAAGGGATGCGGAAGAATCTGTCGATGATGCCATCTACAGGGCTACGCTTGCCATTTCTGCATTCATCAACCAAGGCGAGCAGGTTCTTGTTGTCTTTGGCGAACTTGGCGGCATCTTCCAACAGTTGTTTCTCGTTGCGAACGGGTTGGTCGTCTTTAACGACGGTTCCTGCTCCACGGTTGTCACCTTCTTCAACTTTTTCAATGGGTTTTTGTCCATCGGTGGCTTCGATGACATTCAGGTCTTGGTAGATTTTGATGGCTTGGATGAGAGCAAGTGCGTCTTGCTTCTCGTAGCCATAATTCACCAGATTTCCGGCAAGATTAAGCTGTTCAGCTTTTCTTGAGGTTTCTTTTGATGCACCGGCTTCAGGTTTTGATTGCGCAAATGCATTTACGCTGATGAGCAAAACTGCTCCTAAGAGTAACTTTTTAAACATAACTTGTGGTTTTAATTAATGATTAATGATTTGATTGATTATAAAAAGGTGTTAGTTTTTCCTTGTGTTGTGGTTGATGATCACCACGGGCATGTCGTTAGTGCTGCTGTTGGTGATTTTGAGTATGAGCTTGTCGCTTTTATTCACTTTGGCGTCGATGCTCAAAATGATGTTGCCATCATCATCTGTGGTGGATTCTCCTACTGCTTTGCCATTCAGAGAGGTTTCCACCTTTATTTTGGCATTCTTTTCAAAGGGCATCACGACAAAGGTCTGCCGCCCCTCGCGGTAGCTGAGTTCGTAGGTGACAGTGGAATTCTTTTTTATGCCGCGCTCGGTCAGCGAATAGTTGAAATTAGGGTCGTTGCCGTTCAGAAAGTCTCCGCTCACTCTTTTCTTGTCATAGTTATCGCATTGGGTGAGGATGGCGTTGAGCTTGAATTGCTTTTTGCCGACCAACCAACATTCGTTTTCGTGTCTGACGGCTTCATCCATGATGGTCAACAGAGGGTCGTTCTTGAAAGAGGCAAGGGCTTTGTTCCAGCTGTCTTCGTCAGACTGTCGCAATGTGGAAACCACACTCATCAAGTGTTGCAATTCCTGATCGGTTGCTTTTTGGGCAAAGGTCTGGCCAATGAGAACCAAATTGACCAACATTAAAAATAAAAGTTTTTTCATCGTTATGTTTCGTTTTGAATGGTTTAGATAATGTTTGTTTTTTTGCTTGGGTCAAAACGTAGTTAATTCATGTTGTTTTGCATAGGGTTTTGCACGGGCAAATATAATGCTTTTTATCAAACAATTTGCATTTATTATATGTTTTTTAACTTTTATGCATACGCTCTGGCCAAAAGAATAGGTCTTTGTCTATGGTTTCCAATTCGTTAGGCATTGAGGAAGTGCTTTTTATTTTAGGTCCGCGCCGAATGTCATTGTGGCAACGTTTGAGATTTTGCAAGGCTTTGTCGTGGATTTCTTGCAGCGTGGGACGGTTTGCAGGTTCAAATTGGAGGCATTGTTGGACAAGTTCGCTCATCTCGGGCCATTCGCTGCGTATGAAGGGTAGTTTTGAGGTTTCGCTTTGTCCTTCTCCGCCCTTGCCGTTCATCACACAACGTCCCATGACAATGTAAAACAGAGTGGCGCCTAAGGACCACACTGTACTAGCCTCGGTGCGGGAGTTGGCCTCGACTTCGTGAGGGTCGAAACCGGATTGTTGCTCTTGAGTGGCCTCTAAGGCAAAATGTCCATTCTCACCAATGTCGATGATGGAAGGGTTGACGATGCGTTGCTTGCCTTCCATAAGATGACGGCTCACTTCTTCGAGAATTCTCCATGCCGTTGCCTCATTGCAGTGGCCGGCCAGTTCGGAAACAGGGATTTTTTCACTCATGTCATTCTTGGTTTTGTGTTGCTTTCATGCGTTCGATTTCGGTGATGGGGACGGAGTAGAAGCGGTCTTTGTCGTGCGAGTCTTTGACGGAGACCACGCCGATGACCCTCCATCCCCACAAACCAACACGCGCTATGATGGGACCGCCCGAGAAGCCAGGCTCGATGGAGCCTTTTTGGGCAATCACTACGTTGGGGAAGCCTTCATCATCGAAGCTCTCATCTTCGAGGGTGCCGCTCAGCTTGGCGTCGGGCGACTGTATCTGCTTATTGCCGGTGTCGGTGGTGGTGCGTCCGAGGATGGCGATGGGTTGGTTGGGCTTTTGGCAGATCTCCTTCATCTCTTTCCTTGTGGCCAGCCTGATGGTGCCTTTGTAACTTGTGAGGAGGTCGTTGCATGGCAAGTAGGCAATGTCGCCCAGCATCATGTCGATGCGACGCGGACGCACGGTGATGCTGCGCCAGAAGTATTGGTGCTCGAAGTCACCGCATTCGATAATCTCGTCACGCGAGTCGTCGAAGATGAAGTCGGTCGACTTGACGGTGAGCACTACGGAGTCGCCCTGTTCGGGTTTCCTCAGCGAGCAGTGGCTGACCACTTCCCAACGCGCGTTGTCGCCCATGTAATCGGCGATGACGTTGTTCGTGACGGCTTCCAAAGCCATCTTAACGTATTTGGGCGTGCCCACGGACATGGTGTCGAGTTCAATATCGTCGGCGATATTGAGCCAAGGCTCGATGCAGTGGCGTGCGGTGACCAGCTGGCGGTCGTTGCTGAGGAAGGCGGTGCCAAACACGTTGTCGACCTCCACCTTGCTTTTGGTAAAGGTGCTGTCGCCACGGGTGACCCTCAGCGACACCGAGTCCACCTTGATCTTGAACACAGATACCTTGGCCTCGGCTATCATGCCCGAGGTGACGGGGCGCGAGTAGAGGAGGTAGGCTCCGATGCTCAAGAGCGATAGCGTGATTATGGTCATCCAGATACTGAGCATACGCGAGACATCTTTGCCTACGGCGACAATCTTGTTTGAGCTGTATTGCTCATCCTCGTGGATGTTGAACAGCAGTTCCTGTCGTTGACCCTCGAAAGCGATGCGGTCGCCGTCGTTGAGAAAATGTACGTGGTTGACAGGTGTGCCGTTGACGCGCACCTCGTGTTCTTTGTAGGGTGATACACTGATGAGTTTCCAGCCTTTTTCATCAGATCTTTTTTCGATGACGGCCAATTCAGCATCCTCGAATTGGCTGTCGTTGCTCAGCTTGACCTCGCACGCTTGGGTTTGTCCGATGTGTAGCAGGTTGTCGGCATTTAGCAACTGCTCACCCGCGTGATGCAAGGCGTCGTTTCGTTCAAATCTTAAGGAATAGTATCGTTTAGTCATGGCTGTGCTTCGTTAAAGGATTGCGCTATCAGTGGTATGCAGGCTGTGAGGTCATAGTCGTAGACGCGCACGTTCTGCCCCGTTTTGTCTTCCTGTAGCTCGCGGTAGGAGCAGAGGTCGTAGTGCACTTTTTGCTTCTTGTAGAAGTTCTTCAGGTCGATTTGTGGCGCATCGCTGCCGGTTTTCTTGGCTTTGATGAAGGCTCGGATGTTGTTGCGGATTTCCTCACGTTCGGTGTTGGTGGGCGGACGGAAGCCCAGTATCAGGCGATCCACGCTCCAGCGGCTATGCTCGACGGCAGAGAGCGTCTCCACTTCTTCTTGTGTCAAGGCATAGAACTTGTCCCAATCCTTTTCTTGGTGTCCGAGCGAGCGCATCTTGGTGGCGATGGTCATCACGTTGTAAATATTGGAGTAACGCATACTGAACGAACTCAGCTTGCGCCATTCGGCCTCAATCTCCTCGATGGGCATGTCGGTAGGCAGGCCTTTTTGCCCGAAGCTGCAGGTGTAGAAGTAGTTGAGCCGTTTGGCCATCTGCAAAAGGGGCAGTTGCACGTCGTAGCCGCAGTCATCCATCCCGATAGGGTAGAGGTTGCGGAATCCTTCGTTCTCGCGCACCTTGTTCATCATATCAGACCTTTTGAGGTAGATGAGTACAGGGACGTCGTTTTGGTAAATGGCTTTGGGCAAGGCGAGGGCACGGTCGAAGTTCATGGCGTAGTCGGCATCGCAGAGTGCGAGGGTGAGCAATTGTTCTTTGTTGTTGCCCCATAGGTTGAGTTTGCGCTGCAACAGCGGATTGTAGAAGTCGCCGTCCACAAACTCCCATTCCACATCGACAAAATCTTCTCTTGAAGAGTGATACAAAGGTTGATGGTATTGCGTCATACTACGCTGTTTCAGGTCGATGCATCTGTAGTGGGCATGCTCGAAGAGGTTGGTGTAGCGTTGCACGAAGGCGTCTCTTTTCGACGACAGGTTTTCGTCCACGATGGTGATGCGTGTGCGTAAGGCATGGTTACGCTCGTAGTTGGGGAAATGAGCAGTGAGGGCGGCATGGAGGGCAAGGCTTTCGCCCAGATCGCTGAAGCCTGCGATGACCAAATGCACCGTCTTGTTTGAGTTGGCGTCAATCTTCTCTCTGTCCAAGGGAGGGTAGGGAATGCTGTTTTTACCGAGGCCGCAAAACACGTTTTTCGCCCATTGGTCTTCCATGGTAAAGGCATACAACTCGAACTTCTTGTGGATTTCGGGATAGAGGTCGAGGGTTTGCAGCAGCCATAGCGTCACCTTGTCGCTCAACATCAGGTGACACAAGGGCTTCGATTGGCCGTCTGGGGTTTCAGGATAGTTAATGGCCCAGGCCTCCAAGTCTTGCATGAGGTCGTAATCGGAAATGTCGTTGGGCAGGATGCACACCTCATGATACGTTTTGGAGCTGTCAACGGAGGCAAAGTCAGGGAAGGCAACAATGCTATGCCCCAAGACCTGGTATTGACTAATGATGTTCTCTCGGATGGGGTGCGTGCCGATGAGGAGTATGTTGTTATTCATTGGGTTTGTTTTCTTGTTCTTTCAGTTTGGCCTGGATTTCAGAGATTATGCCTTTGGTCCTTATCGTTCTTGGATCTTCAGGACCATAGATGGTATTTTTGATTTCCAAAGCTTTGCTATGGTTTTCTAATGCAGACTGATAGTTCCCTTGCGCGAGATAGATGTCTCCTATATAACCATAAGAAGTTGCCGGATCAGGATGGTTTTCTCCATAAAAAGCCTTCTGGGTTTCAAGTGCCTTTTTACAATATGCCAAAGCGTCCTCGTATTCACCTTTGACGTATAGCAGATACCCCGTATTGCCGTAGCTTTTGGCGACTTCGGGATGGTTTTCCCCTAAAATGGCTATCCTGATCTTAAGTGCCTTTTCACAGTATTCGGCAGCTTTGTCATAGTCTTCTTGAATAGAGTATGCGTAGCCAATATTATTATAGGTAGTGGCTACATCCAAATTGTTTTCTCCGAAGAAATCCAGCTGGATGGCCAAAGCCTTATTGTAATATTCCATAGCCTTATTGTGGTCACCTTGACTGTCATACGTGTAGCCGATGTTGTTGTAACTGTTGGCCACAGTGGGATGGTTTTCTCCCCAAAACGTTTGTCGAATGGACAAGGCTTTGTTGTAGTATTCCAAAGCCTTGTCGAAGTCATTCCTATAAGTACAAACGGATCCCAAACAAATGTAACTGCTGGCAATATCAGGATGCTTTTCTCCTAAAACATTTTTTCGGATGGCTAATGCCCTATTGTAGTATTCAAAGGCCTTATCGTATTGAGCCAGCATTTCGTAAATGGTGCCAGTGTTGTTGAAAGACAGGGCTAGTCCTGGGTTTTCTTCCCCAAAGTTGAGTTCATAAATGGACGAAGCTTTGTTGTAATACTCTAGGGCTTTGTCAAAATCGCCCAAATTGCCGTAAACGTAACCGAGATTGTTGTATTCTATGGCCAGTTCTGGATGGTTTTCTCCGAAAAGGCTTTCCATGATGCTCACTGCTTTATTGAAACACTCCAAAGCCTTGGCGTAATCGCCTTGTATGCTACTTAGGATACCCATGTTGGAGTATGTTGAAGCCACATGGGGGTGGTTTTCTCCTAAGAGGGACAACTGAATGGAAAGAGCCTTGTTGTAATATTCGCTGGCTTTATTGAATTCTCCTTGATTGGCGTACATCATACCCAAATTGTTGTAGCTCGCAGCCACATTAGGGTGGATTTCCCCATATTCACGGAATTCATGATGCAATACCCTTTGGCAGTACCCAATCACTTTGTCATTATCAGCAATGTATATGCGAATAAAATCCCCTGCGTCCATCTGCCAGTTTATGTTGGTAGTGTCCAAACTTGCCCGCAGTTCGAGGAAATAAGCGGCCGTGTCGTTCAGGTGTTGTGCCGCGAAGGTCTCGTAATAGCTGTAGCAGCGTCGGGCGGCTTCCTCAACGTCAGCTTGTTGCACGGCTTCTGCCTTTTGCAGCTGTTCCTTCTCCTCTTGTAAGGTCTGCCCACGTTGGAGGATGTCGGCCACCTGTTTGTTGATGTCGCCACGAGAGCGGAGCAGCGAGTCGGCCTTCACCAGATTGCCGTTCTCGATGTTGTATGAGACTTGGCGGTAGAATTCATCCAGTTGGTCGTAGTCCAACTCGGAGTAACGTTTGGCCATGTCTTCGATAAGCTGCTCGTTGTTTCCTTGTTCCGAATAGAGTTTCTGCAAGGCGGCACGGTATTCTTCATCTGAGATTTTTTGTTGTGCCTTGAGATCTTCTATCTCGTCTTCTTTTTCCTGAAGTTGCCTTTGGAGGTTTCTTCTGATTTTACGCTCTGCCGTCAGTTGGTCTTGTTGCTGTTGTTCGGGCGTTTCCATCACTAAATAGATGGGATTGCTGGAATACGTGTAAGAGCTTCGTATGACATCGTTATCCACGAGTTGGTAGCCGTTTTTCTGCACGTTAGTCACCATGAAGGTTTTTGAGGGGATGGGGAATGAGAAAGAACCGTCGGTATTCTGCACGACCACGGGAGTGCGGTCTTGGATGGATACTGTGGCTCCTTTCAAGCCTTGGCCGGGAACATGCTTGCCGTTCACCATGCGGCCTTTGGTCTTCACATAGCCTTGCTGGGTTTGTGCAAAGATGGATTGCCCCACAGTGGCCCAAACAAGGCATAATAGAATCTTGATTTTCATTTTAATTCCTTAATCCTGTTATTGATTTCATTTACTTCTTCGCTCTCCTCACCGTAGAGTATAGACTTGATTTCCAATGACTTTTCCAAACATTCGACGGCTTTCTCTTTCTCTTCCATTAAGATGTATTCCTGAGCGAGGTTCTCGCATATGGAAGCCAAACGCTTGGCGTATTCTATATCTTGTAGGATTGCCTCACGATCGGCGTTGGCCTTGTCGATGACGCTTTGGGCGAGGGCGATCCTATCCTGAATTTCTTGCTTGGCGGCGCGGTTGCGTTCCAATACGGTTTCGGGGTCGAACACGGTGTGGATGAGCGAGTCGGCCTTGTCGAACTCGCCGTTTTCGATGCATACGTTGATCTGATAGTCGATGGAGTCCAGTTGGTCGTAGTCGGTGCGGGCATAGCGGTCGGCCATGTCGCCCACCAAGGAGAGGTATTTTTCGTATTTTTCTTGCAGGCCCGCAAGCTCCTGACGGTATTTCTCGGCAGTGATTTCCCCCTCTTCTTTTTGGGCCTCCAATTCCGTCAGCTTTTTCTGGTAGTTTTCCTCGGCCACACGGTAGGCATTGTCCTCAATGCGCTTCTTGTCCGCGGCCAACTGCTTTACATCAACCATTTGGATGATAAGGGGAACGCGCGAAGAGCAAACATGTTGGCGGCCAACAAAGTCCTTGTCTTTCAATTCGTAGCCTTTTTTCTGTATTCTCAAAAAGACGATGGGGTCGCCATCATTCTTGCCTGGAACAGTGATGCTGAAGGCACCGCTATTGTCGCTGGTTACGGGGTTGAACATGCCCTTGGCTTGCACCACGACATCGCCAAGCACAACGCCAGGCTTGTCGGGTCGACCGATGGTCTTGATGTAGCCTTGCTGGGTCTGGGCTGTAACCCAAAGGGGTGTCGTGAACAAGATGAGGAATAGTAAAGGCTTGTGTTTCATTGGGTTGGTTTTATATGTCGATACTGAAAGAATTTCAAGGATGCTGTTTGCTCATCATTGGATCAGCACCACGTCGTCTTTGCCGCTGGGCATGTAAACCGTGTCGTTTTCGAACAGGAGTGGACCTGTGATGATGTAATAGCGTTGCTGCTTCTCCAAAGGGACAAATAGTGACACGCGCCCATTCGGGTCGGAAACGGTTTCCTGCCCGGCTAGGCTTATCGTGGTGTTGCCGACATACATTTCCTCATTGGGGTTATAGATGCGGAAGTTGACTTTGCCGAAGACCGAATCGTTTCTTGCTATGTTCAAGGTCACATTTGGAGTTAGTAATAATGAGGTGTCCGTGTCGACATAGTTGGGGCACGAGACGGAGAATCTTACCTCTTGGTTAAGGTAGCGGTGCGGTATGTTGTTGAAGACCAAGTTGCCGTCCATCGATTCCAAGGTGTCGATCTTGATTTCGTTGTCGAGGGTCATGGTGACCACGGCGTCTTTCAATGGGGGTAGATTCTCGTTGTGGACGGATGATTCGTTCAGCTTTAGGTTCACGTCCACGGGCTGGTTGGCGCGCCAAACGAATAGCAAAGCGCACAATACGGCAATGATGCCCACCGTCCATACCACGGCTTTTCGGATCAGTTGGCGCTTGTGGCGCTGCCAGATGGCATCGAACTCCACGCCGAGCAACTTGGATACGAGCTGCACATAGGCGCGTTCCTTGTTGAGCCAGGGCCATTTGTAGTTCTTCTCGTGGATGTTGGCGCCAAGGATTTCAGGCAAACCGAGCTGGTTGACGACGGGGTTGAAGCACTCCGTTTCGGGATCACCGCTGTGGGGTATGCCATCAACGATGAAGAAATGGATGTTTTTGGTGCGCCCGAGGTTGTGGAAGAACTCGATTTCCCTGCCTACCCATTGCGACTTGGCCGAGTTGGGCGAGCAGATGACGATGAGGTTCTGCGAGGCCTTGAGCCTTTCTTGCAGTTCTTCCGAAAGTCCACCCGGCTGGATGTCGGTAGGGGCAAAGAAAACGGGCTTGATGGGCGTGCGTTGCCAGTTGTGCTCGCTGCACAGGGTTGCAGGCATACGATAGTGTTCCAGTTTCTTTTGTAGTTTCTTGCCCCAAGCTGTGTCCTTGGAGTTGTAGCTGATAAATGCGAAGTATTTGAATTGGTCTTGCATGATGGGAGGTTTTATTATTTTTTAAGTAGTTTTCTGATTTGTTCAATTTCGGCCAACGTGGCGGTGATTTCTGAATTGTATTTCGTAGGGTTCGTTTCAGCTAAATCTTTGTATATGTTCAAGGCTTGCGATAACAAAGCTTTGCTCTCCTCGTATCGTTGTTCTTCCTTTTCTTGGTTAGCCTTTTTCCTTAATTGGGATGCCAAGATGGAAAGGTTGTTCAAGGCTTGGGTGATTAACGACTCATATTTCGTGGCATCGGTTTGGGATAGGCGTTGGTAGATTTCCAATGACTCTTTGAAAGCAGCCTCGCTTTCTTGATATCGGTTGAGATTCACGTAAACGATAGCCAAGCTGTTAAGTGCACTTGCTACTTCAGAATCATAATTATAGTTCGAGATGTGGTCTTCCTTTGCCAATGCTTTTCTGATTTCTATTACCTTGACATAGCATGCTGCGGCCTCCTCGTATTGCTTATTGCCGTTGTAATCTTGGGCTTTGTTTACTTCCAAGGCGGCAAGATTGTTTCTCATCCTGAACGCTTCAGATTGATAAGTCTTTGGGTCGGTTTTGACAAGACGTTGGTAGATTTCCAATGATTCGTTGAAGGCAACTTCACATTTGTTATATTGTTTGTCGTTGGCGTATAGGATACCCAAGCTATTCAGCGTTCCTGCAATCTCAGGATCATATTGCGTAGGGTTTTCTTTCGCCAAAAGCCTATATATATCCAGGGCTTTTTTGTAATAGGTTTCGCTTTCCTCATATTTTCCTTCGTCATTGAAGTCGGCAGCCTCGTCAACCAACCATGGAGCCAATTCCTCACAATTGTATTTTAATATCCCCCTCTCATATTCGTATGATTTTGCCCCTTCTTGGGCCGCCTGGAGAAACAGCTCGTAGGCTTCAATACAAAATGTGCCACTTTCAATTACTCTGTTGGTATACCAATAAGTATTGGCGAGGGCGTATTTCATTGCTGCCAGTTCGGGCTTATAAACTGATGGTTTGTCTTTGTACAACTGTTGGTATATCTCGTAGACTTCCTGATAAAGTGGCTCGCATTTTTTGTAGTCTTTGGCACTATAATACAAGTTTCCCCACTTGCCTAATGTTGAAGCCAATGCTGACATGTTGGCTTTTCGGTCGGCTTTCACCAGTTGTCTTCTGATCCGCACGCATTCCTCGTACATTTTCTCGCTTTCATCGAAGCGTTCAGTGTCTTGATATAATGATCCGAGGTTGGCCAAAACTTTGGCAAGTATGTCAGGGTCTGTCTTTGCAAAGCGTCTGCAAATGTCCAAGGCTTCAGTTAAACAAGCTTCTCTCTTGTCGTTCTGGTGGGTGTCATCGTAAACAAAGCTAAAATTGTTAAGAGCCATTGCCACTTCAATTTCGTGGGTTGGGTCAACTTCCGCAATTTTTCTGAACATTTTCAAGCCTTCAAGACCTTTCGCTTCGCTTTCGTCGTATAGGGCGGATTTTCTATAGTTTTCAGACATAATCATAAGGCTTTTCGCTGTGAATAAATCATTCTCTGCGGTTTCTGGCGACTCGCTTTGGACGAGCTTGATGAACTCTTGGGCTCCTATGTTAGGGTCTTTGCTCTCGGCTAGGTTTTGGCAGTACTCCTCAACGATTTGATTGAGTTTCTGTGGTTCATTGATGATGAGGTGAAACAAGTAAAGGTATTTCAGTGCGTCGATATAGAGTGATCTGTAGAGTGGTTCGGCAATGTACCGCCCATACAGGTCTTTTGCTTCCTCGAGCATGGCGAGAGGACCTTGGATAGCTTGTCTATCTGCATCATCCAAAGGTATTCCGAATGACAGTTGAATATAATACTTGTCCAACAAAGTGATTCCACGGCCGTAAAGCCTATCGGCAAGTTGAGGTTCGTATCGTTGGGGATTGTCCTTGGCAAGTTTCCGATAAAGGGCAACGGATTCTTCGAAGGCCGCCTGGCTCTTTGCTTCTTCCTTGGTGTCGTGATAATGCCCAGACAGCACCCCTAAAACATGTGCCAAGTCATCCTCACATTCCTCGTGCTTGTCTTGGACTAATTGGCGCAATGTTTCCAAAGATTCGGTGAGATGTTTTTCTCCTTTTTTGTAATCTTCCATAAGATCGTAGACATGACCTAAGTTGCTGAGAGCTAAGGCCAGTCCATAATAAGTTTCCCAATCGGAGTCATCCTCTTTAATGAGTTGTCGTTGTAACTTGACGGCTTCTTCAAAATTGGTCTTTGCTTTTTTCAAATCTTTTTGCCCTAAATAGAAGTTGCCCAAACTTGTGATAGCGCCACCCAATACTGTTCCATAGATTAAGAGGTCGTTATCAGCAAGACGTCGTAGTATGTTGACAGCCTCGCTAAGGGCCTTCTCACATGGTTCGGCGGCATCAGGATAATAGAACATAATGCTATGGTAAGACACACCCATGTTGTTCAGCGCATCCGCAAGATAGGGCTCGTAGGTTTCGGGGTCTTCTTGGGCCTTTTCGCGATACACCCGGATGGCTCTGTTGTAATAGAATTGGGCCTTATGAAACTGGTTTTGGTGTATATAATAGTCGGCTGCTTCGTGTTGCCATTTGCCGTTGGTGGTGTCGAGTTCAGCCCGAGTGTCGATATAAAACTCAGCTTTCTCATTGTCGAAACGGGCTGTAGCGATAGTGAAGAGCTGGTAGAGGTATTCTGCATCCTTCTCCTGCTGTTTCAGCACGGCTTCCATGTCGGCATTGGCTTGGGCGATAATACCTCGGGCTTGCCCAATCTGTTGCTCGATGTCGGCGAGGGTCTCCATATTGCGCTCCAACACACTAATAGGGTCGAAAAGGAGACGGATGAGTGAGTCGGCACGTTCCAAGTCGCCTTTCTCGATGCAGAGGTTGATCTCACGGTCTTTCTCGTCAAGCATATCGTAATCGGTGTGGGCGTAGTGCGTGGCGAGACCGTCAATGAGCGACTGGTACTTCTCGAACTTGTCCTGCAAGTCAATGATGGCGGTTTGGTATTGCTCTTTGGAGATTTCGTTGTCTTTCAACTGTTTCTCGATCAGGCTCATTTTGGCCGTAAAGTTTTTCTGTGCCGTTGCAAAGGCTGTGCTCTCAATGCGTTGCTTGTCTGCCTGTAGCTGTTCGGATGAGACCATGACAATAGTCAACGGTACCTTGTCGGAGAAGGCGAGCTTTCGCCCGATGAGGTCGATTTCGTTGAGTTCGTAGTCGTTTTTCTGCACCCTTTGGAGCGAGTAGGCATCACCGTTCTTCAAGTCGGTCAACAACAGCGAGAACTTGCCACTAGGGTCGCTGACTACGGTGTTGTGGCTTCCTTTCACCCTGAGGGTTACGCCATCGAGGGCTTCGCCAGGCTTCTCTGGGCGGCCAAGGGTCTTCACGTAGCCTTGCTGGGTTTGGGCAAAGGCCATTGTGTTGACTAACAGTGTGACAACGAGGATGAAGATTCTTTTCATTATATTTTCTATTCGTTCAACATTTTTCGGATGCGTTCCACGTCGGCCTTGCGTTCCTCGGGGATGACGCCGGACTTCTCGAATTCCTCAAAGTCGCCTAGGAAACTGTCTTTCAACTCATCCTTGTATTGGCGATATACGGCTTCGGCTTCGGCGTATTTTCCTTGGAAGAGTAGCGAGGCTGCGAGATAGGAATTGATTCTAAACTGTGTGGAGTCTATGGAAATGGCTTCGCGTGCGTAATGTTCAGCCTGAACGAATTCATGTTTGAGAACACATATGGATGATAGACCACTCAATGTGATATATATATACTGTCTATATGATTGTGGGTAGTCTTCGACTAACCGTCTGTATATTTCCAATGCCTCCAAATACATCTTCTCACTTTCTAGAAAGTGGTGCATAAAATAATAAAGTTGACCGAGATTGTTGAGTGTCGATGCAAGTGAAGGTTCAAAGGCTTCAGGATTGTCCAAGGCTAGCTTACGACGTATCTTCAAAGCTTCACCCAAGACAGACTCGCTTTTATTGAAGCGTTGGCTATCAGTATACAAATTGCCAAGGTTGTTGAGGGTTGTAGCAAGTTGAGGTTCATAAACAACAGGGTTGTCTATGGCTAATCTGCGGCGTATTTCTAACGCCTCATCAAACGCTGATTCACTTTCTATGAACCGTTGAGATTCATTGAATAATATCCCAAGATTACTTAGTATTCTGGCAAGTTCAGGTTCATAAACTTTTGGGTTATCTCTAGCCAATCGACGGCATATTACCAATGCCTCGTCAAAAGCAGCTTCGCTATCGGCAAAGCGTTGGATCAATAAATATAGGGATCCAAGGTTGCAAAGTGTTTGTGATAATGATGGTTCGTAGGCTTGGGGATTTCCTACAGTCAGACGACGGTATATTTCTATCGACTCATTAAATGAAGATTCACTTTCATCCAAACGTCGTAGGTCACTATATAAAATGCCGAGATTGTCGAGTATGATGGCAAGGCCAGGTTCATAAACTCGTGGATTGTCTGTGGCCAGTTGTCGGTAAATAATAAGTGCTTCTTTGGTAAAAGCTTCGCTTTCAGAAAAACGATTAGTATTTTGGTATAATACAGCAAGGTTAATCAATGTCACAGCCACATCGGCTTTATAAGCTTGAGGGTTGTCTTTTGCCAACCGCTTACGGATTTCCAAGGCTTCCAAAAACAACATCTCACTTTCCGTGAAGCGTTGAGAGTGCTCATAAAGGATGGCAAGGTTGTCTAAAATTTCGGCTACAATTGGTTCGTATGATTGAGGGTTGTCTTTTGCTAAATGTCTGTGGATTTCCAACGCTTCCAAATACATCGTTTCGCTTTCCGTGAAACGTTGGGTATAGAAATATAATATGGCTAGGTTGCTCAGTGTAACAGCCCAGCTGGATTCATAGGTGTGCGGATTGTTCTCTGCTAACCGCTTACTTATTTCCAATGATTCCAAATACATTGTCTCGCTCTCAATAAAATGCTGGGTGTCTTTATACAATGCACCAAGGTTGTTCAGCGTCTGTGCCAAATCTGGTTCATATATTTGAGGGTTGCCAATTGCTAACCGTTTGCGTATTTCCAAGGCTTCCAAAAACAACATCTCACTTTCATTGAATCGTTTAGTATTGTTATATAAGGCAGCGAGATTGTTCAGAGTCTTTGCCCTGTTTGGTTCGTAAACCTGCGAGTTGTCTTTAGCCATTTGTTGAATGATAGGAAATGTTTTCAAATAATAGACTTCAGCTTCGTTGAATTTTTTTTGTTCTTGGCAGAATAATGCATATTCAAATAAATCATCATAATTATTTTGTTCATCTGCAATTCCTTTCAGCATTATTCCCGCCTTTTCCCACTCATTTTGCATTTTATACGCAGCAACCAAAGCCTTCAAACTTTGAAGTTGTTCCTCTCTATCTTTTTCCGCTTTTGCCTTAACCGTCTCTGCTGTTTCAATCATATTGTCTGCTTGTTGTATGGCACGGTTAGAGACCTTCAACTTTTCCAAATAGTTGCCTTGCTCAAATAGTTTTACAGCTTCATCCACCTGCCCTTGATTGAACAATTCCATGGCTCGCTGTGCCGTGGAGTCTATCTCGCTTTGGTCGATGCGGGCGAAGAGGTCGGCGTATTCGTCAAGGTGCTTGTGAAGACGGTCGAGTTCCTCCCAGGCCTTGTCCAATTCGGCCTCGTATTTAGCGCGGTCAATCTGGCTGGCTTTTAGTTGCTTTTCTAGTTCGGTCTTCTGGCGGTCGTATTTCTTCTGGGCTTCACGCCTGCCAATCTCAATGAGGTTTTGCTTTTGTTGCTCAAACTCGTTGGCATCGCAGAGGATGAGGGTGAGCGGTTCCTTGCGGATGCTCCATTCATCAACGGCATGTTGGTTGAAGACCATCATCTCGCGCTTCTTCACTGTCACCAAGCCCATTCGGTCACCCATCTTTAGTTTGTTGAAAGTCAGCGTGAAGGAACCGGTGCTATCGCTGATAACGGTATTGTTAGCCGTAACACATTCAACAGTCACATTGGGCAAAGGTGTCCTTGGACTCTTGCCGTTGTAGCGGTAACTGATGCCTTTTTGGGTTTGCACTTGTGCCAATCCCATCGTGGCGATGAATAGAAGGAAGGTTAGGGTGAAGAATATGTGTCTCATGGTATCGCGAGTTTGTTTGGTTTTCCATGGATTACTTCAGCTCAATCATCTCGAATCCGCCGCATGGCATGTGGAGGGTGTCGTTGGTCAAGGGAAGTTCTTCCGAGAGTCCGCCTGGCTGGATGTCGGTGGGGGCGAAAAACACCGGTTTGATGGGACAGCGTTCCCATCCGTGTTTGCTGCATAGCGTGGCTGGCAGCTTGTAATGTTCCAGCTTTTTCTGGAGCTTCTTGCCCCATTCGGTGTCCTTTGCGTTGTAGCTGATGAAGGCGAAGTATTTGTAGTTGTTTTCCAAAAGGGTCGGAGTTTGTCGGTTAATTATGGATTTCACAGATTGAAGGTGGTTTTGATGACCAAGTAGTCGTAATGTTGCACTTCGGGTGTGAGTTCGTCGTAACTCATAATGCACTGGTGGGTCTTCATGACTTCATCGGTGCGTTTGCCTGGGGTGTAGCCGAGGGCGACATGTGAGGCCTCCCAGCGGATGTGCTCGTGGACGGCGAGGTAATGCAGCACGCGTTCCACGTGCTCATCGACGCCGGTGTAGTGGGTGAGGGCCTTGGTGTAGTCGGGCGGGATGCATTGGGCGATGTCGCGGCGGCAGTCGTAGATTTCGGGGCCTATGAGGGCCAGCTTCGTTGAGATGTGGAAGCAGTTGGCGTAGTCTTGTGAGCGTTGGCGCACGCGTTTGGCATGGAGGGCGAAGTCGTTGGTGGTCTCGATTTCTTTCTCGCGGTCGTTCCAAAGGGTCTCGGGATCGCGGGTGTCGCCTTGTGCACGCATATAGCCCCCGAAGTAGTTCTTGGCGCGTGCCTTCAGGCTTTCGTTGGTCATGTTGTCGTAGCTCCAAACGTCATGTTGGTTGCCGAAGGTGCGGATGCAGTTGTGGTATTGTCCGATGGAATTGTAATGCTTCAGCGTGACGTTGTCGAGGTGGGTGGGATTTCTCTGTGCGATGAGAATGACGAAGTTCTTCGATAGGTCTTTGCCTTGTCGGTAGGCAAATTCCACCAAGTCGACGGCCATGCGCAGGTTGAGTCGGTCGTTGCCCAAGCACACTACGATATAGTTCAATGTTTGGATGCGTGCCGACATGTCTTTCCAGAAGGCGTTGTCGCCTATCTCGCTTTGCTTGAATGTGATGCCTGCACTGTTGTTCATGCCTGGGAAACTCTTGCAGTAGGCTTGCTCGAAAATGCCCATTTGGCGGTCGATTACCATGCACGAGAAAGGACTTTTCTTGAATTCTTTGTCAACGAAGGCCCCGTGTTCGTAGAGGAAGCCAAGCACCTCGCGTCCGGTCTCGCCGAAGCCGAGTATCATGGCGTTGAAGGCCGAGCTCACCCAGCCTTCGCGGTGTCCCATGGCGTCGGTACCCTTGTCGACGTAGTTGACGGGGAGCAGCTCGGGACAGTTCTTGATGTTGCGCACGGCGAGGTAGGATGAGTCAATCAGATGCACGTTCATCGAAGGCGTCTTGGTCATCGCGTCCTCATACATGCGGTTGACGCCTTCGCGACAGGCACGGCAGAAGATCTCGGCTGTGCAGTTGCCGTTGTGAAGTATTTCGGTGCAGTGAAGGTTCTCGCTTTCATCATCGCCGAGAAGATATACTTTGCACGATGAGGACTTCAAGAAGACGTCAAGGTCTTTGAGGTTCATCTGCTGGCAGATGTCTTTGCCTCTCACCTCACTCAAGGGGATGCGGGAATAAACAATAGCGCTGAAGGGTCCTAAGCTCTCCTCGGTGCGGCTCTTGAATAGACGCTGTATCTTCTCCCAGATTGACAGATCCATATAGCTTACTTCTGGGTCGGGATAGCCTACCAAGAGGCGGGGCTGGTCGGGATGATGCTTTTTGATGTCCTTGGCAAGAGCAATCGACATTTCGCCACCTAAAAAGAATACGTGAACGTTCTCAGCTTTGTTTTTGTTGGCTATGAGCCAAGTGCGGCCGGCTTTTCTCCTGTTGATCGCTTTGATGACCAAGGCGATAGAGGTTAGTATTGCCAAGATAAAGGTAATGATATAAACAAAAGTCAGCCAAGGCATTCCAGGTTGGTAATTATTTTGCCCCAAATCACGCCCAAAAAAGAACTCTTGGTAACCATTATCAAAGAAGTGTGTTTGGAAGACAAACAGCTCTAAGGAATGGAACAACGAGAGGGTGAAGATGGAGAACCAGCTTTTCTCTCCTTTGGTAATGTGAGAGATTACATACATGTCAGCGGCTAAATGGATGACAATGATGGACAAGGCACAGATAAGCAATGTATTGAAGAACAACCGGTTATTTTTGCTGTTCTTGGCAAGGATTAGGTAGTAGACTACGCCGATGGCAATGCCGATGACAAATGCCATGACTTGAATGACTGGTGAATTTGTCATGATTTGTTGTTGTTTTCTTTTTTAATAATCCATCCTAGTTTTAGGATGAGTTTTATGGTTTCCATGGCCGTTTTTCGGTCATATTCCTTCTCACTTTCGGGCAAGTCGTCGTAACTGACGAGGCAGGGATGTTGCTTAAGGGCATCGCTCCGCTCAGGGCCATAGGTCCAGCCTTCGTTAATGCGGCCTTGGGCCCAATTCTCGTGTACGTTGCGCGCCAGTTGTTCGATGAGCTGAAGCAACTCGTCGGAAAGTACAACGCCAGAGGTGTCGATGGGGGAGGGGGTGTAGGGAGAGTTAATCATAGTAAATGAAAGATTTAGACAATTATTATTTGTTAGCCCAATCAATATACCTTCTTAAAACTTGTTTTTGATAATATGGCTCCGAGATTTCCATGTCTTGGATTCTAAGTCCTAGTTGAGTCGGTGGACAATTCAGCTCTATGGTTTCATCAAAATAATCGTTTCCAAACTCATCTGTTCCAACGGGGAGTAAGACAATATGTTTTTTGTTGTTTCTTTGTTTTTCGAATTCTCTTGAATACTCTTCAAGAGATTGAGTGCAATCCCAATCACACCATTTTAAAACGACAAACATTCCTGTATAACCGTTCTCCACCAAATAACCTGTCTCACCCTCAACTTGCCCAATGACAATATGTCGTGTAACTGGTGATTTTGAAAATGATACACCATTGAGCTCTAACTCAGTCTCGGTAAGTTTGTCAATAGAAAGATTGCCATCAAAAGAAGACTTTTTTATTAATTGCAATGCCATTTCTTCCTTTTGTTTGTCTATTTCTGCTGCGAGTAATGTCTTTAACATTTCTTTGGTTTCTTCATCAGCACCATTGATGTCAATGTCAACATCTATCCTTGTTAAAGCAGGGTTATTAACAATACATAAAGAATCTTTTTTCATGAACCAAGTCCCTCCAATTTCTACAGAAAAGTAGAGCAATTCTTCAATATTGTCATACACTGTTTCTTTATATGGCACATGGATGCTCAACTCCATTGTTTGGTTTTCTGCCAAAGACAAAATCGCCACACCATCTTCTAAATCAGGAATTTCTGTTTCCCAATTGCCAAAAATTAGCGGATTTGCTTCTTCGTTGCTATGGGTAATGATTGGGTTTTCTTTTGGGAGTTTTTTTTGATATTCTGTTTTTGATTTACCCTTCATTTTCTGAAATGTAATAGTACGACCATTTCCCTTTTTAATGATTAATGAATTCTTTTCTAAAGAGGATATAAATAAGTCATCATCCCATTGAAAATAGTCATAATCCATGTTACTCAAAAGGGCTTCTTTGTTCTCCTCGCAAATGCTATTCATGTAAGTAACCGCCCGTTCTATTAGATCCTTATCATCTGTACCGAGCAAGTCTACACAAGTAAGCGTTATGTTATTGTCTGTGTAGGGAGTAAATGAAATAAGAGAATCGTTGTGACACCAAAAACCATCGGTATTCTTTTCAATCTTATAAACCGCAGTACCTTCTTTGAAGGTTATTTTACCATATGTCACCAAGGTCCCTTGGCAAGTGCCATCTTTAGTCAAATAGAAATACCCATCCGGAGAATAATCATTTTCTGATTCTTTAACAATCTTCCATTGTCCATACAGACGTTTGCTTTTTATTGTTGATGGAGCCTTGCGTATAGATTCTATTTCAGATTGAATCGGCATGTTCAAATCCAAAAGAAGAGCGTAATCTTCATCCGAAATCCTTGTGTCAAACAAATGAGTGTATACTGCCTGTTTCTTTAGATCCATGCGGATGACATTGTCCATGTCCTTTGTGAGCCAATAATACATCTTGGGATATGAATCTGCCTCCTTTTTTCTTGAATTAAGCATTTCTTCGAAGGTTTCTGTGTTTTCACCGTCTGTCATATTCCAATACATATTTCTGTCTTTAATGCAAGCACCTATGACTATTGCAGGGTCAGTAACTTGAACGGCGTACGGTTCATATCTGACCCCTCGATACATTTCCGTATATGCCATAAGAATGTAGTTGTTTCCTTCACTAATAGGTTTGCCATAGTCCGATTTCGACAAAAGGGGAGTGTCGCTCAGGATGTTATTCCTTACAGATCCTTGTATTCTGGCAAGTTGCTTTTTTGTTAGATACCGAATATGAGGAATAAAGCCTATCTCAGAAGGTGTGCCCAAAAGATTTTTTATTTCCACAAGTCCGTATCTGTTTTTTGATGCGTCTTCGATTCGGAATACGACCATCCTTTTGCTTTTCTTGGCATCTAGGATGGAGCGTAATGACCAATCACGTCTAAATTGAAAATAAGACACTAAAGTCGAATCTAATGCTTCAATATCGACCGAGTAATCACCATAGAGTAAAATGATGTCATTGTCGCGCAATCCTACTGCGTATGCGCTACTGTCCACAACTTCAATTGTCATTACTTTGGGAAGTTTGTCTTTTAATTCATCAACATCTTCTATTTCATCATTGTCTTCATCGTAAAACTTCGTATCGCCATTTGGTGAAGTCTTGCTATAATAATACGTGATTGAACTGGATGTTATATAATCAGGCTCGCCAAATTCATCACGGCCAAGTAAGGATGCAAAATATCCCTTTTGGTTATAAACTATATCGCCAGTATAATATCTAACCAAGGAAGAGCCACCGCATCTTGATTTTATGCCAAAAGAATTAGCATCGTCTTGTGATAGTATTCTATTAAACCCTTTGTCGTATTGATGGATGAATGTTTCTATAAGATTGTTGTCTTTGTCATAACGCCATTTTGTACAAGTCCAACTAAGAGAGTCAGATAGAGTGATAGTTTTGCAAATGCCGTCAACATTCACTTTGTTGCCATTCAAATCAAAGTTTATTTCTGTTTGCGTAGTCCTTTTCTCTTCATCTATGTATGAATGACGTTCAAATGCTCTACCACCAATCATTTCATGCGAACCGGTAGCATTGTAAAAACCAATAAAGGTTGTCCGGCCTTTTGAGTCAAGAGAGTCAATCCTATAAGAACCATCATCCCATTGCGTATATTCACAGCCATCGTCTTTTCTATATAAATAGGATAGTCTCTCTTCCCCAGACTCGGCCGAATATCTTTCTTCTGAGATTTGATTACCAACCCCGTCATATCTCTTTATCAGTTTAGACATGTATCCTGCAGTTGAATTTGGTTTGTTGTTTTTGTCCAAAAAGATTGCAGATAGAAGTCGGCCATCGCTATCGTATGATAGCAATTCTATAGCGTCTTGAGATTTATCAATTGGTGATAGAATACCATTCTCATCATAACCGCACTGTTTGATGATATGGCCTTTATCGTCAAATTCGTATACTATTCTATGGGTTCCCAAAGCGTTAACATCCGATTCTCCCAATGAATCCGTGTAATACTCTTCTATTTGTCGCCTGTATTTGTCATATTTATAATTGGTAGTGATAACATTCTCGTGTCCGTCCACACCACGAATAGCAGGCATTCTCATTGGCCTCCACTGGTCGTCCATATATGTTGCGCTTTCGATATCATGGTTGCTGTTCCATACATATTCAACACCACAGTTACCCCAATTATCAATGGCTAAAGTTCCATCGAGATTACGTGATTGCTGCTTGAGAAGGTGCCCGTATTCATCCTGGATATAAACTTGCATTCCTGCGCCATCCGAATTCAGTTTGGGCAATCCTTTTGCGTCTAAATATTGGATTACAGAGTCGTTACCCCATCTGTCTTCGGTGATTCTTACGAGTGTTCCATAAGTGTAGTCTTCATCATTGCGCATCTCTGCAGGAAGTCCATAGGAATCTTTATAAGAACAGTTGTATTGATTGTTTCCAATAGGAACGCGAGAGAAAGTGAAGATAATATTCATGTTTTCATCATAGGCACGTTCTTGTACAATTGTTTGGCCTGTATAGTCTGCAATAAATTCCCAAATACAGGCAGTCTTTAGCATTTCCACCCAATCAGAGTTTGCTTTTTCATCAGATTCCACAGCAGAACCGAGTTTAAGAATATATGGCGACATCATTCCTTTTACATAGTGACCATATGAATCAAGGCATTCCATTTTGAGCCAATGCCCTGCCTTGTTTTTTTTAGTGAAACGGAAATGAGTTCCACGATGTTTCGCAACTTCATTTGTAATGGTATCCAATGGGGCAAACCATCCATGTTGCTTTTTGGTCTGGATGCATAATACTGTATCAAATCCTACGACCTTGTTGCCGTCTTTTACACTTTTCGCGCGAAAACTCTTGTTGGACGCTTTTTCCAAACCATTGATTTTCTTTTTCACATTGGAATGACTGGTATTGGGCGCTTTGCTGATGACCTTGCCTTGGCTAAGTCTTGACTGTGCAGATGCAGTCAGTAGTGAGAGGGCTATAAAGGCTATGCATGTAAATAGTTTCTTCATATCTGTATTCATTTTATAATCATGGGATTACCGTTAATATCATAATAACTTTTTTTCTGTAACCTTCCATCATTTGTATAGGAATAAGTTATTCGGTGTATGCCTGCCATTGTGGCATCTTTTTCGCCTTCTGCCGTTAGCATGATTGCTTCTATTTCGCGTCCCCATTGGTCTTTCTTTATGTCGCATCTTATATAGGTATCTTCAATACCTGCGCGAATAGGAGGCATTCGCATGGGGTTGAGATCTTTGTCAACACAAATTTTAGAATAAGTGTTCATCTTGTCGTTGTAACTGTATTTTATGCCACAGTTACCCCAATTGTCTATCGCATAATCTCCTACACAGTTATTTGATGTAATTAATAAAAGCCGCCCTTTGTCATCATACACATTTCTTGTTTGGTCTACACCGTTAGTATTGGGCTTACGATAGCCTTCTCCATCAAGGTAGTCTATGATGGAGTCGAATCCTTGTTTATCGTATGTGATATAGACCACACTTCCGTAAGTAAATCTGTAATCTTCATTCATGTCTGCCGGATAGCCGTAGGAATCGGTGTACGCTATCGTGACGTGGCTTGAGTCATTACGAACCGGTTGCATGGAATAGATGAGTTTGGCGTTTTTCTCTTTTGCTTCGTATGCCCTTTCTTCTACAACATTTTCCCCAGAAAGATCAGAATAGAATACCCATTGTCCAACTGTTAACAGTTTTTCTCGCCATTCTTTATTCTTGTCGTTTATATCATTTTCTTTGTCTAGAATATAAGTGCTTAATGGATGAGAAGATGTCAATGATGTACCATGTAAGGCTTCAACAAGTTGGTAATGCCCAGCATCATTTTTCATAGACAATCGATAGTAATAAGGAAGATGATTCGCTTCTGATTGTGAAATTGGCTCTCCAAGGCCTTCAAGCCAAGTATAACGACGAATAACATCACCAAATAGAATTGCTTCCGATGAAAACTCATTCTGCATGATTGAGACCTCTATGGAAACAGGTTCACTCGAATTCTGAGGAATGTTTTTTGCACGTGCTATTTCCTCAAGATTTCTTAATGTCTGCGCCGAAAACTTTGCATTATTATTCATAGTTGGTACATGGTCCTTTGATGTAGTACCATTTGTGTTTAAGGTTGATACTTGACGAATATTATGCTGCGCTTGTATTGTCTGAACGCATAAAAACATAAATAATACAATAATAAGCTTTTTCATAATTTTATCTAACTATTTTAAAAATTCTTTAATAAAATCATATTCATTTACTGTCAAATGCAAGATGTGAGGTTCTATTAGAAACTCTTCGTTTTTTGAGATTGTTATATTGAATTCTTTTTTTAGATAAGAAGAAGGAATCGGCCTTAAAACAACAATATGAACAGATGCCTTGTTTCGTAATACCGAAAACCATTCTTTCTCAAACTCAGTTTGAGTTTGCCCATATCTCCAATTCCCAAATTCCACTACTCTGTCTCCGTCAATTATCCCTTCACCGTTATTATACATTTTGCTTTTATTGGATAAAACATGTATATATGGGATTTTAAAACTGGACATTAAGGTGTCTCTGATAAAAACCAATTGTTCATAAGTGTTATATATTGTCGTTTCCCATGGATCATTATCTTGTACAATAATGTCTTTGCCTTTAAAACGATATGGTATTGCACATAAATATGCCTCTCCATTCCAAATGGCACTCCTATGATCCCATTCATCCACAGCCGTAATTGCAGATAAATTTTTATCACGGTTCCTGCAGTAATAGAATTTGTAATACAAAAAACCTTCTTCTTCCCACTTGTCACATCTTACAGGATTGCCGTCTATACCTTTAACTGCACGTCCTATCGGTTGCCCGTTTTGAATAAAATACATCATGCTTTTAATAATCGTACCTTCTTGGTCTTCTATACGCAATGATGTCATATTTCCTGCATTGTCATACTCCTCGATTCGTCTAAAGTATGTTTTTGCATATGTGCTATCTACGTAACTGGTTGGCATAGGAATAACAGTGTGCGAGTCATAAACATAGTATTCTTTTGTGATGAGGTTCTCTGTTTTAGAAGTTACAACCCGATGCACCAAAAGAGAGTCGCTTCCTGCTAATATATAATTATTAATAAGAACTTTATCTTTGCCATAAAAAGTAGTAGAAGAGTGGCTATTACTAACGGTATCAATCTGGACAAAATAATGGGGCGTTTTGTTGATGTCCAGCATTTCATAAGTAGTAATAGTATCGTCTCTTATTATATTTCTGCTAGTTTTATAATGATAAGCTACTATATCATTTATGTTTGTAAATTTTTCTTCTATGATAGATGCGTTTTCATCATAACGGTATTCCCACTTATAAATCAAAGTGGAATCCTTGCAAAAGGGGGTGCCGTTATTGTCTGCCAACCATTCTTCTTTTGAAATGAGCCCCTTTTCATATTCATAATTTATGAAATTAGGAAAACCGAATGTGGTTTTGCCTTTTGTTTCAATTTTTTTGGTATTACCTTGGGGATCCCTCTCAATGGTTCTTGTTGCTGTTGGAACTGTTTTATTGAGCTCAAATAGTAATATTGAGTCGCCATTAATAACCATTCTTGAAACCCCGTTTTCACAGGCAACTTCCTTCATCTGAGCATCTCCAATTCGGGCTGACTTGAAGTATCTAATGTCTGTGGTATTATTCTTATTTATTGTCATTGTAGTATTGTATGCCGATTGTGTAATGGGAAGGCCAAATTCATTCAGCATGTATTGAATAATACTATCAGTCCCTATTCGCTCCCAGAAATAACCTTTGATATTATTTTGTTCGATTATGTCGCGGGGAACTTGTTTTTCATCGTAGTACATGGCCGATTCAATGTGTCCGGCAGAATCCCATGAAAGTTTGAGACGATCGATATGATTGCTTCTGATTTCCATGTTTTCTCCATTGGGAGTATAGAATTGGGCCCATGCACCACCGTTGGGCTGGTGGAAATAATTGATGGCCATTAACATCTTGTCATTCTTCCCGAACCATTCTTCTCTGCTAATGTCATCACTTTCCTCGTTTGACAAAAAGTGAATTCTAACGACTTGGCGAAGAATGTCGTTAAGTTGTTTGGCTTTGCTGTCAGATTCTTCATCATCAGCCCATTCCAACATCGGAATTCGGCAGTAGTTCGGCAAACGTTCGTTTGAAGACATGACTTCAACATCAGTATAGCATCTTCTGTTTTTATAGCCTTTGTAACTTAGTTTATAGTACAATGGAGTATGTTCGCACTCTTTGTCGGTCAATTTGCCTATTCCCTTAGGCCACCCGTTTATTGTCTCGAACCGTGCGTAATTTTCGGAAAAGACTCGATCATTCCAAAACTTATCAAAGAAAAAATATCCAACAACAAAAAGGACAATACCCGCTGCGGCAAGCATATATCTACGATTCCTCTTTTTTATGCTTAACGCTTTTCTTTCCATCGCTTCTTTTTCGGCGATGGCTTTTTCTTCAATTTCCCTCTTTTCCCTTTCTTGCCTAAGGCGTTCTTCTTCTTGTTTGCGTTGTAATAGTTTGTTCTCTTCTTCTTGGAGCTCTTGTTTGCGTATCAGAAGTTGCTTCTCCTCTTCTGCCTTCTTCAGCTTTTCTTCTTGAACCTGACGCTCTTTCTCTCGGCGCGCCTTTTCTTCTTCTTCCTTCTTCTTTTGCTCTCTCTCCTTTGCTAGTTGCTCGCGCTTTTCTATGCGTTCATCAACGACAGGGCAAAGGATGTCGTGCATAAACTCAATGCGAATATCATCCTGATAACTGAATTGCCGCAGAAGTTTCTTGTCTTCAACCAACGTGTAAATGGACTTTTCAGAAACGCCTTCGCTTATGAGGTCATTCCATGATACATTATTACGACGACCGTCATATGTAAGCAGTTGGTCTTCAATTTTTTCGACATCTGTTTCTGGCAGATCGGATACCGACTCCTCGTAAAAATCCTTGATGATGTCTCTGCTTGACAAATCGACCAATTCAGCAGTGATGGCGTTACCTTTACCCTTTTTTAGATATAGACGGCTAAGATATAGTGAAAGTACTGCAGCGTCAACATCAATCTCAGGGGCGTTTCCAAGATTAAAATCAGTTCTTCCTGTGACTTTTTGGATAATGAGTTTCGCAACATCAATATCAACCAAACCGGGAATTGGTTTCATGATGACATCCTTCGCTTGCTCTTCGTTAAGAGGCAATAGAGCATAGCGATTGGATTTCATTACAGGAATGAATTTGGTGTAGCGTTCCAAATAGGAGAGAAAGTCCTCACGGATGGTGAAAACAATATTGAACAAGGAGTCTGTAATGTACTCGGCTGTTTCTTCTGGCTCACT
The DNA here is from genome assembly GCA_017428285.1 of Bacteroidales bacterium. The sequence goes on along the minus strand of JAFRRE010000176.1, from coordinate 52,804 downwards.
TTGGCCCAAATCCAAAACGAAGCCTGAATTGTCGTTGGCAGATTGTTTTTCCAGCCCTGTGTCGGCCTCATTTTTGGCTTTGATGATATACTGTGGCGTTACTTCGTTGAGCAAATCAGCCAGTTCGGAAAAGAATGCTTTCTTCTTGCTCTCGTTGTGTTGAAGGGTGAAGAATTCTTCAAATTGATCCAACACGATTAATGGACGAACTGCTACATTGCTCTCTTTCTCATAAAATGTTTGTCTGTGAAGATACTCCCAAAGTGATTCTTCCTGCTCATTAATGGCTGGCAAGATTTCTTTTATTCCAATGCCGGATTCTGCAAATGCTGCTCTGATTTGCTCAATATACGTGGTGTCCTGATCGTGTTTCAGACGGATGGGAATAGGAAACAACCCCTCTTTTCTGGCGATAGGGAATACCCCAGCGTTTATTATGGATGACTTTCCAATTCCTGATTTTCCGTAAAGAACTGTTTGTATATTGTTGATCACATACAATGCGAGGCTCTGGATTTCATCATCACGGCCATAAAGGACTTCGCCCTCTTTATAAAAGTTTAAACCTTTCCAAGGGTTGGTTTCATTTAAAGCATATGATTTGTCATTTGTTTCCATAATCTTCCTTGAATTTATGATTTCATTCTCTTTTCCAAATCCTTTAAGCTTGCTATTTCCTGAAGAATCACATTTGTGATTTCAGTCAAATCATTCTCGTTAGAATACCAAGTTGCATTCTTTTTTGAAAACTCTTTTGGAATCTTTGTCAATGGATTGTAGAAATCAAACCCATTTTCGACAAAAGGAACAATAAAGGTCCTGCCACCCATTTTTGAAGAAAGTGAAGTTGCAATATTCCATTCTGTGCGATACTCATGTGGAATGATGGATTCTTGTTCGACATTCTTTGATAGGATTGGAAGGAATAGCCGTGTCTTTTTTACCCCATTTTCTATTGAAGCCTCCCAGTCTTCAGCCTTCTTTATGCTGTCATTGTCAAACCAGACCTTCAGCCCCGAATCATTCAGTTTTTCATAGAGATTCTTTGCGACAGCTATGTCACTACGGGAATATGAAATGAAGACATCGGTGTCGTAAGAGGTCTGTATGGCATTCGTAAGGGCTCTGACTTCCATGTCTTCTTTAATACGTCTAATCACTTCGGAAGGGTCTTCTTGGAAAAAAGTTTCCAAACGTTCGAGGAACTGCTTGAATGACTCTTCTGCGCTTTCGTTCACTACTACGTCTGATTTCATATCGTTTGTTGTTGAACGCAAACCATACCAGACAAACCGGAAAAGCCAATCGGAATAATTATTGCCTAGAATCAACAGATATTTTTTCTTCATGGATTCAGTAAGGTTTTTTGGGACGCCATCACCTTTGATCCATGAACTGCAGAATTTCATCATGTCACTATCTGTCACAACAAAGCGGGAGTCTTTGCTATTATTGCAAAACTTCCCAAACATGTAGTAAACCGTCGGTTGCTTCATGTCATTAGGACTTTTTATGTCACCACCTTTCTCGAAAGAACTGCCCTGAGGATCATTATTGAAATTGAGTACATTTACATTACCCCAAATCTCTTTCATGGTATTCTCGACAATAGGAGTAAACGAAGTGGTGATTACAAATGGGAATTTCTTGGTTCCCAACAAATCTTTAAGCAATTGGGATGGTTTACTGTCTATGTCTTCAATTTGATTGATGTTGCTAAGAATCTGATGGATGAGATTGTAGATTTTCCTGTCATCCCGAACCATTTTTTTGTAGTTTTCATCATAAACTAATTGTGAAAATGTTCGAGGACAAGATTGGACATTCGTTTGTGCTGCGATATATGAAATTAATTGTTGATGCAGATTCTCTTTCCGCTCTACTTTCTCATCAACTTTTATAATCTTGGGATTAACCAACAAGTCAGGGCCAATTACAGGGATTACATTTCCATCATCTATTTCGTTGAGTAATTGTTCCCATCGGTCTTTATCAGATCCCAAATCCAGTTTAAAACTATTGTTGCTCATATTCCTAGTTGAGTTTTGTTGTTGGCATTATTGTCGCATCTTGTTCATTTTATTAAAGAAAGTATGGTAAACCTTTCCGCTTTTGGATGGAGGAATGTAGTGCTAATGTCTTTGCATTCCACGTATGGCATCATTTTAAATCACATCTGTCCCAATCCGATATATAAATACTGGGTATGTTGAAGAGGGAAGGTTATTCCAACACCCTCCTCATCGCCCTCACCATCTGCTCTTCCATTATGGTGCACTTCTCATCGGCTTCGATGATGGCACAGAGGTCGGCCAAGAGGTCGATGCGGTCGCCTTCGGTGGCAGCGTATAAGGGCTTGTTCTCGCGGATGCAGGCGATGACTTCGGCATCGCTCATCTTGGAGAAGAGCTTTTCCATCTTTTCAACGGTGTCGAATCCGCTCCTTTCGAGCATTACTTTCACTTCTTCCGATTTGATGTTACCATCGATGTTGGCGGCATAAAGCATCACCATCGTCTTGAATTCTCCTTTGTTGAGTGTCATGGCGTTATGTTGTTTAATTGTTTAATCGTTTAATTGTTTAATTGTTGATTTGTCGACGGTCAAACAGTTAAACAGTTCAACAGTCAACAATTCAACAGAAATCTTAACTATGCATCGGCTTCAGCAAATCGTTCACGGTCTTCACCGGATTGAAGGTCTCGATGGGCACTTCGACGAAGATGGTGATCCAGTCGGCCATGGCGCCGTTCCAGAGACCGGGCAGCTCCAAGGCTTTCAACTCACGGCCGTCCTTCGACTTGTTGGAGATGAAGCCCGTGTTGGCATCTACATAGTCGGTCAGGCAGAAGGCCTCGCCCTTGTAGTTCCAACAACCGCACACGAGGTCGACGGGGTTGAAGTGCGTCGAGCCTTGGAAGATGGCTTCTTGAGCCTCGTCTTTGTGGTTGATTTGCGAGGATTCAATGATTTGCAGCGATACCTCGTCGTCAAGGTTCTTCACCCAGAAGGGACCGCCTCCAGGCTCGCCTTCGTTCTTCACCATACCGCAGATGCGCATCGGGCGGTTAAGTTTGTTGTACAGATAGTCGATCTTTTCGATGTCGTTGTAACCGTTTACGAAGTCTGGGATGTCCATCATCAGTTGCTCTTTGGCGAAACGGATGGCCTCGTTCAACTCATCGGTAGAGACCGCACCCTGGTCGAGCATTTCCAAATACTCGAACGTGCGTTGCTGGAGGTGGAGTAGGAGACCTGCCAACACCTTCTTATATACGATGGTGGTCTGCGCCTTGGTCTCGGGCACGATGTTGTCGATGTTCTTGATGAAGACGATTTCCTCCCCGAGGTCGTTCAGATTCTCGATGAGGGCACCGTGGCCTCCCGGACGGAACAGAATCTTGCCGTTGGCCTCGCGGAACAACTCACCGTTGGCGTCGATGGCTACCGTGTCAGTGGATGGCTTCTGGCAGGAATAGGTGATGTCGTATCGCACACCGTATTTCTTCTCGTAGTCGGCTTTCAGCGCGCTGACAGTTTTCTTGAAAGGCTCTTCATGCTCGGGCGAGACGGTGAAGTGTAGCTTGGCAATGCCTTCGTTGTCGGTGGCATAACGGGCGGCTTCCACCAAATGTTCTTCCAAAGCCAGACGGTTGAATCCGTCATAGTGGTGGAACTTCAGCAAGGCCTTAGGTAGTTTGCCGTAGTTCAGGCCGTCTTCCAAAAGAAGGGCTTTCACAATATCAACTTTACGGCCTTCCTTTAATAAGGTGTCAATGTCGTTGCCATAAAGGCGTTTGACGGCAGCATTGAGGTCGTCGAAGAAGGCGAAATTATGGATATGGGCGAAGAAAATGTCCGTGAATTTGGTCTCTTCGGCAGTCTCGATGAAGGCAAAGAGGTCTTTGAACATGCGCGATGCGGCACCCGAGGCGGGCACAAACTTCGTGAATTGGTAGAATTCCTTGTCGTCCTCGAAGTTGGCGGTCATCTGTTTCACTTGTTCCTCATCGAGGCGCAAAATGCCGTCGTTGAGGGTGGCAGGACGCATGAGTTGGACGTATTGTGTGCCGCGTTTGAGCTGCGCAACTTGTTGTATTACTTGATTTTCGTTGATGTTTCTTTCCGAAAGCTGTTGAAGGTCTTTTTCTGTAAGCATAATGATAGGTTTTTAAACGCTTCAAAAATAAGAAATTAAGTAATGCGAAGAAAAAAAACTACAAAAAATTTCTTGAAACGGTTGCAGCATTGAAAAAAGTTGTATCTTTGCAGCCGAAATCGAAAGATTCAACGAAGTCACATGTGTAGCATATGACTGAGTTAATTCAAGCCCAGGTGGTGAAATTGGTAGACACGCCACTTTGAGGGGGTGGTGCCGATTACGGCATGCAAGTTCGACTCTTGTCCTGGGCACTGATTCCAAGCCCCGATGGCGGAATTGGTAGACGCGTACGTTTCAGGTGCGTATATCGAGAGGTGTGCAGGTTCGACTCCTGTTCGGGGCACCAAAGAAAAAGAAACCCTAACTGATTGTCAGTTAGGGTTTTTCTTTTGTGAAATTCTTCTCAATCGGGTCTGCTTGCCATGTTGACTTGTCCTTAGCGATTGCACAAAAGTACGGATATTCACAAAAAAACAGTATCTTTGCCGAAAGAAATCAAAGCAAATTTACGATATGAAAAGATCTTTACGTGTATGGATGGCCTTGGTATTGACGGCCATAATTGGAATTGCCAATGCGCAAAACACCCAGTGGTACGGCTATGCCCGTACTTGTTTCAACGGTGAAAACTGGCAGAACAAATTCATCACCTTTACTGCACAGAATCCTAATGAGGTACAAGCGGTTTCCGAAACGCTACCCGAACTCTGGGCCGCCACCTATTTGGAGGGGGATGTGTGGTTTGTCACGCAGACAAGAAGTCTGTGCAAAGCGCCTTTTGACCAAGAGACGCAAACCATAGGTGCATTCGAGACGGTTGTTCCAGCATTGGAACAATACAACTTGTACATCGACATGGCCTACAACCCTGTGGATGGCATGATGTACTATTTATGCCAAGACAGCCAGTATAACAGCTACCTGAAGCGCTCCAGCCTTGCCACGCCTTCAGAGGTTGAGGTTGTTGGGAGTTTTAACGTAAGAATATGGACGCTTGCCATCAATGCACAAGGTAAGGCTTACGGCGTGGCATACGAAGGTGGTAACTTGTACGAAATCAATCTCAATGATGCCTCCACTACCTTGGTCGGGCCTACGGGCAAAGAGGTTTGGTACACGCAAAGCATGGCCTTCGACCTCGACAACGGAGAGCTCTATTGGGCGCAGTTTGCCACTTCAAATGACCATGGACTGTATCAAGTGAATACGGAAACAGGTGCGGCGACTTCACTCGGCGAGATTGGCCTTGGAACACAGCTTACAGGCTTGTTCATGGTACCACAGCCGACACCCCCTGAGCCTGAGATTATCAACGAGATTTACGTGGAAGGCTTCACGGCTCCTGTTTGGGGCGAGCATCCCGATTACGACATAGAGGTGAGCCCAACAGAACCCTATACCATACTTGATGTTTCATGGCATCGCTATGTTACTTATGATGATTATGTGCTTGAGCCAGACGATTATTTTGATCTTGAAGATGTGAATTATTATTTGTTTGTTTTACTTTCCCCAAAGGAAGGCTTTATTTTTGGTGAGAATCCTGTAGTTTATTTTGATGGTGACAATTCCGTTTTTGATTCTGGAGGGTTTACTGGCAATGATTATAGGGTGTATACCATTGATTATCAAGTGGACGCCCCTATTGGCATTACTGAACTAACATCGAAAAGCATTGCCGTTTGGCCAAATCCGGCGACAAACGCCCTATATTTGGATGTCGTGGATGAAACAACCGTCAGCGTTTTTGACATGACGGGGCGTTTGGTGATGCAGCAACGTTACGAAGGCCAACTCGATGTGAGCAAACTCATTCCAGGTCTCTATGCCATCAAAGCTGGAGACTATGAGGTGCGATTTGTGAAGGAATAATCTCGTAATGATCTGAGAATTACCCATATTGGGTTATTCTTCATGGTCTATATTGACAATCGTATATTTCCGCGTTCCAAGGCCAATCTGTTCGGCGTATTCCACGGTGTGAGTCCCGTGTTTCTTGTTGATGCGGTCTTGCAAAGGCTTGGCATCGTCATCCTTGCTGCTGACGTGGTTGAACACGAGATCGAGGCAGGCTTGGTCGAGGGCCACGGGGTCGGTGGAGGCCAAAATGCCGATGTCCTTGATACGTGGTGCGGCAGGATGTCCGTCGCAGTCGCAGTCCACCGACATATTATTCATCACATTGATGTAGATGATGTCCTTGCCATCCTGCTTGAAATAGTCGTGTACTGCCTGTGCCGCCGCGGCCATCGACTCAAGGAAATTGTCCTGATTGGCAATCGTCCAATGCTTCTGGCTCTTTCCTGCGGAGTGGATGTAGAGTTTTCCAGCGGTCGAGGCCACGCCTATCGACTGGTTCTTCAGCACGCCACCGAAGCCACCCATGGCGTGACCTTTGAAGTGTGCAAGGTTGATCATGAAATCATAGTTCTGCAAGTGCGAGCCGACAATGTCGTATTGCAGGTGCTTGGTATCTTTGACAGGCAGCTGCATTTCGCCTTCCTCATCCATGATGTCGACGGTGGCGATGTCGTTGTAACCTCGCTCGGCAATAGCCTTGCGGTGCTTCTCGGTATTGCCACGGTTGCCTCCGTAGGCCGTGTTGCATTCCACGAGGGTGCCATTCACCTTTTGCACCAGGTTTTTGATGAGTTCGGGACGCAAGTGATTGCTTTTCTCAGACTTGCCAGTGGAAATTTTCACCGCCACGCGACCATGAGCCTCCACCCCCAAAGCTTCATAGATGCGCACCAGCCCCTCTGGACTGATGTCGGTGGTCATATAGACCGTTGCCGCCTCACCTTCGGTCGTGGGCGGGGCAGGTTGATAGTGTTGTGCATTACAGGAGGTCATTCCGACCATGCAAATCAGTGCCATAACGATAGTGTTTTTAGTCATTGTATTGTTGTTTTGTTTCTGTGTCGCAAAAATAAAAAAACAATCGAATCAAAAAAATGTATAGTGCGGAGGTCGTTGCAAATCAGTTAATGTAGCTACATTTTGATCATTCCTTGAGCATGGGGAACGGCTTGGCAAACACCTTTGGGAAAGGCGTTTCAAACTCCATATCCGTTTTCTTGTAGGGATGATGGAAGCAGAGTTTGTAAGCGTGCAGGCAGAGGCGACCCAATGAATTGTCATAGTTTCCTGAGTCTGAAACGCCGTATTTCGGGTCGCCCACCACGGGATGTCCAATGTCGGCCATGTGGACGCGGATTTGGTTCTTGCGACCCGTCTCCAACTGCAATTCAACCAAAGAGTACCTAGGGTTGGAATACAAGGTTTCGTAATAGGTCTCGGCATATTTTCCTCCGTTGTCGGTGGGGCTTGAGTAGGTGATGAAAGCCTTGTTGTCCTTCAGCCACGACTTCACTACGCCTTCCTTTTTCTCCATGCAGCCGCACACTACGGCCACATAACGGCGATCGTAGACGGTGTTTTTCCAGTCTTCCTCAAACGTCAAGGCTACTTCCTTGCTCTTTGCGAAGAGCATCAGACCGCTGGTGTCGCGGTCGAGACGATGGATGGTGTGGGCGCGACAACGTTGCTGCGTATAGATGAAATAGTTGTTCAGAATGCTTTGCGCCGTGTCTTTCTCTTTGGTGGGGCTGTTGGTGAGCAGGCCTTCCTTCTTGTCGATGACCAGTAGATATTTGTCCTCATAGACGATGCTCAACCAAGGGCTACGGAAACGTTCCTTGGCAGTAGGTTTGCCGATTTCGACCACCATGCCGGGCTCAAGGGCGAAGTCGAATTGGGTGGTGCGCTTGCCGTCGACCGATACGACTTTGTTGGCCAGCATGCGCTTGACTTTGTTGCGGCTGATGCCGTCTAGTTTTTTCATGAGGAAATCCATCAGCTGTGCCGGCTCGGACACGTTGAATTTCAATGGATTGCCTTTGGAATGCGGAGCTTTCTTGTTGTCATTCTTCATAGCTCAATCGTTTAGAAGGGGGTGGGTTCATCTGTAGTGATAGAAGGGTTATAGGATTCCATACTGTCATCGTCGTTCATCTTGGAACTGAAGACTTGGGAGGGGCTGTCAAACTGGTTGTTGGGACCGATGGAGGTGAAGCTGCTGTTGTCGAAGCCTTGTTCCATTTCTTCAAAGCGGGCATATTGTCCGACAAACCTCAATTCCACTTCGCCAAGTTTACCATTACGATGTTTGGCAATATCAATGATGGTATAACCTTTAGGCTTGTCTTCGGCATCCACACCATCTTTGTAATATTCAGGACGATAGATGAACATCACCATGTCGGCATCCTGTTCGATAGCTCCCGACTCACGCAAGTCGGAGAGGATGGGCTTCTTGGAACCAGGGCGTTGCTCTACGCTACGGCTCAACTGCGATAGCGCCAAAACAGGAATCTCCAATTCTTTGGCCAAACTCTTCAGTGAGCGTGAGATGGTGCTGATTTCCTGTTCACGGTTAAGGCCTTTATCGCCTTTGGCGGTCATAAGTTGCAGATAGTCAATGAAAACCATCTGAATGTCATGCTGTTGCTTCAGTCGGCGGCATTTGGCGCGCAACTCGAAAATGGAAAGTTGTGGCGTGTCGTCGATGAAGATGGGTGCATCGGTCAATGGGGTGACCTTGGTGTTCAACTGTTGCCATTCGTATTCGGCCAAGTCACCCGAACGCAATTTGTCGGCAGTAAGTGAGGTTTCAGTGGAAATCAGACGCGTAACCAGCTGGACAGATGACATTTCCAAAGAGAAAAAGGCAATCGGACGGTTGAAGTTGACAGCCGCATTGCGTGCTAGATTCAACGCGAAAGCGGTCTTACCCATGCTGGGACGAGCGGCCAAGATGATGAGGTCGGATTTCTGCCAGCCTTGCGTGATGCGGTCAAGCTCGGTATAGCCCGAAGGCACGCCGCGCAGCTTGTCGTCTGCGTTTTTGGCATTCTGGATCTCCTTGATGGCCTTGCTCACCAAGTCCTGCATTGAGTCGTAGCTGCGGCGCAGGTTGTTCTCACTGATTTGGAAAAGGTTGTTCTCAGCCTTGTCCAACAGGTCGAATACATCGGTAGTGTCTTCAAAAGCCTCATGAATCATGTCTGACGAAAGCAGAATCAGTTGACGCTGAATGTGTTTCTGCATGATGATACGGGCGTGGTATTCTATGTTGGCCGCCGAGACGACGCGATTGGTGAGTTTCGATATATAATAGGCGCCGCCCACCATCTCCAACTCACCACGTTGCTTGAGTTCATTGGTAACGGTCAGGATATCAATGGGTTCTGATTTTCCAAATAAGGCTTTTATGGCGGCAAAAATCTTCTGGTGCTTGTCCAAATAGAAGGCTTCGGGGGATAAGATGTCGATGACCTCGTTGACGGCTTCCTTCTCCAACATGAGGGCGCCAAGCACCACTTCCTCGAGGTCGGTGGCTTGAGGTGGGATGCGCCCCTGGTTGGCAAAGACTTGTTCGGGGGTCATTAAATTGCGTTTCGCAGTGTCGCCGAAAGGACGGCGGGTGATAGTATCGTTAGGCATAAAATGAAATTCTTAGCTCGTTTTAACTTCGTTGTATATTCGTTTTCGAAGGGCAAAAGTACGAATTAAAGTCTGCCCCCATGAAGTTCTTTTCGGGAAGTTATCAACTACTTGAAAAGGAGTTGATAAGTTTTTGCAACAATTTCATTTTCAGCGATTAAGTCTTCTCGTGCCTGTTGATAACCTATGAGGTCGTTGCTGGTGGCTTCGAGTAGAATCCGGCTGTGTTCGAACAGTTTAGACTCGGGAAAAAGTGCCGTTTCAAGGCGTTGCAAGGTGAGCCCCCGTTTGATGGCCGGATGGTAAAAATGGGCCTCTTGCAGCACTTCGAAAAGGTTGAAGACCTTGTAACCTATGGTTTGGTTTTGTATGATCTCGTGGCGGAGTAGGGTGGTACTGAGATTTTGCGGCGTAAAGCACACAATTTGCTCATAATGAGAGAGTTTTTCGATGAGCAGGTCGATGGATTCTTTCCACCGGCTGTGGTCTTCAAAGCAGTCCCAAACGAAACAACCATCAGCAGCAGCCATGTCATCCCTGTGTTGGTTTGTGGGTGGCAAGGGATCTATGGCTGCGTCATGCACATATTCACCTTGCAGGGCAAAAGCCAAAATCATTTCCTCATATGGTCTTGTGCCATCCAATTCGGGCACTGCGGGACGGTGGAGCAAAAGGTTCAAGTAGGCTATGGATTTGGGCTTGGGTTGCGGAGCTAACGAGTAAAGTGTCTTGTAATCAATGTAATACGAGTTGGTCTCCAAGGCCTCAATCTGATGGGCTTCTTCGGAATCAGGCTCGACTTGTTGGAGCATCTTGGCATTGGTGTTCACACCATTGAAATAGCATTGGAACAGGTCTTTGTCCTCCATAGCGGTGGTAAACAGAAAACTGTTTTTCGGGATAAGTTTCCAGCAATGGCCTTGAAAATCACAAGGGTAGGGGTTGTGACAATGTGTCCCGATGTTGACAACTGGGGAATGCGGCAAAGCGACCACGGCTTTCAGTTTTTCCACATTTTTAGCGACAAATTCTTCTCTTTCAACGACATACCCCATCACCGACTCCATCTTGAATAGTTGTTTCACATCGATGGAACCGTCTTTAATATAGTCACCGTTGAGGTACATGAGGCAGAAGTCGCTGAGCGGCACTCCACAGCCATGCAGCACATAGTATTGCAGGGCGGCATCATTATAATAGGTGTCGCTGAGCCTCATGGAACTCTTTACCTCCACGGCCAACCATTTGTCGCCGTCGCGGACAAGCATATCCAGCATAATGAGCGTGTCATTGTGCTGAAAGACAGCTTCGTACATTACTTTAACTTCAGGCTTGCTAAGGTTGTCCCAGGTCTCCGCAACCTTTTTGGGGAACTGAGAAGGCGAGTTGGGCGACATGTCAATACCGCCAGGGAACACCTCGTGTGCCAGCACACCCACATCGGTGCCGCGTTGGAACTTGGCTCTTTGCTCGATGCTGAGCTTGTCGCGCAGATAAGGGTGCTTCTTTTGCATATACAATGCCTTCTCGCATTGCAACCCCTTGATATAAGTCGATTTGGAAAGAATGTGCATGTTCAGTTGGTGTAGTCCACGCAATCGTCGGGGATGAGCGGCAGGTAATGGTAACGGCGCATCAGCTGGGCGATGGCGAGCACGTCTTTCTGACAATAGGTCTTGATGCGTTCCAGGTCGTTTTCTTGCCAATACACGCGGCCTACTTCGCTCCCGTTGATGTCATCCTTTGGGGTGGGGATGTCCAAGATGGCGCAAAGTAAATCCAATGAAGTGAAGGTCTTATAGTCGCCGAACTTCCAAAGTTCCATGGTGTCGATGAAGTTGGTTTCCCATGGCTTTTTGCCTGCAACTTGCAGGATTCTAGGGATTTGTATGCCGTTGATGAGCATTCTGCGAGCAATGTAGGGGAAGTCGAATTCCTTGCCGTTGTGGGCGCAGAGCTGGGCATAGGGGGAGTCGTAATGTCTGTTCAGCATGTCGGCAAAGTCGGCAAGCAGGGCTTTCTCATCGTGCCCATAAAACGACTTCAAGCGGAAACGGTTGCCATTGAAGAACCCCACGGAAATACAGATGATTTTGCCGAATTCCGCATAGATGCCGGCGCGATCATAGATGTCGGCAGGGCCGAGTTCAGGATTGTCGTGGTTCAGCTGTTCAGCCTTGTGCGACCAGAGTTTCTGCATCCGTTCAGAGAGTTGGTCGTAGGATTTCTCTTGCGAGACGGTCTCGATGTCGAGGAAGAGGATTTTGGAGAAGTCTATCATATCAGTTGTCAGTTTATAGTTGTTCAGTTAAGGTCCCTGAGCTTGTCGAAGGGCCGACTTATATCTTACAGCTATCTAATTTCTTGAAAATCATCATATTTTCCCGTCGGTTCAACAGCTTCAATCTTCATATCGGTAATGAAAGAATAAGGCGTGCCTTCGCCGCAGAGTAGGGTGAAACGGTCGAGGTCGGCTTCTTCGCCTTCGGCTTCGATGTGGAGGCTACCGTCAGCATGATCGTTTTCCACATAGCCGACCAAATTGCATTGCAGTCCGTAGCGGTGCACATAGCGTCGGAAGCCCACGTTGAACACACGACCGTAAATCCTTATGGAATAGGCTTTTGTCATAGGGCGAATTTTAATCCAGGGATGGTTCTGAGTAGGGCATAGGTGCGCTCAAGGTGTTCCTTGCTTTCGATGTCGATATTGTAGCAATAGCTGAGGTAATTGCCTTTGCCACTGCTTCTTACGTTGACAAAACTGTGCACCGTCCGGCTCTCAGTGAGGGCCTGGCTGATGTTTCGCTTGGCTTCTTCCATCGCAATTTCAGCCGCAATAATCAGCTTGATGTCGAAGTTCTGTGGGTATATTACCTTTTTGTCACTCATGAGTGAATCAATTGATTTGCAAAGATAGCAATCTTTCGCTAAAAATGACCTATTTTTTCTTTTTTGTCATGAAAAAGCCACTGGGAATAATATTTGTTGTATTTTTGTAGTTCTGATAAAAACATCGCGGAATGTTTGCTATTTGGGATTCGATAAAAACTTTTGTGAAAGGCATGATCATGGGCGCTGCCAATGTCTTTCCTATCTCCAGTGGGACGGTTTCGTTGGTGTTGGGAGTGTTTGAACGCTTTATCAATGCAATCAATTCGCTCAGAATCAAGAATTTCAAATTGCTCTTCAAGGGCGAGTTCACCCAATTTGGCAAACGCACCGATTTCAGGTTCTTGATCACCATCGTGCTGGGTCTTCTTGCCGGTATGGTACTGACGTCCATTTTCTTGAAGCAGACGCTCAATTTGTATAAAGTCTATACTTGGTCGTTTTTCATTGGCCTCATCATTGCCTCGGTGGTTTATGTGATGAAGAGCATCGATAAGGTCAACATCAAGAACATATTGCTTGTTGTTGCGGGTATGGCGGTCTCATTCTTCCTTTCCATCAAATCGAATCCTTATCCCAACGATAGCTTTTTATACCTCTTTTTGTGTGGCATCATTGGGGCCACGGGTATGGTGGTGCCTGGCGTCTCGGGCTCGCATCTCATGCTGCTCATGGGCAATTATGAGTTGATAGTCACCAAAGGCATTCCTGCGATGACCAAAGCCTCGACCTTTGTCGATGGCGCCAGTATTCTCCTTCCGTTCGTGCTGGGCGCCTTGGTCAGCATCGTGATGTTTTCCCATTTGCTCGCCTGGCTGATGCGGGAGTACCGCGACTCAACACTCTCGGTGCTGGCGGGCTTTATGTTGGGTAGTCTTCCTGTGGTATATCCTTGGAAGGTACCGGGCGAGTCGACCTACCTCTTTTCACTGCCAAGTTGGAACACCGAACTGCTTTTGGCTGTTCTCATGGCAGGCTTGGGCTTCGCTGCGGTCTTCATCTTGGAGCTCATGGCGCGTCACACTGAGAAGAAACAACAGGAGAGGTTGCTGAATCCTAAACCAAAGAGACAAAAAAAACATAGGAAACACAGAAAACATGTCAGGAAAACTAAGAAGAATTGATTTCGCCCTTCGTGAGGACGAGACCTTTATCCCCCTCATCGGCTTGCTGAAGGCTACTGGTGTGGTGGAGTCGGGGAGCGAAGCCCAGGAAGTGGTCACAGCGGGCATGGTGCTCCGCAATGGTGAGGTGGAAACTCGCAAACGCGCCAAGATTACCGCTGGCGAAGTAATTGTCTTTGAGAACTTTGAGATTTTTGTCGAAGGGTGCGACTGAAGAAATACTGATTATCATGGATAAACTGGAACAATTCATAGCGTCTATTTTGGAGACGCGCAAGGTATGGTTGCTTGAGGCCAAGGAAGGTTTCTTTGCCATGCTTGAAGACAATGATGGTGAACCCTACATACCGCTTTGGGAGTCAGAGGCATTGGCAGCAAAAGCGGCACAAGGCGACTGGGAAGGCTATACGGTGACCGATATGGGTTTCTCTGAGCTGGGACATTGGCTCAAGGAACTGGCGGCCGATGACATCGACATTGCCGTTTCGCCCGAAACTGACGGCGAGATTACGGCCATACCTTCCCATAAGTTCAGGAACTGGCTGAAGCCATACGATGACCATTCCTACAAGGATCAGGATGATGAAGAGGATGATTTCGACTATGGCGAGGGCTGGGCACAACCGTGGTCATAGTTTAGAGTTTAGAGTAGGGGCAGACCTGTGTCTGCCCGTTGTTGGGACGCAATGCTTGCGCCCGAAATAGGTAAAATATGAAAAGCAAGCTGTTTGGTGTGTTGTTGCTGATTGAGGCCGCAGCCTTGTTGCTGACGGCAGCGGTGGCCTTGCACTATCAGCGCGTGGCAGGGGAGACCGACGCTCGTTGTTTCCTGCTTACTGCCGGTCTGACTGGAGCTGTCGGCCTATTGCTCTACAATATTGGCAACTCGATGAAAAAGAGTAGCCTACAAATCCGTGATTCTTTCATGGTGGTGGCTTTGTCGTGGATACTGTTTTCCTTGTTCGGCATGTTGCCTTTCCTGATGAATGGCACTGTCGACAATGTGACGGACGCTTTCTTTGAGACCATGTCGGGCTTTTCGACCACGGGTGCCACTATTCTCAACAACATCGACCAACAGCCGCATGGCATCCTGTTCTGGCGCAGCATCATGCAGTGGATGGGCGGATTGGGTGTGGTGGTGTTCACTTTGGCTTTTCTCCCTTCGGTGGCCAAAGGCTCTAAGAAGATATCGCTCTTTGCTGCTGAAGCCCCGGGCTTGAGCGTGGAGAAGCTTGCCCCAACTATGGGGGCCACCTCGCGCCTGCTTTGGTTTATTTACATTGCACTTACCCTGCTTTGCGCCTTCTTCTATCACCTTGGACCCATGAACAAGTTCGATGCGGTGTGCCATGCCTTCACGACCATCGCCACTGGTGGTTTCAGCACGCATCAGGCCAGCATCGGCTATTTCCAGTCCAACTATATCGAGTGCGTCTGCATCGTGTTTATGCTGTTGTCGGGCATCAATTTCGCGATGTATCATTTCCTGTTTAACCGCCGCTTTGATGTCATCAGGCGCAACGAGGAGTTGCGTTGGTATTTGCTTGCCGTCCTTCTCTTCACGCTGCTGTTTGTGGGTCGGTTCTATTTTGCCCCGCATTTCGATACCATCACGGATGAGCAGTTGGTCTCACATCCCCATACTTGGTGGGAGCGCATCCGCACCTCGATGTTCCATGTGGTGGCCTTGCTGTCGAACACAGGCTTCCAAGGCAGTAACTACGATTACGACCTTTGGGGGCGTCTCTTCCTTATCCCTACTGTCGTCTTGATGATTGTGGGTGGTTGTGCAGGCTCCACCAGCGGTGGCATCAAGATGGTGCGCGTCATCGTGTTGGTCAAATACTTCAAGAAGACCATCAACGAGTTGATTCACTCATCCAGTATGTATACCGTGAAGATTTCGGGACAAATTGTGGAAGACCTCAGCCTGAAACGTGTGCTCTCGTTCTTCTCACTGTTCATCATTGTCTTTATGGTCAACGTGGTAGTGCTTTCGGCCGTTGGTATGAGTTTCGAGGAGGGTTCGATCTCGTTCCTGACCTGTTTCAGTAACTACGGCCCAGGCTCGGGCATCACTGGACCGAGCGGCAACTTCGATACCATTCCCAATGCGGCCAAGTGGTTGCTCTCGTTCGATATGTTGGTGGGGCGTTTGGAAATCTTCACCATTTTACTGCTCTTCACCCGTAGTTTCTGGCAGGCGAAGTGATGGTGACTCGCGTGGTTTTAAAAACTCTCTTCGATTATTTTTTTTGCTCTTCGCTTATTCCTGTAATATTGGTACTCCAAATAATAGGGAAGCCCCACTTCTTTTATGGCTCTTCTCTTTAGCTTGGATAGGCATTTTTTGTCTACAACGTTATGGTATAACATATGGTCCATAACCATATATATCCTTCGGACAATCTCGTGTTTTGCGGCTTTTAAGAGTTGCCTGTCTAACTCGGGTAGTTGTCGAATGGTGGAATACACCTTGACCACGGCGTCAAAACTGTAGACGTATTTTGGATTATATGTCGTCCGTAAGGAATTCATCTCGCTGTTCTTCTGTGCTATGTATTTATAAACCGGCGTGGTCGTGAATCGTGTCTTGCCGTTCGACTTGCATAAATACTGCGTAACAAACAATGTGTCTTCTTTGATCCTGATGGAAGTGTCAAATCGAAGCCCATGGTCTTGGATGATTCGGTTCCTGAACAGTCGAATCCACACATATCCTAAGTAAGAGTAATGGATGGAATGTCCTGAAAACAAAACCAGTAAAGATTCCCGTTTCGAAAGCGTCAGGGTCTCGTGCTTTTTTTCCGTTTCTATCAAACTACCATCCAAATCATATTGCTCGTATCCTCCAATCACACAATCAACATCATCACTAATGCAATCCACCAAGGTTTGTAAACCATTGGGCTTTAGCTCATCATCGGAGTCCACAAAGTAAACCCACTCTCCTTGTGTATGGTCAAGACCGATGTTTCGCGCAGAGCAAATTCCACCGTTTTTTGTATGAAATACTTTGATGCGTGTGTCTTTTTGCGCATACGCTTCACAGATGGCGCCAGAATTGTCGGTGCTACCGTCGTCCACAAATAGTAATTCGAAGTCCGTATAGCTTTGAGACAAGATGCTGTCAAAACATCGAGGAAGATAAGGCCCGGTATTGTAAATAGGGATTATTATGGAGAGTTTTGGACTCATTTGTTTGTAAGTAATGTGAAACTATTCTTTCTGAGAATAGTGAATCAGAACTGCAAAAATAGGAAAAAATGCCAATACCTAATAAATATACAGTCAAATTGTCTTAAAAACCGAACTTAACTCTTTGATCTAGTGACATTTTGTCATATATTCTGCCTTTTTTTCAAAACTTTGTATTTGGTTGGGAATTTGATGCCTAAAAAACAGCAACTGCGAGACAACCCTTCGACCCTTCGAGGGGTCTCGGGAATCACAGGCACAGGGGACCTTTTCCTAGTGACTTGAAGTCCCGTTGTCCCGCAGTCTCGAAGTCAACTAGAAAGAAAGGAGAACCTAAAATATGAACATCAACCAATTCACCATCAAATCACAGGAAGCCATCGGAAAGGCTCAGGAAATCGCACAGAGCCACCAGAGCCAGACCGTGGAAGCCATCCACCTGCTGAAGGGTATGCTGCTGAGCGACGATTACCTGGTGCCCAACCTGATGAAGAAGCTGGGCGTCAACGTGACGCGACTCAACGAAGCCCTCGACCAGGCCGTTAACTCACAACCGCGCAGTAGCGGTACCGAATTGTATTACTCTTCTGAGGTCAGCAAAATCTTTAATGATGCCTTGGCGCAGGCCAAGAAAATGGGCGATGAGTATGTTTCCATCGAGCATTTGTTGTTGGCCGTCTTTGACAGCAATAGCCTCGCTGCACAAATGCTGAAGGAACAAGGCGTTAATAAAGGCGACCTCGAAACCGCCATCAAGCAGTTCCGTAAGGGCAAGAAAGTCGACTCGCAGGATGCCGAACAAAACTACGACTCGCTGAATCGTTTTGCCAAGAACCTGAACGAACTCGCCCAACAAGGCAAGCTCGACCCGGTCATCGGCCGTGACGAGGAGATCCGTCGTGTGCTGCAGATTTTGAGCCGACGCACCAAGAACAACCCTATATTAATAGGTGAGCCTGGCGTAGGTAAGACCGCCATCGTGGAGGGTCTGGCCCAGCGTATCGTCAACCGCGACGTGCCGGAGAACCTGAAGAGCAAGACCGTGTTCAGCTTGGACATGGGTGCTTTGCTCGCCGGCGCCAAATACAAGGGTGAGTTTGAGGAACGTTTGAAGAATGTCGTCAAGGAAGTCGTGGACAGCGATGGCGAGGTCATCCTGTTCATCGATGAAATCCACACCTTGGTCGGCGCGGGCGGCGGCGAAGGTGCCATGGACGCGGCCAACATCCTGAAGCCGGCCCTTTCGCGTGGCGAACTGCGTGCCATCGGTGCCACCACCTTGAAGGAATACCAGCAGTATTTCGAGAAGGACAAGGCTTTGGAGCGTCGTTTCCAGAAAGTCATGATCGATGAGCCTGATGAGGCTTCGGCCATCAGCATCCTGCGTGGCTTGAAGGAGCGTTACGAGACGCACCACCACATCCGTATTTTGGATGAGGCCATCATCTCCGCCGTGCAACTGTCGGTGCGTTACATCTCCGACCGTTTCCTACCCGACAAGGCCATCGACCTGATCGACGAAGCCGCCTCGCGTCTGAGGCTGCAAATCGACTCGATGCCTGAGGAACTTGAAGACGTGGAGCGTGCCATCCGCCAATTGGAGATCGAGCGCGAGGCCATCAAGCGTGAGAACGACACCAAGAAGGTGGAGGAGATAGGGAAGGAGCTGGCCGAACTCAACGACAAACGCTCCGCCATCAAGGCAAAATGGGAGACCGAACGCAACTACGTGGAACTCATCCAGAAGGAGAAGAGCAACATAGAGACCTACAAGCATCAAGCCGAGGTGGCTGAGCGTGATGGCGACTATGGCCGTGTGGCAGAGCTGCGTTACGGTAAGATCCGCGAGGCCGAAGCTGCCATCGAGAAGGCCAAGGCCGACTTGCGCGCGGCACAAGGCGACCACCCGCTGGTGGATGAGGAAGTCGGTGCCGATGACGTGGCCGAGATCGTGTCGCGTTGGACGGGCATCCCGGTCAACAAGATGATGCAGAGCGAACGCGAGAAGTTGTTGCACCTCGAAGATGAGCTGCACAAGCGTGTGGTGGGTCAGGATGAGGCCATCACCGCCGTGAGCGACGCCATTCGTCGTAGTCGTGCCGGCTTGCAGGACGCCAAACGTCCTATCGGTTCCTTCATCTTCATGGGTACCACGGGCGTGGGTAAGACTGAACTGGCCAAGGCCTTAGCCGAGTTCCTGTTCGACGACGAGAATGCCATGGTGCGTATCGACATGTCGGAGTATCAGGAGCGTCACACCGTGTCGCGACTCATCGGAGCGCCTCCAGGATATGTGGGCTACGAAGAGAGTGGCCAACTCACTGAGGCTGTGCGTCGTAAGCCGTATTCCGTCATCCTGTTGGATGAAATCGAGAAGGCACACCCCGACGTGTTCAACATCCTGCTGCAGGTCTTGGACGACGGTCGTCTGACCGACAACAAGGGTCGTACCGTCGACTTCAAGAACACCATTGTCATCATGACCTCCAACATCGGTGCCAATGTCATCCAGGACAACTTCGCCTTGCTGAATGGCAGCAATGACGAAGAGGTCTTCGAGAAGACCCGTAACGAGGTGATGGAGCAGCTGAAGCAGTTCATGCGGCCTGAGTTCTTGAACCGTGTCGACGACATCATCATGTTCAAGCCTTTGGATGAGAGCCAGATTGCCGACATCGTGAGGATGCAGTTCCGTAGCGTGCAGAAGATGCTGGCTGCCAACGACATCAAGATTGACATCACCGATGCCGCCGTCGACTTCATTGCAAAGCAGAGCTACAACCCGCAGTACGGTGCGCGTCCTGTGAAGCGAATGATGCAGCGTGAGTTGCTCAACTCGCTCTCGAAGATGATCCTAGCCGAGTCGGTCGACAAGACGAAGGCCATTATCGTCGATGTACAAGGCGATGGCTTGATTTTCAGGAATTAAGCCTTTGCCAATGTAAATGCAAAGCCAAGAGGTGCGTGAGTGCTTCTTGGCTTTTTTGTGTTTAGTAATTCCCCGTTCTTCCGCATTTGCAATGCGGAAGTGCTGAATATCAGCATTTGCAATGCGAAAAAACAACCATATGCGGCTGCCGTACCGTGGCAGCCTCCTAATGCCGTCGATGTTGTCATAGACGGTGTCTCTGTTACGGGCACGTTACAATAACTTTAGCGAAAACGCCTCAGAATAAGGAATAATCTGATTTCCCTCGCGGTAATGCTTCCAAGCGTCTTCTTGGTGGCTTCGGTCTTGCTGGCGCTAATACGTCTCAAACCAAATAGCTGCTCGCAAATTCATTAGGTGCAATAACTTTCATCAAATCTTGATTTGCTTGGCTGAAATCCTTGGTGTTAATCGTAATCAAGAAGCTGCATTGGTTTTTCAATGCGCAATGGTATTGAAAAGCATCTTCGATGTCCGAAAAAGAAAGATCGTTTGCAGCATCCATCATATCAGAGTGCTCTAAGTTTCCAATGTGTACAAATAGCAATAAACTATCAATGATTTTACGAACTTGCTTGGTCAATTCTGGGCGATGAATGCCTTTTAGTTTCAACATTTGTTCCGAAATATAGGTCATGGTGTAAATGGAAGCCGTCGAGGTAATGGCTTCAATCTCCTGATCTTTGATAGCTTGGAATAGTTTCTGGACAGATGTGCTTTGCGCCCTGTCGAAAATATATTCGGCGAATATGTTCGTATCGATGAAAACTTTCATTTAGATGCCGTATTTTTCTTGGATATACTTTGCATGAAGGTCTTCAAAACTCGGCATCCCATTGTGGATGCTTCTCAAGTACTGCAAACCATACATGGGGTCGATGTCAGTATCTTGCTTTTCGAATTCTTTAGCTCCCATCGATTCAAGCTGCCTTTGCAAAAAGCGGATGATCCAAAGGGTGTCCGTCTTGTCAAGTTGTGACAACTCAGGGATGATCCCGCTCTCCCTTAGTTTTGTGCTTGAGCCATAATACAATGCTGCAGATGGCTCGGAAGCCAAATTCGCGTGATTGTTGTTTTCCTCGTAGTCCATGATTTGATATTTTGCGCAAAAATAATAAATATTCCGAAGTGAGAAGTGCAAATATAAATGTAACAGAAGATAGTTACACCAGCCTCAGCGAAAATGCCTCGGAATAAGGAATAAGTTGATTTCCCTCGCGGTAATGCTTCCAAGTGTCTTCTTGGTGGCTCCGGTCAATTATTTCTTGGGTGCTCATGGGCTGTATCTTGGCCAATATTGCACTAAGCGTATTTAATTCTTGCTCGCTGAAAACACTAGTATCGCATGAACTACAACTCAAACGAGTGCTTTCCATGTCGTGTGCCACCACAATCTCTTTGCTAATGCCGTCGATGTTGTCATAGACAGTGTCGTAATGTACGGGAACAGGGCCGTATTGGATGGCTTGATATTGTAGCCCACTGATGGATTGGCCGTGCTGCTTGTAGTGCAAAAAATCGGCGTAGAACATCTCCTTGTTAAGTTTCGTGGGGAACAAGCCGCCTTCTTTACAAATGAAAAACTTCACCATCTCGGATACCTTTTCTACGTTCAGTTGGCCAAAGCCATTATAAATGGAACGACGGATGTCGCGATAGATGAGCCGTTTTTGTGCTTCGTTTTCAGGCTTCACTTCCGAGGCCAGAATGGATTGATATACCTTGTTATATTCGGCTTCGTCAAATTCGGCACGGCTGTCTTCCAACAGATGAAGCATAAACTGGCGGTTCATGGCCGCCGAAAGCAACTTGCCGTTGGATTCGGAAGGCATTTGGCCCTTTTCGTATTGAGCATATTGGTTGACACCGAAACCGAGAATCTTGGTGATCTGCTGGTAATTCAGGCCGTAATGCAAACGAATTCCCTTGATTTCCTCAGGGAAGGGGATGCTGTGGTTCACGCGATATTGTGAATAGAGTTCGTTGAACAGGAGTTCGTCCTGCTCCGTTGTGGTAAACCGCTCGCCAGTGTCTTCGCAGACATAATAGCGCACATGCACCGAAAACCGCTCTTTCCGGAATTCATGCTCTTCCACAGTGCTCACTTCTTTTACTTTTCCGCCAGTGAAAGGGCTTTTGATGTCGACATACTTTTCCATGTTATTCCTCCTTTTTGAATGCATAGTTAATTGGATGTTCCGCAATATGGAACGAAATACAAATGGTACGGTCGTTTGGTTGTCCCATGGCGATTTTGATGTAGAGTTCAGTACCTTCCATGTCTCTTCCAAACACCCACAACTCATCGAAGAAATCGGCGGGCAAGGTCTCAACATAATCGTTTGGCTGCAATTGGCGCACAATTTCATCCCTGGCTTTAGGGGTGATGCCTAATGCTTTCAAGGCTTCTTCGTTCTTGTCCCTGTCCAAATAGAAGATGCCCCAAACATCGAACTTGACGCCAAACTGACCGAGAAAATCCTCTACTTCTTGTTTCGTTTTGATCATAATCTATCTGCAATCACGGTGCAAATATACACATTATTTTATTTTAAAGTGTAAAAAATTGTAAAATACACATTTTTTAGTGGAAAACAATTGTCATGATGTGCTTCTTGGTTTTTTGTGCCATATTTCCTCCAAACGCTGTAAATTTGGAAGGATTTTCGAAAAAATGTGCATTGAGGCTCTGTTTTTTTTTGGAAAAAGTGTATTTTTGCGGTGTAAAAATCACGGAAAAAGTGTGTTTTCAAGGCGATGAATTGATGGAAAAAGTGTTAAATATATGCTGTTCAGGAAGATAGAAAAAGAAATCAGAGACTATTGTCATATCAAACCAAACAAGGTTTTGGTCATTGATGGTGCTCGTCAGGTCGGGAAGTCGTTCATCATACGTTATGTCGGGCAACAAATGTTTGACAACTACATCGAAATCAACCTGTTGGAGGATGCCGACGGAGCGCGTTTCTTTGAGTCGGCCAAAACTACGGAGGACTTCTATCTCCGTTTAAGTTCGGTCGCCAAAGGAAAATTAGGCAACAAGGAAAACACTTTGGTCTTTCTCGATGAGATTCAGGCCTATCCGTATCTTTTCACGATGTTGAAGTTCCTGAAAGCCGATGACCGTTTTACTTACATTGCCAGTGGATCGTTGTTGGGCGTGGCTTTGGCCAAGTCGGTTTCCATCCCCATCGGAAGCATCCAAGTCAGACACATGTATCCGCTTGATTTCGAGGAATTTCTTATAGCCAATGGTTTGGGTCAAGATGTAATCAACCACATCAGAAAGCAATTTGAACAGGAACTTCCGCTTGATGAAGGCTTTCATGCCAAGATTCTTGACTTATTCAAGAAATACCTGTTGATTGGCGGCCTTCCCGATGCAGTAAACACTTTTTTGGCGACGACCGATATTGTGGAAGTGAGGCGTGTACAGTTGGAAGTGCATGATTACTATGGCGCGGACGCTTCTCAATATGACATTGCGAACAAGTTGAAGATCAAGAATGTGTATGATTCCGTGCCGTCTAATCTTGAGAATAAGCGTAAACGGGTGTTTGCCAACCGCATTGAAAATAAGCCTGGCAAGCGTTTCGATGACTATTTGGAGGAGTTCGATTATTTGGTCAATGCGGGTATCGCTTTGCAGGTGAAGGCCGTTTCGCAGCCCAAGTTTCCTCTGTTGGAATCGATGCAGAAGAACCTTTTGAAGCTGTATCTCAATGATGTTGGCATTTTGACAGGGCTTTTGTATGGCCGCAATGTGGCCGCCGTACTCGACGACATTAGAAGCATCAATTTGGGTTCTGTGTATGAGTCGGTGGTGGCCCAAGAGCTTCACGCCCACGGACATCGGTTGTTCTATTACGACAACAAGAAGCATGGCGAGGTGGATTTCCTTGTGGAAAGCGACATGCTGTTGTCGGTGGTGCCGATTGAGGTGAAGTCAGGCAAGGATTACACCGTCCATAGTGCGCTCTCGACCTTCGTCACGACATCAGAGTACAATGTCAAAAAGGCATACGTGTTTTCCAACGACCGAAATGTCTTTACCGAAGATGGAATTACCTATTTGCCCATTTATTATGTGATGTTCTTGTGAGAAAATACCATGAATCCATCAGAGGTGATATACGAGAATGGAGGCACTAGACTGTGTCTTGATGACGGCAAGGCTTTGCTGTTTTACAAAGACGAGACCTACACTTTCTGTTGCCATCCTTATGAACCGATGGTGATCATCTACAAAGATGATGCTCCAGTAGCCTATATCCATAATGCTTTTGATGTGAATGCTGAGTGTCAGGCATTTATGACAAATCCAGAACATCTTGTCGACACCGTCACACACCATTATCACAACGCAGAGCATTTTTGCCGACTCCTCACCATCGCCATCGACCGAGGCTGTGACTGGCAGATTGATGAGCTCGAGAAGGAGATGTTTGAATTGGTGCGTTGGGAAAACCATGAAGTGTTTTACAAGACCGATGACATCGAATTCGGGCGATATGGTGATGAGCCAGAAGATGAGATAGATCCATTAGAACTGGATGAAGAACCTGATACTGGTATCTTGGAGCATTCGGAATATGAAATCCTTTATGTCATCATCGATGGGGTGAAGTATGTGTTGCGTGGGGATTGGATATCTACGTTGAGCCTAATAATCGCTGGTGAAAGCGGAAAGAAAGCCATTAAGGTGCGCATACATCAGTTCAATGGAATACCAGAGGCTTATCCCGGCTATTGGCGCAGTGGCGCACTTTTCTCCCTTGTTGGAGGCGGGATAAAATACAACACGCAGATTTTCTGTCAGATACTGGCATACGCTGTCCGTTCGGGCAAGAAAGACTATAACCTGCGTGAAATCGAGAAAGCGATAGGCTTGCGTGAAGTGTAAATGGAAGGAACGGTTATTCTCCCTCCATCTCCGCCGCATTAATCTCATCCAAGAGCAGCATGGCATTATCGTAGTCCTTTTCGAAGACATACACCGAAGCATCACCTTGGATGACACCTGCCGCCCAGCCTGCCACGAGGCTCTCTTCCTGGAAGTTGCGGATAAGGAACTGAATGCCGTTGTCAGCAAGCACGCTGCCGATGAATTCGGCATCAACTACCGAACCGGAGTACACTCTTTTGATTTCGTTGTCCATGATGTTGGTTTTTTGTTGATGCTGCAAAGGTAGACAAATTCAGAATCAATTGCATTAAATATTGCTCGAAACATAAAATAATAATGGCTTTCAGCTATCAGCTGTCAGCTTTCAGCCTCAGTGGTACTATGCTGAAGGCTGACGGCTGAAAGCTGATAGCCATACCGATGTCTCGTGTCTTTCATAATCATCCCTTTTTAGAGTCCACATTCAGCATCACAATAGCAAACAGCATCACAAAGGCCGCTGCCCATTGCACCGGGGAATACTTTGTGTCGTTGACGAAATAGTCGAGCACCACGGCGGTGATGGGATACATCAGCTCAAGAAAGGTGGAAAGCGAGGCTCTCACATGGCGTAAACCATAGTAATACAGGAAGATGGCACCCGAGCCTGTGGTCAGGCCGATGAGGGCGATGAAGAGCCAGTTGCGTGGCGTCACCTGCGAGAAGTCGCCGATATGGCCTGCGAACAACACGATGAACAACATGATGAGCGTGGTGAAGCCGTAGCGGAAGAAGGTGGAACTGACAAAGGAATAGTTTCCCAGGATCTTCTTAGAAAACACCGTCGAACTACCGAAGGAGAAGGCCGCCAACAGCGAGAGCAAGGCCGCATAGACTGTGGTGATGCCTTCGGTGCTGAAATCAGGAAGCGACCAGCCGAAGGTGAGGAAATAGCCTCCAACGAGGGCGACACAAGCCCATAGCGCGAAATGCCTTTTGATCCTCTCTTTCAGGATGATGCGTGCCAGGATGACGGCAAAGACGGGCTGTAGCTTTTGCAGCAACACCACAACGGAAAGGCTGTTGAAATGCAGCAAAAACAGCGACTTGACGATGGCCAAGGTACCCAAGGCGCCGCCAAACAAGGCGATGAGCAGGAAATAGATCAAGTCGGAGCGCGTCATGGTCTTCAGAAGGTGGTATTCCCTGAAGAAGAACACATTCATCAGCAGGAAAGGGAAGAGGTGGATGACAAAGACCACGAAGGCCGTGTTGAGGTTGTAGAGCTGCGGCGTGAGCAAAATGCCGTCAACGCCCCAAAGCATGGCGGAAAGTGCCACCGCTATGGCTCCTATTATTTTCGTGTTATTCTGTTTCTGCATTTTCTCTATTTTTGACTATGACAGATAACAATGACTGCCTCAATAATCGTAAAAGCAGTCATTGTCATTGTCACTAGTCATTGTCTATAACTGGAAATGAGTTTGTCATTAGCGCAGGCTTCCTTCTCCCAGCGCACGCACATGATGATGGAGTTGACCAGATAAACGACATACATCATCGTGATGGGGAAGTTGCCCGCCTTGATGTACATGAAGATGCTGACGCAATTGATGGCAAACCAAAGCCACCATTGTTCGCTGAACATCCTGACCATCAGTATCATGGCCACGACTTGCATCACGGCTTTGGCTGAGTCGGCGAAGGGAGCTATGTCGTTGGTGAAGTATTTCATCAGCAGGCCGAATCCGATGGTGCCTACTACGATGATGGCGAGGCTGATGATTCGAGTGCGGTTGGAGGCATGGAGTTTCATCACTTCGTGCGTTTCCTTGTTCATGTTTTTCGCCCACATGAAAAAGCCCACAAACTGCATGACAAAGTTGTAGACGGTCACGCCAAAGTCGGCATAGAGTCTGGAAATCAACGTGATGTAAATCATCAGGCAGCAATGGATGAAGCCGAAGAGGTAGTTCGACAGTTTGCCCTTGCCACCTAATACCACGTTGATGATGCCGCAGGCCGCCGCTACGATGTGGATCCAATAGAACTGGTCGTTCGCCTTGTCGTATTTGAACAGGATGGACATCACCGTGATGACGACGCTCACCAGGACCAGCCAGATGATGTCGAACGGCTTCCAACCTTTGAGTTCTTCCTTGATTAATTCGCTGAATTTCTGCATGATGTTCTGTAAACATTGGTTTTTTTGCGGGGCAAAGTTAAGAAAACTTGCGGTTTTGGGCGGATAATCCGAAAATCTTCTTACATTTGCCAAATTAATTGCTTGACTTTCAAAAGGAGAGTCGTTTGTTAACCAATAGCATTTATTTGATATGCAAGGACAAGTAATCAACGGATTTGAACTGAAGAAGCTGCTCGGCAAGGGCGGCATGGCTGAGGTGTGGTACGCCGAGAATGAAATCGGCAAACCTGCGGCAGTAAAAGTGTTGAACGAGAATCTGGCGAGTTACCCACAAATCGTGGAGCGCTTCCATAACGAGGCCCTCGTAATGGTCAAACTCGACCATCCGAATATCCGGCAGGTGTACGGCTATGGCTATATTGGCAACCGTCACTGCATCGTCATGGAGTACCTCGAAGGCGAAGACCTTGAGGCCTTGATGAAAAACGGCAGGCAGTTCACCGATGAAGAGTTGCGCCGCTGGTGGGACCAGACGGTCGACGCGCTCAACTACACCCATGCCATGGATATCGTGCACCGCGACATCAAGCCGTCGAACCTCTTCCTCGACAAGCGAGGCAACATTAAGCTGCTCGACTTCGGCATCGCCAAAGTGAAGGAAAGCATCTCCCTGACCAGCACAGGCGCGATGATGGGCACACTGATGTACATGAGTCCCGAACAGGTGAAAGACACCAAAAACATCGACTATCGCACCGATATCTATTCCTTGGCCGTGACATTCGCCCAGCTGATTTCGGGCACCTGCCCCTACGACAGCAATTCAAGCGGCGATTTCGAAATCCGCGAGCGGATTGTGTACAAGCCGTTGGATTTGAGTGGTTTGCCGGCAAGTTGGAAGAGCTTCTTGGCCCCTTATTTGGAGAAAGAACCAAATAATAGACCCGCCTTGTGTCATTTTGGGGCAACACCGTCGATGATGGGAACGCCACAGCAAAACGACAACCTGAGCAAAACCCTTGCTGTTGAGGCAAATACACCTGTTGCAGAACAAGCTTTCCAACCCCAACGACAGACCATGTCCGACCATCCGACAAGCATCCACGTTCCTGAGGCGACACAAACTGCTGCCGGGACTGAAAAGCCCAAGAAGAAGAAAAAGGTTGGCCTATGGATTGGATTAGGAGTGGGCGCTTTGGCGGTTTTGGTGGTGGCTATTGTGCTGTTTTTGAAGCTTAGGGAGAAATCCATGAGAAATGAAGCAGATAACCAAGCCTATCAAGCCTGTGTCACTGCTAATGACTATCGTTCCTATATGCGTGATTTCGGAAGCGACGCTTTGCACTACAATGAAGCCAAAGACGAAGTCGACAGGCTTGTGGCCGACAGCACCGCCAAGGCGTTGCAAGCCATTGCCGAAGAGCAAGCCAGACTGCAGGCCGAAGCCGAAGCGCGAGCCAAAGCTGAAGCGGAACAGATAGAGGACAAGTTCTTTGAGAATTGCACTTCTATAGCGGCGTGCGACAGCTATCTTGAAGCCTATCCCCAAGGCAGATATGTGACGGAGGTGGAAGCGAAGAAGGCGGAATTGAAGGAAGCTGAAAAACAAGCTGCTGCAAAGAAAGAGGCTCAAAAAGCTGCAGAAAAGAAAAAACCGACTGAAAAAGCTACCAAGAAACAGCAAGAGCCCAAAAAGGCTAGCAATACCAAAACTGTGAAAAAGTCTAATGCCGATAAAAAGCCTAATGTTCCTAAAAAGGTTAATAAACCTGGCAAATAACGCGACAAGGCTTTGTGCGTGATCTGTCAGATTCTTGTGGCTTTTATCGCTTTAGAATGTAAACCATATCCTTCAAGGCATTGAATCCTTCAGGAACCGGGAACATGGCGAAGGTGTGGAACATGCCCTCATACTCGTTGAAACGTCCGGTCTTGCCCGCCTTTTCGTAGGTCTCTTTGAGGAAAAGGTCATCGGGCTGGAGGATTTCGTTTGAACCATAGTAGACGTTGAGGTTGTCCACCCCGCTGAAGTCGCCAAAGACGGGGCTGACCCATGGATGTTTCACGGGCAATTTGCCTTGCCAGATGGCATTCAAGGTGACAATGCGGTCGTATTGCAACATGTTGTCTTTGTCCTGTAAGGCCAACATCTGCTTTTCCTTGGTGTGGCTCAGGTCGACGCAAGGGGAGAGCAAGATAGAGGTCTTTGGCTTTTGCCAGCCGTTTTTGTGGGCTTCTTGGGCAATCACAAGGCAGAGACATGCTCCCGCCGAGTCGCCAACGAGGTGAATCTCATCGTATTGCTTTGATTCCGAGATGCTTTGGTAGTATTCCAATAACGTTTTGACCGAGTACTCGCAGTCGTATTCAGGTGACTTGGGATAGACGGGGAGCAAAGCGTCATAATGCGTGCGCAAAGCAAGGTCGTGCAGGAAACGCCAATGGAAAAACACGGGCGGATAGATGAAGGCGCCGCCATGAAGGTAGAGGATGAGTTTGTGATTAGGTCGGCCCTTCAACGAGCTCAGGAACCTTAACTTCGACGGGCTCAGGGACCTTAACTTTGACGAGCTCAGGGGCCTTGTTGTTTCTTCGTGCTTGAAGACTTGCATCTCGAAGCCTGTTGAGGCTTGGTATTTCTCTTCAATGAAAAAGCCTCTGAAATACCTTGGCACGCGCACGGGGCGGCGGTTCTCGCGGCGACAATGCTCCAGCTCTTCCATCACCTCTTCAGGCGTGGCATCGCGCAACTGCTTGAACATCAATTTCAAATACTTTTCCGTAAAAACGATTCCTAGATTCATAAATCTTTTCTTTGGATTGACCGGCTGCCACGATGTGACAGCCCTACAACTCAAAACTTTAAACTCTCAACTTTCAACTGACTCTAAACTCTAAACTCTACACTCTCAACTAGTGTTTCTGGTAAATCTTTAGGTCAAACATCGTTGCAGCCGAAATGATATGGTCGAAGATATCGCTTTGGATTTCCTCATAGTTGATCCATTGCTTGTCGCTGCTGAAGGCATAGATTTGCAACGGCACACCAAACTCGGTGGGCTGCATCTGACGCACCATTATCATGAGGTTGTGGTTGAGTTTCGGGTTGTTGTTGAGGTAAGCCTTGATGTAGGCACGGAAAACGCCGAGGTTGGTCTGCTGGCGGCCGTTCAAGATTTCACTTGTGTCGATGTTGTTGGCTTTGTTGTATTCGAGGATGTCCTCTTCTTTTTGGGCAATGTAGTCCTTTATCAAGGCATAATGCTTGTATTTCTCAAGCATTTCAGGTGTGCAGTAGCGGATGGTGTTCACGTCGATGTTGATGGTACGCGCAATGCGGCGTCCGCCCGATTCCGACATGCCACGCCAGTTGGTGAAGGGGCTGGAAACCATGGTGTAGGTCGGGACGGTGGTGATGGTGTTGTCCCAATTCTGCACTTTTACTGTGGTGAGGTTGATTTCCTGCACGACACCGTCGGCGGGACCCGTTACGATCCAATCGCCAATGCGAAGCATGTCGTTGACAGAGAGCTGTATGCTGCCCACAAATCCTTTGATGGTGTCCTGAAAAACAAGGATGATGACTGCCGACATGGTGCCCAAGCTGATGAGGATGTTGCTGATTTTGGTGCCCATCACAAAAGCGATGACCACGATGACTGTCAAGACATAAAGCACGATTCTGCTGATTTGCACCAAACCTGTAATGGGCTTGATTTTCGCCATTTCGTGGGTGTTGTATAAATCCTCTCCCGTCGACAGCAAGGAACTGAAAATCATGGTACAAATGATGATTTCGAACACGTTGACCAGCTTCATCAGTATTGCTGCAGTATCGGGGAAACTGGGAAGCACATTGGGCAGCCAAGCACCGATAATGAGAGCAGGGATGAGCAGGCAAATCCGGCCAATGACTTTGTTCTTGATGAGCAGGTCATCGTATTTGTTTGTCGAGAGCTGTATGATTTTGTAGACGGTTTTTTTTAGGATGAATTTAATCAGGAAAAAGATGGCAAAAGCGACGATGACCAACGAAATCGTGGCTGTCGTTTCGGCGAAGCCAGTCGAAAACCCTTCGCTGATGCCCATCTTTAGGATGAGGCTTCTCAGTATTTCGATGTATTTTTCAATCATAACCCGCTGATTTTGGTTTTCGTGTAACCTTTCTGAAGCAACAAGGCCAATACTTTTTCGCGGAAGTCGCCTTGCAGCAGGATTTCACCGTCTTTCACGCTGCCGCCCACACCGCAGGCCGATTTCAGTTCCTTGCCCAAGACGGCCAAGTCGTAGTCGGAGCCTTGGAAACCTGTGATGAGGGTCACTTTCTTGCCGCCGCGTTGTTTCTTGTCGAGCATCACGCGAAGGTTCTGTTTGGCAGGTTCGAGGGTAATGGCTTCTTCCTCACCATAGTCGAAGGCGTAGTCGGGATTGGTGGAGTAAACGGTTCCGTTTTTGTCACTCTTGTGTTTCATAATAGGACTATAGGACGCGGGACTACGGGACGCGGGACTGCGAGAGAGTATCTTCCAGTCCCGAGTCTCGTGTCTTGTCGTCTTGTGTCATAAATAATTTGTTGTTAATCATTCTGCTATTGTATTCCTGTAGAAATTTGTAAAGCTTGTCGTAAACGTCGGGGCACTGCAGCCTATCGACAAGGTTGTCGCTTAGGAGTGAGTCGCTGACGGGCTTGAAGATGCCGAAAGGATGTTCGCCATCCGATTGTACCAGATAGGTGCCGTCGCAATATTGGTAGGTCAGGTTGTAATAGCTGACGAATGAGGGCTCGCTGAGGGTGTCGAACAGGTTGCGCCCGAAGGAAAACAGCGTATCGTTGACCTCAAGCGCGGAAAGAATGGATGGCCCAAGATCAATCTGTTGGGCAATTTCTTCGTTTTTCAACGGCTTGATTTTCTTGGGATAATAGAAGGCGATGGGAATGGAGTACATGCCCCAAACGTTGCTATATTCGGGTTGGAAATGCTCGTTGTTGGAATAGTCGGCCGTGATGACAAACAGGGTGTTTTCGAACCAAGGCATTTGCGAGACCGTCGTGAAGAAGTCCTTTAATGAGTGGTCGACATAGTACACGGTTTTCTCGAAGCCTGTCCAGAAGTAACTCTCTTCGGGCAGTACGAAGTCTTTGGGGACATTGTAGGGATAGCGCGACGAGAGGGTGTAGATTGCCGTGGCGAAGGGCTTGTCAACGCGGTTCAAAGTCTTGCCAGCATATTGCAGGAAGGGGCCGTCGTAGATACCCCATTGGCCGTCGTAATCGCTGTCGTCGCCATATTCGGTACGGCCGAAATACTTGTTGAATCCTGCTCGGCGCGAAAACTCGTCGAAGCCCAGCATGCCGTTCTTGCCTCCATGCATGAAGATGGTGTTGTAGCCCCGCTTTTGCAAATGTTGGCAGTAGGCATCGAAGTCGTTGTCGGCATAAGGCGACCTCACGAAGTCGTACTCCATCATCGAAGGGATGCTGGCCAAGATGGCAGGAAGCACCTCCAGACTCCTGCGGCTGTTCGACATACCGTTGAAAGTGAGGCTTTGGCCTAAGAGTGAGTCGAGGAAAGGCGTGAGTTCCGAACGACGGTCGCGGCTGTAGTAGCCCACCATTTCCTGCCCGATGTTTTTCAGTATGATGACAACCACATTGCTGGGAATACTGTCAACTCTAAGGCTGTCGCTTTCGATGAAGCGGTTGGCTCTCAAGTCATAATGGATGGGGGAGAAGTCGCTTTCGTATTGCCCATCGTGTTCTTTCAGTTCGGTTTCATGAGTGGTGACGAGGCAAAACGGTGTGTTTAGCAAAATGGGTGCATTTTGTGGGTCGGTGTATTCCATGGCGGTTTCCACCGAAATGGGTTTGGCTTGGATTCCCCCGTGACCAGCGATGACTGTAAGCAAAAGCATGACTACCAGGCTGATAGTTTGCCGCAATTGCCAATGAGGTTTCTCTTCCTTTTCCGGCTTTTTAGGCTTTGTGTGCTGAGCTACTACAATGATAATCAATACAAAGAGAATGAAGATGACCAATAGGTACCAGTAGTCGAAAAAGACTTGCCTGACCACGCCAAACGACACTTCATCGGAATGGAGGAGCACCTTGATGAAGTCGACGGTGAGATGCTTACCGAAGAAATGGAAGCATACGATGTCCAAGAAATTCAGGAAGATGGCAACGGCATTGGCGATAATGTAAATGATGTCAACGAAAGACTGCAGCTTCTCATTGTAGATGATGCGCGAAGGCAAACAATAGAAAATGATGGTTAAGATATTGATTCCAAATACAATAGGTAGGTCAAACCTCATGCCTTGGAGATAGAGTGCCAACGCTTGCCCCAAATCCAGCTGGTGGAAAAACTGGACGTTGAAAAGGTAAAGCATCCAACGGCTGATGCTGAGCACTATCAAGGTAGCCAACAATCTGTAGAACAGCAACATATACGGCGAAGAAAGCCAAGCCTGTATTTTCTCTTTTCTCGTTTGACGGCGCATCGTTTTTGTTTCTAAAGCCGTTGCAAAAATAGAAAAAAAGGTATATCTTTGCCCAATAAAAAATAAACGAGTGTATAATGATGAATAAAATGCGTTCTTTGTTGGTTTTGTTGGCCTTAGCGGTCTCCTTGGGAGCTGTTGCCCAGTCATATCCCCAATACGGCAAGCCGGTTGACTTCCCGATTCAACTTTCGGCCACCTTCGGTGAGCTTCGTCCCAACCATCCACATGCCGGTCTCGACATCAAGACCCAAGGTGTGGAAGGCAAGAAGGTGTATGCCGTGGCCGATGGCTATGTCAGTCGCATCGGCGTGTCGCCCTATGGCTATGGTAACGTGCTGTATGTCACACATAATGATGGCTATACTGCCGTCTATGCCCACCTGCAGCGTTTCAAAGGTGAGATTGCCAAATATGTGAAGCAATACCAGTACAAGAACAAGAAATACACTTCGCAGATCTATCCCGAAAAGGACCAATTCCCAGTGAAAAAGGGCGATGTGATTGCTTATTCGGGTAATTCTGGCGGATCGGGCGGACCGCACCTGCATTTCGAGATTCGTGATGCCAACGAACGGCCTGTCAACCCCATGTTTTTCGGCTATAATATTGAGGACAACAAGAGACCGCTTGTTAGAGGCATTTCGGTTTATCCTTTGGGTGATGAATCCTCTTTGGAAGGTGGAGCCAACCCAATGTATTTCTCTGTAGTTGAGGGAAAAAATGGACAATATACTCTCAAAGAAAAAGACTATGTCTATGGCAATGGTGAGATGTCGTTTGGAATTTGCACCTATGATTTGGTTGGCACATCGACGAATAAGGACGGCCCGTATTTTTATGAGCTTTATCTCGACGACGCACTGGCTTTTCAAGTTGAGGCTGACCGTTTCTCCTATAATGAGCAGCGCTATGTGAACAGTCTGCTTGACTATCGCCATTATAAGGAGAAAAAGACGAGTTATGTTCGCACTGAGACGGATTCCAACAACAACCTCCGAATGATCAAGAAGAAAAATGGTACGGTGACAGTGCGTGAAGGCGATACGGTGAATGTTCGCTTCAAAATCTCTGATTATGTAGGCAATAGCACCACCGCCTCGTTCAAATTGGTGGGTGTGGCTCCCGTTGAAGTGGAACGACCTGTGCGCCGACGCAGCGAGTATTTCGTGAAATCCGATGGCTCGCTCAACAACAACATTACCATTGATGATTTCAATGTCTCAATGGAGGAAGGTACGCTCTTCCGCGATGAGTGGATTCAGACGGGTCATCGCGATGAAACAGGCTGCTGCTCACCTGTTTACCGCTTTGGTGATGAGGGCCTGACCACTTTCAAGAAGTTCACGTTGCGAATCCGTCCCGAAGAGAAATGGGCCAACAATTCCAAACTGTATATTGCCAGCATCGACAATAATGGTAAGGTTTCCTCTCTCGGCGGTAAGATGAAAAACGGCTGGATGGAGGTGAAGACCTACACTATGGGCGAATACACCATTAAGGTCGACTCGGTGGCACCGACGGTCAAAGCCTCCAATTTCAAGGACGGACAATCGGTGAAGGCACTCAAGTCGTTGCGTTTCAAGATTTCCGATGACATGACGGGCATCGAGACCTACGACATCTATCTGGATGATGTGTGGGTGCTGGGCCAGTACGACGCCAAGAACAACCTGCTCTATTACGATTTCGATGAGAAGATGAAAAAAGGCACCAACAACGTAAAGGTCGTGGTGACTGACGGAGTAGGGAATAAGAAGACGTTAAGAGTGAAGGCGGTGTATTAATCCCCTACATACTGATACGCTCCCATATCCGGAGTGCCAATCCTTGAAACACCTTCCAAATCGTACGGTACTTCGTTGCCAAACAGAGGGTTGCCCATGCCGATGACGGGTGAGGCGATGCTGTCGATGTGGCAGTCTGGCTTTATCGGGTCGGAGAAGTAGGGCTCGAGGTTGAAGAGGCAATGGCTGAAACCTGGCATCGTGCCATTGTATTTCTCCGATTTGATGAGGCAGTGGTCGAAGGTGTAGATGGAGTCGGCCTCGGGACCAAATACGCCCTTGAATTCATCTTTTTGCTTGCCGTAGATGATGCAATTGTCCATTTTCATGCGGAATGGGTAATAGAAAGGCTGGTTGTTGCCGTCGAGTGCGTAGTTGGCCACCAAAACGGCGTTTTCGTTGTTGTTGTGCTCGTTGGCATTCCAATAGTTGGCAATGGTGCCGTGTACGAAACGGTAGTCACCACCGAAGGCCCAGAGGTTGGCAAAGCCACAGTTGGCGATGACGAAGTTCTTGGCCTCAACGGCGTAGAGGATGGAAAACAGGCCGTAGCCGCTTTGGTTTTCAACAACGGTGTTGTCAATGCGCAAGGCGCATTCTGTGGCTTTCAGTACCGATTGACAGTTGAGACCGATGGTGCCGTTGCGGATGATGGCATGGCTGATACGGTGGTCGGCGCCAGCGCGACCGTCCATCATCAGGATCTGCTCCCATTGTCCAGGGGTGTCGTTGTAATACGCTTCCAAACGGTCGCCTTGCACGATGACGGGCTCCTCAGCTGTACCGTCGATGATGAGCTGGCCGTCGCTCCACGAAAGGATACCGCCACCTTGATGGCAATAGATTTGCGTGCCTTTTTCAATTCTCAAGGTGCCGTAACTGTTGATGAGGGCATAACCGTAGATCACATAGGGTCGTTCCGAAGTCCAAACCGTGGTCTGAAGGCTGTCGGCGACGATGTGGTAGGGATAGGGCGTGCCACCGATGTTCACCACTTTGTCAGCGACGATGTAATTGGCGTTTTGTCCCCATGCCAACAGCTTGATGGTCTGCGTGTTGCCGTTGGTGATGAACTCCAGCTCATCCTCCACCACGAAAGGCGAGTTGAGGTCGTTCGGGTTGATGGTGACGCGCAGGAAGGAGAAAAGGCTATCCTCAGCAGGGATGACTTTGTCGTAAATCTCAATGGCACTCTCGCCGTCAAGGTTGAAACGGAAAGGTGAACTTTCGCCCCCGACAAGGCGTATGGAACTGATTTTCAGGTCATCGCTATGCGTGTTGTAGATTTTCAGTTCATGTGTGGCCGAGCCCAAAGAGGTGAAGACCGTGTCGAAAAGTACCGTATCCGCTGAAAAGGAGAGTTTCAAACTGGAATCGGGATTGATTTGGCTGCTCTTCTTGCATGAGTAGCCTGCCAATAGGAATAGGGTGATTATGAGTAAGATATGCCGAGTTTTCATGACAGAGTTTAAAATCGCAAAGATAAACTTTTATTGGATACGGGCGGAAATGGATTTTATTGTATTTTTGCAGAAAATATCGTGACTATGAAACGTTTTTCAATCATCGCATCGCTTTGTTTGATGCTTTTCGGCTTTGCTGGCAAGGCCTCGGCGCAGTTCCTCCCCGATGTGCCAGATATGAAAGGAAGGATGATTTATGGTGGCAATTTCGGTTTCGGCATGTCGGGCTCATATCTTAGTTTGTCCGTAGCTCCACAAATCGGTTACCGTGTCTTTAGTCCCTGGGAAGTGGGTCTGCGTGGCATATATGACTTGACTTGCGCTTTCGACCGATACTATGGCAACGAATATGGCCATTATTTTGGGGTGGCACCCTATACCAACTTCCAGGTTTACAAGGGATTGTTTTTACATGTCGAGGATGAGGTGATGTATGGCTTCTCAAGATGGAACCATGAAACGGTTTCTTCTCGATGGTTCAACAGTGTCTTTGTGGGTGGCGGTTATCGGCAATATTCCTACAACGGTAGCTTTGTCTATTTCATGGTGCTTTACAACCTCAGTTGGGGCAACTTGGAAACAGAAGGCTGGGGAACACCTTATGGTTCGCCCATCTCAATCCGTGTGGGATATTGCTTCTAATACCTATCCATTCGTTCCAACTCACGCTTCGAGTCCTTGGTCTTCAAGGTTTCGCGCTTGTCGTAATAGTGTTTGCCTCGCGCCAAGGCAATGTCTAATTTGGCTAGGCCGTTCTCGTTGATAAACAGCACGACAGGCACGATGGTGAAGCCTTTCTCCTGCACTTTGTTCTTCAACTTGCGTAATTCACGGGCATTGAGGAGCAGCTTGCGGTCGCGCTTGGGGTCGTGGTTGTTGTAGGTGCCTTGGGCGTATTCGGCGATGTGCATGCCAATCACAAACAATTCATTGCCTTTGAAGCTGCAATATGAATCCGCCAGACTCGCCTTGCCGCCACGGATGGACTTGATTTCCGTCCCCGTCAGCACGATGCCTGCCGTCAGCGTCTCCACGAGGAAATACTCGAACGTCGCGCGCTTGTTCTTTATCTTGATGTTGCTATTTGTGCTCTTTTTGTCCATTGCGGCTGCAAAAATACAAAATTCTGTCGATTATTTGTAATTTTGCCCCATGAATACCATTGGTCACATCTTCAGACTCACCACCTTCGGCGAGTCGCACGGCACAGCTATCGGTGGTGTCATTGATGGCTGCCCCTCACAATTGGAATTGGATTTTGATTTCATTGACAGTGAACTGCTTAGGCGCAAGACAGCGCGGTCTTCAACAGCTTCGCAACGCAAAGAAACGGACCAAATCGAGTGGCTCTCAGGCTTGCTCGATGGCGTTACTTTGGGTACACCGATTGCCTTTATGGTGCGAAATGAGGACTGCAAACCAGAAGATTATGAGGCCTTGAAAGACATCTACCGTCCTTCGCATGCCGATTTCACCTATGAGCAGAAGTATGGTATCCGCGATTGGCGTGGTGGTGGCAGGGCATCGGCAAGAACAACGCTGCCCATCGTGGTGGCAGGTGCCATCGCCAAGCAGATTTTGCGGGAGAAGGATATTCAAATCATTGCCAGAGTAATTGAGATGGGTGACGCAGAACAGGCACGTAGAGAAGGCGACACTGTGGGTGGCATCGTTGAATGCTGTATCAAGGGTGTTCCTGCAGGTTGGGGCGAGCCGATGTTCGGCAAGTTCTCGGCAGAGTTGGCGCATGCTATGTTTAGCCTGCCCGCCGTAAAAGGTTTCGAAATCGGTGATGGTTTTGCTTTAGCTAAGATGAAAGGCTCCGAGGCCAACGACACCTTTATTAATAAGGACGCGGGACTACGGGACGCGGGACACGAGACATGTCCCGAGTCCCGCAGTCTCGAGTCTCGTGTCAAAATTACAACTTTGACCAACCACTCGGGCGGCATCCAAGGCGGCATCAGCAATGGCAATGATATCGTTTTCCGTGTGGCCTTCAAGCCGATACCGAGCGTGGCAAAACCTCAGCAGACCGTGAATAGGGCAGGGGAACCTTGTGAAATCGCCATAGAAGGACGACACGATGTGTGTGCCTTGCCGCGTGCAGTAGTTTTAGTGGAGGCTTTGGCGGCGATGGTAACCTTAGATGAGATGATGTTGTCTTATGCTGGGCGGATTTTGTGAAAATTTCTCTTGTTTTCCCTTTTCCAATACAAATTATTCCTATCTTTGCCGCATCCTTATCCGAAACCCACGCTTGGGTGAGCGGGTGGGGATGACATAATCAGAAGGCGTTTGCTGACGCTTGTTTTTGGTTGCTTTGAACGTAGGAAATTCAAGAATCCAAATCAAGAACAATGCAGAAGTAGGTGCCACGGGTAGGTATCATACTCCCGTTGGTGTGCTGAGGCTTAACCGCCTCAAGCACACTTTTCGGGTTTAATGTATATACCGACAGCGTGGGTATCAATTCTGTTTGTTTATTTGGAAGGTTTCCTACGACCTAAAGCGACGGACGGACAGAGGCAAGGATACCCCGCTTTTCTTTTTGTGTTTTCGAGTTCATATCATAGTAACGGTCGGCATGGGGTGTCTGTCGGCGAAAACGCAAAACACAAACACAGTATGCAAGCAAAAGCAGTGAACAAAAAAGGCTATGAGGCTCCCAAGGCGGAGATCATAGAGATTGAGCCCCAAGGCATTTTGTGTGCCTCGGGCGGTGTCGCGGCAACATACGCCGGCGGCGGAACGGAATCCATGACCATGACCGATGTAAATTGGCCTTAAAAACCTGATGCACTATGAAGAAAGTACTGTTTTCAGCAATGGCACTGACGTTCGGCCTGATGGCCTTGGTCTCGTGCAACAAGGAAAAGCAAAGCTCGAAGGAAGCCGTCTTCACGGCCGACATTGAGCAACTGGCAGGCCAACAAGGCCGCACCGCCATCAACTCCGAGAACGGAATGGTGAAATGGCTGGCTGGCGACAAGATTTTGGTTGCCAACGATGAGGGCGAGACGGCCACCTTCACCCTGCAATCGGGCGCGGGAACCACCAACGGCACCTTCCGCACTACAGGCGAGTTCGGGATGACCGAGCCGTTTACGGCAGTCTATCCCCAGACAGCCATCCTTAACGGCAGCACGGCAACCTTCAACCTGCCTGCCACCCAAACCCTCGCCCAGACGGGCACCTTCGCCAACGGCGCGAACCCGATGGCGGCCTACGCCGAGGATGAGAACCTCCAGTTCAGGAACCTTTGCGGCGGCCTCGATGTCCGCCTGTTGGGCGACAATGTACATATGAGCGGCATCCGCATCACGGGTAGTGAGAGCGAGAAGCTGAACGGCACCTTCACCGTTGACTGCGCTGCCAACGAGCCCGCCTTAATGGCCAACCAAGGTACCAATGGCACGAACATCGTGACCCTCAACTGCGATGTGACCCTGACCAGCACGACCACCCCGCAGGAGTTCTTCATTATGCTGCCTGTGGGCGCATTGGCCAACGGTTTCACAATGGAAGTGCTTGACGGAGAAAATGTCATCTGCACCAAGCAGTTGGAGACCAACCTCGCCCAAATCGTGCGCAACGAGGTGAAGCGTTTCAATCCCCTGCTGATTGGCGAGACCCCCACTCCGATCGAGTTGCCCGATGTTGTGACCAACGAAGTGACCGGCATCACTACCACAACAGCTATAGCTGGCGGTGAAATCCTGAGCGATGGCGGCAGCGCGATTACCGAGTGCGGCGTGTGCTGGAGCACCGAGGGCGAGCCCACCGTTGACGGTGACCACGCAATGGCAACGGCCACCACGGGAGCTTTCACAGTGAGCCTCACCGGACTGACCCCAAATACCACCTATTACATTCGTGCCTATGCCACCAACGAGGCTGGCACGGGCTACGGCGATGTGCTGACCTTCACCACCGAGGAGGAAATTGTCATTACCGCTCCCACGGTGACCACCGCCGAGGTAACCGAAATTACCACCACGACGGCCACAGTTGGCGGAGCGATTACCGATGCAGGCAACGGCACCATCTCTGAAAGCGGCATTTGCTACAAGACTGGAAACGAGGAATGGACTTGTATTAGCATTGCAGCCGAAAACAACGCTTTCTCTATTGCCTTGACGGACTTGACCCCGAATACCACCTACACCGTGCGCGCTTACGCTACCAATGAGGAAGGCACGAGCTATGGCGAGGAAGTCGCCTTTACTACACTTGAGGATATTCCCACAATTCCTGAAGGAGCTATCAATGGTTTGTTCACCATTAATGCTAACGGTGACCAAGTCTATTTCTCGCAAGGCAACTTGCAATACCAAGCTTCCACCAACATATGGCGTTTTGCAGAAAACCAGTGGGATTATGTGGGTGATGTAAACCTTGGAACAGTCTATGAAGGTGTCATCAAATGCAATAATGAGTTAGTTAGTCAAAGTTACAGCGGCTGGATAGATCTCTTCGGCTGGGGAACGAGCGGTTACAACCACGGTGCCGTATGTTACCAGCCTTGGAGCACAAGCGCAAATAACGATAACTACTCCGTCTATGGTAATTCCAATTACAACCTCTTTGACAGTAATGGACAAGCCGATTGGGGCTACAATGCCATCAGTAACGGTGGTAACACGGAGAACATTTGGCGCACGTTGACGCAATTCGAATGGAACTTCTTGTTCAACACGCGCAGTACCATTAGCGGTATCCGCTATGCCAAAGCAACGGTGAACGGCGTGAACGGCGCCATTCTGTTGCCCGACAACTGGGATGCTTCTGTGTATGCACTGAGTGAAACGAATGATGCATGGGGAGGATATGTTAACACCATCACCGAAGAAGATTGGGTCAATGTGTTTGAGGATAACGGCGCGATTTTCCTTCCAGCCGCTGGTGACCGTTACTACGGGATTTATACATCCAATATTGCCTACATTGGCTGTTATTGGTCGAGTTCGTACCACAACAGCTTCAGCGCATACTCCGTACTTTTCTTCGGTGGTGGCGTTGGTATAGGTAGCGGCAACCTCTACACGGATAATAGCGGCGACCGCTTTTGTGGTCACTCTGTCCGACTCGTCCGCAATGCGGAATAATCCAACAGTATAATAACGATTGTTTTGTAGAGACGCAAAATTTTGCGTCTCTACCAGCCAACCGATGATTTATCCGCCCAGCCTCTCTTTTGGGAAATCTTGGAGAGGTTGGGCGGATGGTTTATGGGCACACCAAGAAATCACATCGAGCATATTCTCCACATCAGTAGAATCGAAACCGAATTTGTCGCGCCCTAACACATTTTTATACTCCTCAATAATGTCATCGTGATAAAGCGGTGTGAGCATTAAGTCGGAAGCCGCGTTAATAATCCTTTTGGTTGCACTGTTCTTGTGGCGTGTCAGCATGGCTGATCCAGTACATTAGTATCTAAAACAGCGTATATTCTCATCCCTGATTCTCTTTTTGTCGTTTTTCAGCTCTTGCTTTTGCAATCTCTTCGTTGATTTCTTCCATGGTTAAATCAGGATATTCGCCTCTTTCTGCTTTTGCTCGAATGGCATTGAAGCCTTCTCTGGCCTTGCGTCGTTGCTCTTCCTTTTCCAAAAACTCAATCCACGGGATGTAAACTAATCTTTCCCACATGTCCATCATTTCGTTGAAAGTCTGTTTTCTGCTTAAACCTGAAATGGCGCAGAAACGGTCAATCTGTTCTTGCCTTCGCGAGTCCATGCTCACTGTCATTTCCACTTGTGCCATAATGCTCTATGTTTGTTTTTACTCTGCAAAACTACACATTTTTTTCAAATCTGCAATACTCACTTTTTATCCTTTGTTTGTTCGTATAACAACACTCCTGAAACCATCCAATGGCTGAACGATTCGCCTTCATCCTTGCCTTGGGGAATGGCGACGCGTAGCGTATGCTTCCCTGGTTTCAATCCATTAAGGTCGAAATAGACGGGATTGGTGGCTGTGCCGGGACACCAGCCTGAGCGCGAGTAATCTGAGGAAGAAAGACCGTTCCAGAAGTTGCCTGAAACAGGGTTCTGGTCGCGGAAGGTGGCACAGTCGCAGCGCCAAGGCGTGTGGGTGAATAGCTTCACCCCGTCAATAAAAATGGCATTCTCCTTGGGATTGAACTCGTCGCCGTTGTCCCAACCGCCGTGACCCGTGCTGATATAACGGAGCTGCACATTCTTTATGCTGTCGGGGAGTTCAAAATCCACTTCCAAGGTGTCTGTGGCAAACAAGCGACCGTAATTCTGTCCCGACATTTCCAGTACATTGCAAGTGTTGAACAGCGGAATGGAATGTTGCTTCAAAGGCTTCTTGCTCCATTTGTTCTCACCAGGGTAGGCGAGGAGGTCAAGCGAAATCTTGTGTCCGCCCTTGTCGTAGTTGCCGATGAAGGCACCGATGAGCACATCGCCGCGCAAACGGTCGCTCAACTCGCTGACTTCCATCTTGTAGTAATTCTCATCAGCCCATTCCAGTCCGTCGATCTGCACCTTGTCGTTGAAATGGCCTGCGCCAAACGAGGTGAAAAACCGTACTAACTCGACAGGCGGCAAATAATCCATCTCCGCCTTGATGCCTTGGTATTCCTTGCCATCCTTACCGACCAAAGTAGGTAATGCTTCAATGCCTTTGGTCAAGCCGTCTTTGAAACTCTTGGCTTTTTCGGTCGGGATGACGAAGACGGAGGCACTGCGGTCGTAGGCATCACCGTTGCTGCGTTGACGAATTTCGGCAAAGATTTGGTAATGCGCAGGCAGTTTGGGCAGGTTCATACGTTTGACAATCAGCGTGCCATGACTGAAATGGATGACTGTATCGAATGGGATCTCATCAGTATATGGCTCATATTCCGCAAAATGGATTTGCTCATCCTCGAAAACGGGGATGCGTATAATGAGTTTGTCCTTGCGCAGCTGACTCAGCTCACGGCTCGATTTGTGCTCGCCTTTGTAGTCGGGAATCAAGTTGACTAGGCCGTGCTTTTGCTCTTTAACCTCTTTTAAGTCAGTGATATAGGAACCGTTTCTCATGCAGCGCACCATCACGCCTTTCAAGCGCCCCAGGCCTGGCATGGGTGTGGCTGCAAATTCTAGGTTTTCCGTCATCCAAACCTCGATGGTGTTGGAGTTGATGCTGGTCTTGTATTTATGGCAATCGTAGCCCAATAGGTTTTCATGTCCCTCGTCACTGAAAACCACGTCCTTTTTTGTCAATGAAGAAGTGCTATAATACTTCCCATCGGCAAAATCCAAGATAGTATAGACGGAATCATGGGCGTAGTCGACATAAGTGTTGCTTTCGGCATAGCCAGGGATGGGGTTGGAAAGCATCTTTTCTACTGTGCAGATTTTCAGGTAATTTGCATTCTCAATGACCTTCACAGTGGTAGTGTCTTGCTCCGTAACGCCTTTGGCATAGCTCTGATAGGTGAGGATATGTTGCCCAAAGGCACATGAAGCTGATAATACCGCAAGTAGACTGATGATAAACCGTTTCATATCGTGTTGAATATTAAATCTTTGAATTTTGAATTTTGAATCTTAATCTTAAACCGGCCCTTCGACAGGCTCAGGGACCTTGGTTAATACGCGAAGAACCCCACCACACCTGAGAGCACAATTAGCAAAATTGGATTTGCCTTGAAGAAATACGAGGCTACAAATGCCAAAACGCAGATGATGACGCTGATATTGTATTGGCCGCGACCGAAGTCGACGAAGTTTTGGGTGTTCATCATAGAGAGACCCGCTGCAAAGATAAGTCCGGCAATGGCAGGCTTCAGACCTTTCAAGGTGTTGGTCATCAGAGCATTGTTTTTCTTGCTCATGAACAATTTCAAGATGAAGTACACCATGATGATGGAAGGCAGGCAGAGCGCGAACGAAGCCAACAACGAGCCACCGAGGCCCGCCGTGGTGTAGCCCACGTAGGTCGCTAAGTTGATGGAGATGGGACCTGGTGTCATCTGCGAGATGGCCACCATGTCGGCAAAGTCGGTGGTGGTCATCCAAGCGTAGTGGTCCACCACCTCGTGCTGGATAAGGGAAAGCATGGCATAGCCGCCGCCGAAGCCCAGCACACCAATTTTCACAAAG
Source organism: Bacteroidales bacterium (assembly GCA_017428285.1). The sequence continues at coordinate 8,084 of JAFRRE010000176.1, read as the reverse complement.
ACCCAAAGCAATTGCAAGTAGATCATGGCTTGGCCTCCTTTTCTTTTTGACGTCGGGACTTCGAGACACGGGACGCGGGGTCACTCCCCCTTGAAAGGGGGTTGGGGGGATTAACCCCCGCGTCTCTTGTCTTGTGTCTGATAATTAGCGCATAGATGAGACTTCCCGCGATGGCGGTCAGGATGACGTAGGCGGGCGAAATCTTGCACCACCAGATGAGAAACACCGTTGCGATAGGGATGATGGCGGTCTTCCAGGTCACCTTGGCCGACTTGATCATGCGCAGGGAAGGGGCGAGGATGAGGGCTACCACGCAGGGACGGATGCCCTTGAAGATGCGCTCCACCACGGGTTGGTCGCGGTATTCGCGGAACACCGTAGCCAAGAGCAGGATGATGGTGATGGACGGGATGATGGCACCCAGCATGGCGGCAAAGGCACCTTTTGTGCCGGCCACACGATGCCCGACATACAAGGCCGTATTGACGGCGAACACGCCTGGAAGCGACTGAACCACGGCAATCATGTCCCAAAACTCGTCGTTGGGGATCCATTTTTTCTGGTCGACGACGGCCTTCTCTACCATCGACAGCATGGCATAGCCGCCGCCGAGGGTGAAAGCTCCGATCTTGAAGAAAGAGAAGAATAGTTCAAACGCTTTTTTCATGCCGCAAAATTACGGAATTTTGTTCACCATATAAAAAATACATATATTTGCAGGCAAAATGGATAAACAAAATCAATGTATTATGATACTTACAACTACACCAAACATTGAAGGCTGTACCATCCTGGAGTATAAAGGCGTTGTCTTTGGAGAAGTGATTGCTGGAGTGAATTTTATCAAAGACTTTGGCGCCAGCATTAGAAACTTTATTGGGGGCCGTTCGAGTTCATACGAATCAGAACTGATCAATGCTCGTTCACAGGCATTGAATGAATTGCAGGAACGCGCAATGCAAATGGGCGCGGATGCTGTTATTGGTATTGATATTGATTACGAGGTCCTTGGTGAGAATAGTGGAATGTTGATGGTTTCTGCATCGGGTACGGCTGTCAGACTGAGACGTTGAAATTGTTGGTAGTAATTTAGTTTTGAATACTTTTTATAAAATCATTTGATATGACACTACTAGATGCTTCTGTGATGACTTTCGACCAGCCTATAGCATGGAACTGGCTGGTGCAATTCTGCATTTTGGCAACGGCCTTGTTGTTCGGTAACGTGCTGAGAACCAAGATCCCCTTCTTGCGCAAGAGCCTGATTCCTTCGGCTTTGATCGGCGGTTTGCTGCTCTTGATCTTTAAGGCGATTCCAGGGTGCAAGGAACTCATCAACAAGCCTGTGATGGAAATTGTGACCTATCATGCCTTGGGCTTGGGTTTTGTGGCCTTGGCACTGAAAAACAACAAGATAGAATCGAAGTCCACGCCGATGAAGGTGATTGAGACGGGTGCCTTGACGGCCTCCACCTATGTCATTCAAGGCATCGTGGGCCTCATTGTCTCTATTTTGTTCTTTTATTTCGGCAGAAAACTGTTTTATGCAGCGGGTTTGTTGCTGCCGATGGGCTACGGCCAGGGACCGGGACAGGCCTTGAACTTCGGCAAGATTTTCACCACATGGGCCACTAAGCAGGGCATCGACTTCCCGGGTGCCGACTTCGGCCTCTCCATTGCAGCCACGGGCTTCATCGTGGGTAGCGTGGTGGGTGTCATCTATATGAACATCTTGCGTCGCAAGGGCGTGCTTTCGAGAAAGAAACTCGCTGAGGCTCAAGTGAACAAGCTGGAGGACTACGAAGGCAAGGGTGAGATTCCCGATGCCGAGTCCATCGACAAGCTCTCGGTGCAGATCTGCATGGTGCTGTTCGTCTATTTCCTCGTTTTCCTATTCACCCGTTGGATACAAGGGATGGATTTGGGCGACTTTGGCACCAACACCTTGAAACCCATGCTTTGGGGCTTCAACTTCCTGACGGGCACGCTGTTCGGCATTTTCTTCAAGTGGCTTCTGGGTCGTTTCAAAAAAGCCAAGCTGATGAGCCGCGAGTACATCAACAACTATATGCTTAACCGCATCAGCGGCTTCTGCTTTGATGTCATGATTGTGGCGGGTACGGCGGCCATCAGTTTCGAGAACTTCGGCAAGTTCGTGTTGCCATTCATCATCATCTGCACCTTGGGTGCCGCTGCGACTTTCATTTATGTCTTGATTATCTCGAAGCACCTCTATCCCAATTACAAATACGAGGGCTTCTTCTCGATGTTCGGTATGCTGACGGGCACGGCCAGTAATGGTATGATCCTGTTGCGCGAGATTGACCCGAAGTTTGAGACGCCTGCCGCCAACAACCTGGTGTTGCAAACCCTCTCGGCCATCGTGCTGGGTTTCCCTGTGTTGCTCTTGGTGGGCTATGCCCCGCAGAGCCTCAAGGCGACCTTTATCACTTTGGGCATTTTGGTGGTCTTCTGGGCCGCACTGACGGTGTTTATGCTAAGGACGAAGATTTTTAAGCGGAAGAAGAAAGACGCACCTCAGGAAGAATGAGGAAGTCGTGAAATGAAAAAAGCTCCGAGCAAACGTTCGGAGCTTTCTTTTTTTCGTTGTGGCTGAAGGTATTAGTCCTTGAGCTCTTTGATACGGGCTTTCTTGCCGCGGAGGCCACGCAGATAGTAGATGCGTGACTTGCGGACAGCACCCTTCTTGTTCACCTCGATGTTCTCAATCATCGGGGAGGCAATGGGGAAACATCTTTCCACACCAACATTGTTGGAAATCTTGCGGATGGTGAATGTACCAACCTTGCCTTCGCCGCTGCGCTTCAGGACGATGCCCTGGAACTTCTGCAGACGCTCTTTTTGTCCTTCAACAATCTTGTAGGTCACCGTGATGGTGTCGCCTGTCTTAAACTTCGGAAAATCTTTTACAACGATTTGATCTTCAACGAATTGGATTAATGCGTTTTTGCTCATTTTTATATATTTTTGTATATTTTTCTCCAAAAAGTGGGTGCAAAAATACAAATAATTTCGATACGAGAAGAAGATTTTCAGCTTTTTTTGAAAATTTCGTACATCTCAGGCCTCCGCACCTTGGTGCGCTCGATGGCTTGCTCCAGCCTCCAATCGTTGATGAGCTTGTCGTTGCCCGACAAAAGCACCTCGGGAACCTCCCAGCCTTTGTAGCTTCTCGGACGGGTGTAGACAGGTGGCGACACCAAGCCGTCCTGGAACGAGTCGGAGAGGGCAGAGGTCTCATCGCCCAAAGCTCCAGGGATGAGGCGCACCAAACTGTCGACCAAGACTGCCGCACCGAGTTCGCCGCCCGAAAGGACGTAGTTACCGATGCTTATCTCTTTGGTAATCAGATGTTCACGGATGCGTTCATCGATGCCTTTGTAGTGTCCGCAAAGGATGATGATGTTCTCTTTCATTGAGAGTTGGTTGCACAAAGGCTGGTCCAAAAGCTCGCCGTCGGGGCTCATGTAGATGACCTCGTCGTAATCTCTTTGGCTCTTCAGGTGGCTGATGCAATTGTCGACGGGCTCGATCATCATCACCATACCCGCTCCGGCGGCAAACGAGTAGTCGTCCACCTTGTGGTGTTTGTCGGTACTGTAGTCGCGAAGGTTGTGCAATCCAATCTCCACAATGCCCTTGTTTACAGCGCGTTTGATGATGGATTCGGTGAATGGCCCCTCAAACATTTCGGGAAAAACGGCGATGATGTCGATGCGCATGGCTTTGAATTTTTTTTGCAAAAGTAGTGATTTTTTTGAATGCGGAAAGAGATTCCCTGAAGGGAATGGAGTTAGGCATTGAGTAACAAGCGGCGGCCATTGACAGTTACCTGTCAGCAGCTGTTTCAAGCCGCCGGTAATAACGAAAAGAAGTACTCCATTCCCCAAGGGAATCTCAATTTGAATCTTAAATTTTGATTTTTAAACCTTGAATCCGAAAAACTTATTATTTTTGCCCGTTTTTTATCACCTAATTATATTATGTGTTTATAATACAAATTCTATAGCAATGAGAAAGCTTTCTTTTTTACTACTGTTTCTTGCGGTCACGATGTTTGCCCAAGCGCAAATCGCGACCAACATCTACTGGGTGCAGTTTACCGACAAGGAAAACTCACCTTATTCTATTGACAACCCCGAGGCTTACCTGAGTCCAAGGGCTTTGCAGCGTCGTGCCAATTTGGGCATTGGCATCGATGAGTACGACATCCCTGTGAATCCGCAGTATCTTCAGGCAGTGGCCGACTGTGGTGCTGAGCTGCTCAACCCCTCGAAATGGTTGAATGGTGTTTCGGTGTATGTCACAGACCCCGCTGTGATTGAGGCTATCAATGCCCTTGGGTTTGTGCAAGTGGTGCGCAATTGCCCCAATGACCCCAAGGCACAAGAGATGAAGGAACGTTGGATGGCTAACGAGATGAAAGCCGTTGAAGGCTCTCGTGGTTTCCGTGGCTATTATGGCGGCGCAGAAGCGCAAGCCACCCAACTGAAAATTGATGTCTTGCATGAGCAGGGCTATGATGGCACTGGCGTCGTGATAGCCATCCTTGATGGTGGCTTTATTGGCGCCGAAAGCCACGCCTGTTTAGACAATATGCGCGAGGAAGGCCGTTTGCTCGGCATCCGCGACTTCGTGTATGGTTCCAGCTCGGTTTATTCGCAAAGCACACATGGCACCTCATGTTTAAGCACTATGGCAGCCTATGTTCCAAACCAGATGGTAGGAACGGCTCCCAAGGCTTCCTATTATCTGCTGCATACCGAGGATGGCCCGAGCGAAAACATCGTAGAGGAATACAACTGGGTCTCTGGCGCGGAGTATGCCGACAGCCTGGGTGTTGACGTTTGCTCCACTTCTTTGGGCTATATTGATTTTGACATGTCGCAATGGGATCATCCTTTTGAGCACTTTGACGGCCACACTGCCCCGATGACGATTGGTGCAGAGATTGCCGCCAGCCGTGGCATGATTTGCATGAATGCCGCTGGCAATGAAGGCGATGGCACTTGCACCTTGGGTATCCCTGCCGATGCAGAGCACATCTTGACGGTGGGTGCTGTTGATGAAAACGGATTCCGTGCTGATTTCAGTTCGGTGGGACCCACTTACGACGGACGTATTAAACCTGACGTGATGGCTATGGGCGAAGGCACATACGTGGCTTCGGGTGACGGAGGCTGGTGGCCTTATTACAATGGCAATGGCACTTCGTTTGCTACGCCCGTGCTGGCTGGCGCTGTGGCTTGCCTGCGTCAAGCCTGTCCCTACGCTTCGGTGCAAGAGATTTGTGATGTCGTTCGCTCTTGTGGTAACCGTGCCGACAATCCCGACAACAAATACGGCTATGGCATCCCCGACTTTAGCCAAGCCTTTGAACTCTTGCATGTGGAAGAGGCTCCTGTTCAAAACAACAATCTCATCACCGTGTATCCCAATCCCTCTCAGGGCGAGATGCATGTGGTGCTGAATGAAGGTGCAAAGGCCGAGTTGACGGTCTTCGACTTCATGGGTTGCCAGCTTTACACTTACACCTTCAACGGTCTGAACCACACGACTTTGGAGACCTACCTAAACACGCTTGATTCGGGCATCTATTTCATCAAAGCCGTTTCGGACTTAGGCAACCAAACGCTAAAGTTTGTGATAACGAAATAAGCATTGTCACCAACCAAAACAAAAGCGGAAAGTCGATTGAGTTCGGCTTTCCGCTTTTTATGTGGAATCTGGGTGGATGGTTATTCCTTGATGAATTTCAAAGTGCGCTGGTTGCCGATACGGAGAAGGTAGAGGCCAGCAGGCAATTCGCTGATGTTGATTTCAGCGTCGCCTTGCAGCGTCATGGTTTTGACTTTCATGCCCATGGCGTTGTAGATGCTGATTTCACAATCTTCTTCAAGACCTTCTAGGAAGAGCTTGTCGTTGGCAGGGTTGGGGTAGAGACTGACGCTTTCTAAGCCGTTCTCATCGACACTTGTGAATTCAAAGAAGGCTGCCAACACGATGTCTTCATCGACAAGGATTTCCTTGGGGTTGTCGGTGGTTCCGTCGCTCCATCTCACGAATATGAAGCCATCGGCAGGGATGGCGGCGATGGTGGCGATGCTGCCTGCGATATAGGTACCGGCACCGAGGATAAGACCTTGTGCTTCATCATGCAGTACGGTGACGGTATAGGTCAGGACGGGTTCTCGGGCGAACGAGGCGACGTACTCGGCATCTCCGGTCACGATGATGGTGCGTGGGTTGTCCATGTTGCCGTCTTGCCAACCGGTGAAATAGTAGCCCGTCGCGGGGGAGGCTCCAATGTTGACAACATAGTTGAGGGGGTATTCACCACTACCGTAGGTGGAGCCCAACAGCGGACTCTCAGCCCTTACCGTGATGGTGTAGGTCTCTGTCTTGGTGAACACAGCTATGAATTCCATGTCCTGCGTCACTACGATGCTGCGCGGGTTGTCGGTGTTGCCGTCATCCCAGCCCGTAAAGACAGAACCTTCATAAGGTGTTGCGCTGATTTCGGCGATGCTTCCTTCAGGGTAGATGCCTCCGCCTGTGACGGTACCCAGCAATGGGTTGTTGGCCGCCACGGTTATAGTGTATTCGGTCGTGCCATTGAAATGGAACAAGGCTTTGTAGTTGGCGTTGCCTGTCACAGTGACGGAGCGCGGGTTGCTGGCGATGCCGTCGCTCCAGCAGAGGAAGATGTAGTTTTCATTGGGTGTGGCGGTTAGCGTGGCGGTAGTGCCATAATAATAGGTGCCTGCTCCGCTCACTGTGCCACCTTCCACGGGGTCGCATTCGGCAGTGATTTCGTATGGGAGTGGCTCAAACACGGCTGTATAAGAGGCATCACCTTCCACGAAAACGGAGCGCGGGTTGGTAAGGTTGCCGTCATCCCACATCTGGAAGCGATAACCCGTGTTGTTGTGGGCCAATAGCTGGATGGTGGAGCCATAGTCGTAGGTGCCGCCACCATCGACGGTGCCTGCACCTTCGGGGGTGACTTGGGTCTTGATGACGCATTGCTGTAAGCCGAAATGCGCGGTGTATGTCGCGTTTTCCGTGACGATAATGGTGCGCGGGTTGTCAGTGTTACCGTCGGTCCAACTGATGAACTCGAATCCGATGTAAGGCGTGGCGGCAATCTCGATGGTGTCGCCGTATTGATAGGTGCCGCCACCAGTCACTGTGCCCATCATGGAATTGTCGGAGACGACTTCGATGGTGTATTGGCTGATGGCGAACAAAGCGACGAAGGTGCTGTCTTGGAGGACAACAATGTCGCGGGGGTTGCTGGCGATGCCATCGTCCCAGCAGAGGAATTCATGGCCAATGTTAGGCTGGGCTTCGATTTGGACGGTGGCGCCGTGCGGATAACTGCCACTGCCGCTGACGGTGCCCCAGTCGGGGTTGCCGCTTTCGACGGTGATGTCGTACATCGTAAGTGCCTCTTCGACGCTTACATCGTCAATGTACCAGTCGTGGCCATGATGCCCTGTGTATTTAAAGGCCAAATAAATAGTGTCGCCTTGGTAGGCTGAGAGGTCGATGTGGATGGAATCCCAAGTGTCGGATGGGGTGTCTTGTGACCAAATCTCAGTGAAATCGGAGAGTTGGGTGCCTGTGGTCGAAATCAAGAGGCTGCTGTTGGTGTAGTTGCTCGGATTGACTTCCATGGTCTTGAAACTCATCCAAGTGGAGTCGCAATAGAGATTTAGGTATAGGGGAGGAGTGATGAGCCAGCCTTCCTGGATGTTGTCGCAGGCGAGGTGGCGGGCGCTGAAGTCGCCAGTGGCGGCTTCGTCGTCATTGCGCTCCCATGCGATTTCATTGTTGCCGTCGAAGTCGAGAACGGTCCAGTCGGTCCAGGTGCTGTCGACCTCGAAACCATCGAACCAAGGCAGGAGTTTGGGCTCATGACCAGGTTGCGGTGTCTCAGTGGGCAGCACTGCAATCGCCGTGATGCTTTCGCAGTCTTCAGGTTCATAGAGGACTTCACCGTCTTTCCATACGGTGGCAATGTCATCGTCAATACCAGCATAAAAAACACCATATTCATT
>JAFRRE010000175.1 GCA_017428285.1 Bacteroidales bacterium | reverse complement strand
GCATAAACACGGCTCAGGTTGTGGAATGTGAAGAACTGGTCATCAAGAATCATCCAATCCTCGCGCTCCTTTACTGACAACTTTTTGATGTCGGGGAAAAAGCCAATGGGCACAATGATAACCCGTCCGTCAGTCAACACTGCGCATAACTTCCCTCGATGTCCACTGAAATCAAGGCTTTTAATTCCAATATTGGTTTCCTTAATCTTACACATTTTATTCAATATTTCTTACTCTTGTCTTTTCTCCATTGAAGCAGCGGGTAATCTGCTCGTTAATAAACTCCCAGTTGTTGGAAATTGCATCCACTAACATTTTATTCTCTTTTTGTGACAACTTCGATTCAGCGATTTCAATACACCGTTCACCATTCTTCTCAATCCAAATCTTTGCCACTGAGTGCTGCTGACGGCCATTCCTATAAAACACATGCACATGTCGACGATTGTCATTTATATCAGTCGGTATCGACACAAGCATGAAGAGTTTAATAAATGCGAGCTGGCCCATAACTTCGTTGTATTTCCGACTGCAAATATAAACATTTTCCAAAAATCCATCCCAAACCATAAAAAAATCGCCCTCAAACGACAACGAAAAACAAGGATTATGCATAATTTTGCAGTCTGAAAAAGACGATTGCCTATGATGCCCTTTTTACCCGACACCTATTCCAAAGAAGAAAAAGAAGAGATCGAACGACGACACCAGCGCCTCATCGACGCTTGGCAGACACGCAAGGAAGCCCAAGACCTTGAGATGGTTGATAAGGCGTTCTATTTCGCCTGTGAGGCACACAAAGACCAGCGCCGCCGCTCGGGCGAGCCTTACATCTATCACCCCATTGAGGTGGCCACCATTGCCGCCCACGACATCGGATTAGGTCGCACCTCTATCATCTGCGCCCTGCTGCATGATGTGGTGGAAGACACGAAATACACCCTCGACGACATCAAGGAGATGTTCGGTGAGAAGGTGGAGCGTGTGGTGGACGGGCTTACCAAGTTCGCCAATCTCGAAGGCGCCGAGAGTGCACAGGCGGAGAACTTCAAGAAGGTCATCTCGTCGCTGTCGTACGACATCCGCGTTGTGCTCATCAAACTCTCCGACCGCCTCCACAACATGCGCACCTTGGACTCGATGCCCAAGCACAAGCAGCTGAAAATCGCCTCGGAGACCACCTATATCTATGCGCCCCTCGCCTACCGTCTCGGACTGCATGCCATCCAAATCGAGTTGGAAGACCTGTCGTTGAAATACACCAACCCCACCATCTACTACAACATCCGCAAGCGCATGGATGACGTGCGCGGCAAAAGCATGGGCGAGTTGCGCAATTTTATCGCTCCGATTGAAGCCGAATTGGAGAAAAACGGCATCAAAGCAAGGGCTGAAATCAAGGAACGCTCTGTCAACTCGGTATGGAAACGCATGATGGACAAGGAGTTGGCCTTCGAAGACCTGTATGGTTCCTTCATCGTGCGCCTCATCACTGACTGCCCGAGGGAAGAAGAGCGCATGGAATGTTGGAAAATCTATGCCGTGCTGACCAATTGCTACCGTCCCTACACCAAAAAACTGAAGGATTGGATCTCGTTCCCGAAAGCCAACGGTTACGAATCGCTACACGCCGTGGTGATGGGTCAGACGGGCAACTGGGTCGAGGTGCAAATCCGCAGCGAACGCATGGAAGAAATTGCCGAGAAGGGCTTCTCCGCCTATTGGAAATACAAGACCGACAACGACACGACTGAGAGTGGTTTCGACGAATGGCTGAAAAAGGCCCAAGACCTTATCAGCGGCGAATCGGACAACGCCATCGAGTTTGTCGACAACTTCAAGCTCGACCTCTTCTCCGATGAAATCTATGTCTTCACCCCTCAAGGCAGAATGATTACACTGCCCAAAGGCTCGACCGTGCTTGACTTCGCCTACAGCATCCACTCCGAAATTGGCGACCACAGCATCGCGGCCAATGTCAACAACCAGCTGGCCCAACTCGACCGTAAGCTCACCAAAGGCGACCAAGTGGAAATCATCACCTCCGAATCGCAGCATCCGCAGGAGAAATGGTTCGAGTTTTTGGCCACAGCCACGGCCAAGTCGCGCCTCAAGAACGGCATCAAGGAATACCGCCGCGGTTTCCGCGAAGAGGGCGAGAAGAAATATGAGGAAATCATGCGCAAGCTCGACATGGAGCCCTCAAAAGTCAACCGCAATGAAGTGATGGCGGCCGAAAAACTGACCAGTACCATCGATTTTTATTACTATGTAGCCACTGGAAAAATCGACGAGCGACTTATTCGCAGCGTGCTGAAGCCCCAGTCAAGCAGCAGCAGTTTTGTGCGCTACATCACTTTCGGACTTTTGGGCAACAACAGCAAGGAAAAGGATGAAACACCGTCCATCACCACTTCGGGCGAGTTCGACTTCAATGTGTCGACCTGCTGCAACCCCATCCCCGGCGACGACGTCATCGCCTTCAGTTTCCCTGGTGAACCACTGCAAATCCACAGGAGCAACTGTCCCAAGGCTATCCAGCTCTCATCGAGTTTCGGCAACAACATCGTGAAAGCCAAATGGCAACCCAAAAGTGAGATTGCCTTCCTTGCAGAGCTGAAAATCACGGCTTTGGACACCAAGGGACTGCTCAACCGCATGACCAACTTGCTCTCCAACGAGATGCAACTCAACCTGCACTCGCTCCACATGGAGGCCAAGCAAGATGTGGTGGAAGCCGCCATCTCCATCTATGTTCACAACACCAAGGAACTTGACGACCTGATGGCCAAACTGAACCAGCTGAAGGAAATCCAAAAGGTGGTGAGGAAAAACAGCAAGTAATTAAAGATTGGTCATCTGTCGCTCGACCTCTTATAGATTCCAATCGCACATCCTCTGCATGGAATGACATAAGAGGTCGGACAATTAACTTTTGAAGGCATGTCATTCCACGCTTGGGTCTGTGGGTTTGGAATCTATGCCTTCAAAATAATTCAAACTATTTAGAATCAGTCTGAAAATAATTCTTACCTTTGCGCCTCATCACGACGTAAAAAAATGAAAGACTCATTCGACAACACCTACCTGGCTGTCAAGAAGTTATTTGTCGATTACCTGCAACGGAGGAAGCTTCGCAAGACTCCAGAGCGTTTTGCCATCCTTAAGGAGATTTACTCGACCAATGGGCATTTCGACATCGACTCGCTGTACAACCAGATGAAAGACAACAAGTACCGCGTCAGTCGGGCCACCTTATATAATACCATCGACCTGCTACTCGACTGCGGTCTGGTCATCAAACATCAGTTCGGGCACAACTGCGCGCAATACGAGCGCTCCTACAAGTTCCGCCAGCACGATCATTTCATCGACTTGGAGACGGAGACCGTCATGGAGTTCTGTGACCCGCGTCTCCTTGAAATCCAGCGGTCGATTGAAGAGCAATTGGGTGTTGAGATTACGCATCATTCGTTGATATTTTATGGACATAAGAAAAGTTGAGAGTTTAGAGTTTAGAGTTTAGAGTCAATGGTTAGTTGAGAGTTGAAAGTTGGGAGTTGAAAAGTTGAGAGACGCTTTGCGTCATTGCGAGGAACGAAGCGATCCAGCATTTTGAATCTTTGAATTTTAAATCTTGAATTTCAAAATATGAACAAATTAGACATACTTCTCGGTTTACAATGGGGCGACGAAGGCAAAGGCAAGGTGGTCGATGCCCTCACCCCGAATTATGACATCGTCTGCCGTTTCCAAGGCGGACCCAATGCCGGACACACCATCGAGTTTGGTGGAAAGAAATTTGTGCTGCACAACATCCCTTCAGGTGTGCTCACCCCAGGTTGCGTCAACCTCATCGGCAACGGCGTCATCATCGAGCCGCATATATTAAAAGGTGAAATCGAAGGCTTGCGCGAAGCCGGCTTCGACCTGCGCAAGACTCTGATGATTGCCAACCGCGCCCATCTCATCCTACCGACGCATCGCGCCATGGATGCCGCCAACGAGAAGGCTTTGGGCAAGATGAAAGTCGGCACCACGCTGAAAGGCATTGGCCCAACCTACACCGACAAGACCGCCCGCAGGGGGCTCCGCATCGGCGACATCAATTCCGCCGACTTCCGCGAGAAATACGAAAGCCTGAAGAAAGCCCATCTGCAGCAAATCGCCGGCCTCGGCTTCGAGATGCAGGGCTTCCAACTTGACGGCCTCGATTTCGCTGAATACGAAAAGCTGTGGTTCGAGGGCATCGAATATCTGAAACAATACCAGTTCGTTGACGGCGAATACTTCATCAACGAGGCCCTAGACAACGGCAAAAAAGTGCTGGCCGAAGGTGCTCAAGGCTCCATGCTCGACGTGGACTTTGGCAGCTATCCTTTTGTGACTTCTTCGAATGTCATCGCTGCTGGTGTTTGCTCTGGTTTGGGTATCGCCCCGAGTCGTGTGGGCAAGGTGTACGGCATATTCAAGGCCTACTGCACCCGCGTGGGCACAGGCCCCTTCCCCACTGAGTTGTTTGATGAGACTGGCGAGATGCTCCGCCAGAACGGGCACGAGTTTGGTGCCACCACAGGCCGCCCACGTCGCTGCGGCTGGCTCGACTTGCCCGCGCTGAAATATGCCGTCATGCTCAGTGGCGTCACCGACCTGATGATGATGAAGAGCGACGTGATGGATGACTTCGCCACCTTGAAAGTCGCCACCGCCTACCGTTACAACGGACAAGAGACCAAGCACTTACCTTTTGCAGCCTGTACTGAGACCATGGAACCCGTCTACACCGAAATCCCTGGCTGGCAGCAGAAGATTGAAGGCAATATCCCGCAGAAATTGGAAGACTACATCAAATTCATTGAGAATTATGTCGGTGTGCCGATCAAATTCGTTTCGTACGGACCGGATAGAACACAGAATATTTTGAGATAAAACTGGTAGAGACGTAGCGCGCTACGTCTCTACAAACCACACAATAATAATTAAACAATGATCATTTTAGAAAAACCATACGTATCCGCCCCGCTGGTGGCCTATTTGGAGGAAAAACAAATCCCCGTTTTACATAACGACATGGCCGAGGTGCTGAAAGGCCAAGGCCATCACCTAAACCTTTTGGACGACAAAGCTTTCGTTGAGAAATACGAGCAAAGCCATCAGTTGTATGCCGTCTCGGAGAACGCCTTAGTGTGGCTCTATGCCCAGCTGCCCGAGTCGGAACTGGTTAAGAAGGTCAAGATCCTGAAAGACAAGGCCGCTTTCCGTCGCATCTGCCAACAAATCTATCCCGACTTCTATTACAAAGAGGTGGAGATGAAAGCCTTGCGCAGCCTCAACCCTGACGAGTTGCCGCTACCGTTGGTGCTGAAACCTGCTGTCGGCTTCCTCAGCGTAGGCGTGTATATCGTCCGCAATAAGGCCGAATGGCAGGCCGCTTTGGATGACATCGACCACAACTTTGCCAAGCAGTGCGCCGTGTTCCCCGAGACCGTGGTGCGTAGCGAAAAGTTCGTGTTGGAACAGTTCATCGAAGGCGAGGAATATGCCGTGGACGCCTACTATGATGCCGAGGGCAAGCCCAACATCATCAACATCTTCCACCACATCTTCAAGAGCGAGACCGACGTCAGCGACCGCCTCTACTGCATGAGTAAGCAGATTTTCGAAGCCAACTACCCCGCTTTCAACCAGTTCTGCATCGACCTGAACGGCGTGCTCGGACTGAAGAACTTCCCCATGCATGTGGAGTTCCGCGTCGACAAAAACACGGGTTGTGCCATCCCGATCGAGGTTAACCCATTGCGTTTCGCTGGGATGTGCCTCAACGACCTGACGCGTCACACCTGTCACATGTTGCCCGTGCAGGCCTACTTCGAAGGCACGCACCCCGACTATGCCACCATGTGGAACGGCATCGAGAACGATGTGTTCAGCTTCATTGTCTTGGACAAGCCTTACGACACCAACCGCGCCTTGGACTTCGAACGCATCAAGCGGCACTTCCATGGCGTGTTGGAGACCCGCGACATCATGAACCCCGCCATGAGCATCTGGGGCTTCTTGTTCACGCAGACCACGCCCGAGCATAAAGAGGAATTGAAAGAAATCCTGTTCTCTTCTTTGGAAGAGTTTATGGTATAAGAGACACGAGACTATCAGACAAGGGACACGAGACGTTCCGAACAAAATGTTGGCTAAAAGGTGGTAAGATTACCACTATTTAGCCAACATTTTACATAGATGAGGTGATGAACACGCGCCAGCCACCCTCATCATCACGTTCGATATACCCCTTTTCAATCATGGTTTGAATCATTTTCTGAAGAGCCGAGCGGTTGACCCCAGTCGCTTCCTGCAAAGATGCATATGTAGGATGACTATCGGTTAGCAATTCGTTTAGGATTTTTCCGTAGGTAGGCGTGCGGAACTTGATCCTTTGTCCATCATACCACCACAAATCCTCTGATTTCTCCGTCACGAAAAGCGTATCCATCTCTATCTCATGCGCCATGAGCTCTGTCATGTGTTTTTGGAAAGGCTTGATTTGCTTAATAGTGGCTTTGGCGCCCACCGACGGTTCACTTCCCACCTTCAAATCAGAGCGATGCAAGGCTTCAAGATATTGCTGTTTTTGCCGACTTCGCACCACAACCATCGGATAACCATGCCTTGAAAGGATGAAATTCATCAGAAGTCGGGCTATGCGTCCGTTGCCATCCTCAAACGGGTGAATACGTATGTAGCGATAGTGAAATAAAATGGCCAAATCAGCAGGCGACAAAGTACCGCTTTGTTCCGTTTGATTATACCAATCAACCAAGTCGGTCATCAAAGCGGGTGTCTCTTCAGGAGAAGCATAGTCGAAACGGTCACCATAGCGAGTAATTACACTGTTAGGACGGGTTTTGTACTGCCCCGCATGAATGACATAACTGGTATGCACGCCTCCAGGGAGCGTTCTATATACAGTGTAATCCTCACGTAGCAACGTGCGATGCAGAGTCCGAATAAAGTTTTGAGTGAGTGGCTTGTCCTGATCAACTGCCTCAATGGTCATCATTTTCAGTCCCACATCGCTCGCTTTCATCTCCTCATATTCCCGAAAATCAGCCTCACCGATGACCTTCCCAAACAACAAAAGCAATTCGGTCTGACCGTATGTCAACGTATTGCCCTCAATATGGTTGCTGTTGTAGTTGAAATCAACGGAAAACTTTCGACTCAACCTTTCCCTGTCTTTCTCCGACAAGGGTTGAATGGCATTCCATTTCTCCAATGCTGCTTGCAGTTTTTTTGCTTCCATCAGTACAAAGATTTACATTTACCACCAAATTTGGTGGTAATATTACCACCATTTCGCCGACAAAAATACACATTTTTGCTGAATTACATGGAATTAGTGCATTATTTTCTAAAAAAGGTGGTAGGCTTACCACTATTTTGGGTGGTAAACCGACTTTTAGCAGTTTATTTCCCACTCTTCCGTCTATTGCATTCCTTGCAGAGCATCTGACAATTCTCCGCAATGGTCTTGCCACCGAGATGCCACGGCGTGATGTGGTCAGCTTCCATTTGAGAAAGTTCGAAGTGCTGTCCGCAGTCGGCACAAAAACCCATCTGCCTTTCGTATGCCGACAGTTTTTGCGCATCGGTGAAGGCTCGAATCGACAAATATTTCTCCTTGCGCGTAAGTATATAGGGATAAACGCCCGTCTTTTTGGTCACATCATCATCGAGGATGAGGCGTTTCACTTCATCGTCAATGGCTTTGTAGTCAAATACTTGGTCTTTGTATAGTTTGTAGAGCATCCCCCACTCCACGCCTTTCATGATTTTCTTGCGTTCCTTGGTCGGGCGAAACGAGGTCTCAATCCAAGTGATGACCGACTGGAAAAACTGCCACAACGGTGCGGCACTGGCATCATGCTGGTGGTTCGACATGTAGACCTCGATATTGCCGTCCGAAATCCAGTCGATGGCGGTTTCGAGGTAGTCCTGACGGATGGCGGAGCCGTTGAGGTAGTCGCTACCAATTTTTGCAGCAGGTGCGCCGTTCTTGCTGAAATAGCGTTTGGCGTCGCTCACCCAACTGCCTGCATACACCGCGTTGCGCAGCTCCTGCTCGGTGAGCGCCTCGCCCGCGATGTTGATGGTGCGGAACCATTTCAGTTTCTCGCTGTCGGTGCCGCTACAAATGTAGATTTGCAACTCGTAGTTGAGGATTTGCTCTTGCTCATCAGGCTGGAGGTTGTGGAAATAGCGGAAGTTAAAGGCGAAGTCGCCATTGACGTATTGGCAGATGCTGATGGTGCGCTGCTGGCCGTCGATGATTTCGAAAGTGTCGTCGTCGCGTACGGCCCAATACATCACATTGAGCGGGAATCCTTGGGTGAGTGTGTCGATGACGGCATCGCGCTGTTTCTCCTTGTAGACGAACTCGCGCTGGTAGGGCGGGCGCACGTCGAGGCGGCCGCCATAGGCGCGCACACCGTTTTCATTGTTGTCCACGTAGCCTTTGGTCAGCTCGCGGACGGTGATTTTGTGTAGTTCTATGTTCATTTTCTCTTTGTTTGGCGCAGGGGATGAATCCGCCTGCTTAATGTCCTGCGTCCCTACGGGACTTGGTTTTCTGCCGCCATCGAGGCCGTCGGTTCTACCGAAGCGTAGTCTATTGGCTTTTGCTTACGACGGATGAAAATGCGACTATAGGGTTTCTTTGCCATGTCGTTTCTTACGAGAACAATACTTTTCATATTCGCAGTATAGTGTCCTGTACCACCATTGGCACGGTACTTTTGCATCCATTCTTCACCAATTCTACCAATGCCCAATTCGATTGCACTTTGAGGAATACCATCTGCTCCAAGAATTTCAAATTGTTCTGGGTTATATTGATCCAACAACGTATCGGGCACACCCATAATCCCATAATAATCACATGGTATTTCTGAGACCTTCTCTACATCAATTGCATCAAAGTTCTCATATTTTGGATAATCCGACTTATTATATGTTCTATATAGTATCAAATCCTCGTGCCTTTTGGTTATATCAAGATTAGTAATCCAACCAATTGAAGGCACCTTGCCATATTTAACTCCATCAATTATCTCATCCCATTTTTCATAGTAATCTGGCATAGCAAATCTTACCGTCTTATTAGAATTATACCCAAGCCAAATTTCATTATTTTTTATCAATGGAAATATCTCGGTATAATGGACAATATTATGGTTGCACATTACCAAGAATTTCTTACCATGTTTATGAAGGAACAAAATGTAATCGTTTAGTTGAGAAAAAGGAGGATTTGTGACAACAATATCGGCTTCTTCCAACAGCATTTCGCATTCTTTTGATTTGTAATCTCCATTCCCTTCAAGTTTTGACAAAACATTCTTATCATTCTTAATCAGGTATTCTACATCTGAAAGATTAATAGCACCATCATTATTGACATCAGTCACTTCTGTGATTTCAATCTTATATGCTTTCTTTTCAGAAACTGGTAATATACCTTGACCAAAAATATCTAGTTGACGCCCTGCCACAGGAGAAGGATCATAACATGTTGCTATTAGTTTCTTCAGCCCAAGATGATTGAAATTCGCAGCAAAGTATTTGAAGAAATTACTTTCATAAGGGTCATCGCAATTACAAAAAACCGTTTTCTCTTTAAAATGTGTTTTATAATGCACCAACTCGCTTTCTATATCAACTAATTGAGTATAAAACTCATCTTTTTTGGCTCTTTTTGCATTTGATAGGGTTTTGTTATTTGCCATCGTGATTGACAGTTTTTGCATGGCTATCAATCACTTTTCGGACAAAAGAAAGGTGCAGGCCTTTCTATCGCGTTCACGGGGAGCGTCGGTGAACCCCGCCGTACAAGTAGTCAAGCCCACACCTTATTGGTGCGAGCATTATCATTACCTTGTACGACGGAAGCTTTAGACCTCTTCCGTGAATTTGCTTTTATCCGATGGTTTCAAACCAAGAGTTTCCGACGCTTTTGTTTTGAACGCGAATAATAGCTAATGCTTTGGTTTATACTATGTTATTTATGCTCTATGTTTTTCTCTAATGATGCTATGTTCTTTATTTGGCGCAAAGATAGCGTATTTTTCTGATAATTGCATTACAAATTCAGAAAACCAATCTCTCCACCAATACTCTTTCTTCCATAAAAGAAGAATTTCAGGTTTTTCAAGGATATTTCTTCCATAAAAGAAATATTTCATGTTTTTGCTATAAATTTCTTCTATAAAGGAAATATTTTCTATTTTTGCAGAAAATTTCTTCTATAAAAGAAAAAATTATGGAAAACATCATTCGGCAACACTACCTCAACAAGGTGGAAAGGTATTTCGGAAAGAACACGATTATCGTCCTGACAGGGCAAAGACGGGTTGGGAAGAGCTATCTATTGAAGCAATTGCGCGACCAAAAGCGGAACGAGGCCGACAGCAATGTGATTTATATCGACAAGGAAAAACGGGAGTTCGACTCCATCCAAACGTATCGAGAGCTAAACGGCCACATTGAGAACCATTATCAAAAAGGGAAGAAAAACTACATCTTCATTGATGAAATTCAAGACATTGAGGAATTTGAGCGCAGTGTTAGAAGCTTCCATACAGAACGCGATGCAGAAATTGTCATCACTGGAAGCAACGCCAAAATGCTGAGCAACGAATTGAGCACGCTCATCGGAGGTCGTTACAAAGAGATTTACATCCAATCGCTCAGCTACCAAGAGTTTCTCACTTTCCACAACCTTAGCGACAGCGACGATGCCTTGTCACAATACATCCAATTCGGAGGTTTGCCTGGCCTTGTAAAAATCGGCCTTGACGAAGATGATGCGCGTGAATACCAGATGGACATTTATCATACCGTGCTTTTGAAAGACGTTGTCATGCGCAACCAAATCCGCAACGTAACCTTCTTAGAAAACTTAGTGCGTTTTCTTGCCGACAATGCTGGCAAACTCATTTCAGCCAACAGCATTGCAAAGTTCATGAAGTCACAAGGCGAGAACGTGACCTCGACCGTTGTCTCCAACTACATCAAGTACCTGACCGAAGCGTACATGATTCATCAAGTGAACCGATTCGATATCCACGGCAAACGGCTGTTCGAAAACAATGACAAGTTTTATTTTGAGGATCATGGCATCCGCAATGCATTGGCAGGAGGAAGTCGTGAAGGCGACATTGAAAAAGTGATTGAAAATATTATTTATCAACACCTTATCTATTTGGGCTACACAGTGACCGTCGGTCAGTTACAAGCCGGAGAAATCGATTTTGTATGCACAGCGAAAGGTGGGCAACGAAAAAAATATGTGCAAGCTGCATTCATCATTGCTGATGAAACCACCCGCGAACGTGAATTTGGCAACCTACGTGCCATCAAGGACAACTATCCGAAATATGTCATCTCGATGACACCACTTGTCACCCGCAACGATGACAACGGCATCACCCACATCCATTTGAGGAAGTTCTTGATGGAAGGATTGAAATAAACACTATCTTTGCAGCAAACAATTGCAATATGAAAAACACTTTATTCTTTCTCATTACCGCCTTTGCCCTGCTTGTCACGGCTTGTTCATCAGAAAAGGAAACGTCCTTCAACGAAAAACAAGCCTTACAGTTCCTCTACCAATATATGCCGCTCGGCGACAGTGTGGACTACACCGAAGACTATTACCGCGAGTGCATCCACTATGCCTTCCTGGCCAAAGAAGAGATGCCTTGGGGCGCCAGCGTCCCCGAGCGCGAGTTCAAGCATTTCGTGGTACCCGTGCGCGTCAACAACGAGAACCTTGACCGCTTCCGCGCCACCTATTACGAGGAGTTGAAAGCACGCGTGAAAGACCTCTCTTTATATGACGCCGTCCTCGAAGTGAACCACTGGTGCCACGAGCACGTCAACTACAAGGGCAGCGACAGCCGTACCAGCGCGCCTATGGTCACCATCAAGACCTCGTGGGGTCGCTGCGGCGAGGAGTCGACACTGCTGGTGACGGCCTTGCGTACCGTGGGCATCCCGGCCCGACAGGTCTATACCCCCCGCTGGGCCCACTGCGACGACAACCACGCCTGGGTGGAAGCATGGGTGGATGGAAATTGGCATTTCCTCGGCGCCTGCGAGCCGGAGCCTGTGCTTGACTTAGGTTGGTTCAACGAGCCCGCCTCGCGCACCTTATTATTACACACGCGCGTGTTTGGCGACTACGACGGCCCAGAGGAGGTCATCAGCCGTAGTGCCAACTACACGGAAATCAACGTGGTGGACAACTACGGCAAGACCGCCAAGACCACCATCACCGTCGTGGACATGGACGGCAAGCCACAGGCCAACCTGCCCGTGGAGTTCAAGATCTATAACTACGCCGAGTTCTGCACCGTCGTCACGAAGACCACCGACGAGAACGGCCAGACCTGGCTCACCGCCGGTTTGGGCTGCATGATGGCCTACGCCGCCAAGGACGGCAAGTTCGGCTTCCAAGTCTTCAAATCGGGCGAACAAGAGAACGTCACCATCACCCTCGACCATGAGCAAGGCCAAAGCGACACCTTCGAGTTCGACATGGTGCCGCCCGCCCCAACCAGCGTCTTGCCCGAAATCACGGCTGAGATGCGTGCCGAAAACGACCGCCGTGTGGCCCAAGAAGACGCCTTGCGCAATGCCTACATCAAAGACTGCAAGGCCGCTCAAGACGAGCTCATCATCAACACGGGCAACAAAGGCCTGTGCCGCATCTACGAGAAGACCTGGGGTAACTACCAGACCATTGCCGACTTCGTGGAATACGCCCAAAGCAAGCAACAGGAGATTAAGGCCGTGAACCTGCTGCAAAACATCTCCGACAAAGACCTGCGCGACGTCACGCTAGATGTCTTGAAAGACCACTTCGACTACACGCCCGACATCACCTCGTCCGCCGTCTCGATGCCGGTGGAGCATTATGCACAATACATCCTCAGCCCTCGCATCAGCAACGAGATGCTCGTGCCGTGGCGCCAGACCCTCACCGAGTTCTTCCCCAAGGCAGAGTGGATGCAATACCACGACAGCCCCGCTTTACTCGTCGACTGGGTGAAAAACAACATCAACACCAATGATGACTTGAATCCTCAGCGGTATCCCATCTCGCCATTGGGCGTGCTGAAAGTCCGCAAGGCCGACCGTCATTCACGCGACATTTTCTTCGTGGCCATGGCCCGCAGTTTGGGCATCGCAGCACAGATCAACCCCGTCAACGGCAATGTGCAGTATTTCGATAACGACTGGGTTAACGTTGACTTTGAAGCAGCCGAGCCGTCCAACATGGCCCAAGGCTATGTCGACATCCACTACTACCCCACTGCCTCCGTGGCCGACCCGAAATACTACACGCATTTCAGCATCAAAAAGTTTGACGGCAACAGCTTCCACCTCCTGGCCTACGACGCCAAGGACCCTGGCATCGACGATGGCATGATGCTCTCCTCTTTCGACCATCCCACGCCCTTGGACGAAGGCTATTATATCCTCACGGCAGGCACCCGCTTGGAGGACGGCACAGCCCTGACCCACAGCGAGTTTTTCACCATCAAGGCGGGTGAAACCACACAAGTGAACCTTGTCCTGCGCCAACCCGACAACGAGCTTCGTGTTGTCGGCAGTTATTATGCCGACAGCAAATTCGCCGACCCTGAGACTGGAGAAAAAGGCAATCCCAAGCAATTGATCAAAGACAGCTATTTCATTCTCGGTTATATGGACCAAGGTAGCGAGCCCACCACCCATGCCATGCAAGACATTGCTGCCTTCCGCAAAGACTTTGAAGACAGCAACCTGCCGATGATTTTTGTCTTCAGCAGCAAAGATGATTACGACAAGTTCAAACTAAAGAATTTCAACGAGTTACCGGAAGGTATCGTTTATGGTCTCGATGACGGTAACATCCGCGAAGAAATCGTTGACGGCTTGCACCTCAACACCGACATCCGTCCCATTTTCCTCATCGGCAATGCCAATAGCGAGGTGGTGTTTGTGAAGCAGGGCTATACGATTGGCTTGGGCGAGCAAATGCTGAAGGTGATGGCTAAAGTGAAATAATACTCAAATAATAGTATGAAGCATAGAATCTTTTTGGCCTTTATGCTGGTGGGCATCACACTGGCAGTCTATGGGCAAAACCAGCTGAAAATAATGAGCTATAATGTGCGGCATTGTGCGGGTATGGATATGGTTGTAGACTACGACCGTACGGCTGCCGTGATTGCTGAGCAGCAACCCGATGTGGTGGCGCTTCAGGAGTTGGACAGCATGACAGGCCGAAGCGGGCAGCATGACCAATTGGGTGAGTTGGCCAACCGCACACAATATTATCCTATCTTTGGAAGTGCCATCGACTACGACGGAGGCAAATATGGCGTAGGCATACTCACCCGAGAGCAACCTTTGAGCACAAGTCGTATACCCTTGCCTGGCGAGGAGCCTCGTGTACTGCTGGTGGTAGAGTTGAAAGATTATGTGTTGGCTTGCACCCACTTGGACCTTGAAGAGGAACAACGGTTGGCATCGGTTCCTCTCATCGTGGAAGAAGCTCAACGCTGGCAGAAACCTTTCATCCTTGCGGGCGACTGGAATGATGCTCCCGACTCGCAGTTGTTGCAGGAGATGTCGGAGTATTTTACACTCAATTCCGGCAACCAAGCAACCTACCCTGCCGACGAGCCGCAGGAGTGCATTGATTACATTGCAACGTTCAAAGAACGACCTGCAGTAACGCTGGAATATAACGTGATAAATGAGCCAGAGGCATCCGACCATCGGCCTTTGGTAGTTATCCTACAATTGCCTCGTTAATGGCTTGAAGAAATCTATTGACAAACGAAGCCACCCTCGCGTTCCACAGTTTCCTTTGGAGTTTGATGGTGGCTTTGCAAGTTTTCAGCTTGTTCTTGCGGAATTATCGGACATCTTGGACGAGGAGGACAAAGTTAATGCTATTATGTGAAAACTCATTGAGTAGTATGCACTAAACGTACAGACTGACCATAGTAGTGGTGACCCCAAGTGCCTGGTTCAAGGCTGGTATCATCGAAATTCACAAGAAAAACTGAAGTAGACATCATATGCGAAGATGACCAGTAGCGACCATAGTTAACATCAACCGTATCTGTTCCATATCGCCCACCCGCAGCAGGCAGGAATACAGCACCAGCATTCTCCAGTACGCTCCATTGAGTGCTGTTGATGATATTACTATTACAACTAACTTCGCTTTGATTTGTATTATTCAAAGTGTAAGTACTCGTACTCCAGTTGTCGGGTAACAAAATCACACCTTTTACATTATTCACGATGGCTTTGGCAAAGCGGATACCTGATGAGGTAATGCGAGTCTCGAACAAATAAACCCACTCCTCAACAGTCAATGTTCGCCAAGAATTAGTTGTATTGCCTCCGTTGCTGATGGAATTGTAACCCCAATCAGCTTCACCTGTCTGATCATACAGATTGCCTGTGCTTTGTCCATAAGGATAGAAGTCAGACCAATCACGACTCGTGCTCCATGGTTGATAGCAATTAGCACCATGGTTGTAGCCACTTGTTCCCCAGCAAAACAGATCAATCCATCCATCATAATTGGGTGATATTAAAAAGTTATCACATTTAATATCATTTTCATACACAGTACCACTCCATCCATTCCCAACATAATCCCACTGATGTTCTGCAAACCTCCAAGTATTTGTAGAAGCTTGATATTGTAAATTCCCTTTAGAAAAATAGAATTGATTACCGTTTTCATTGATAGCGAATAAGCCATTTACTGCTCCTTCTGGCACATCACTTGGTGGTGTTGGCGGCTGAGGCTGGTCAAAGGCTTGCGTATGGAAAGTCTTTTGTTCAGTATTGTAAGCCGAACCACTATTAGGGAAAAGCTCATAATAGTAACAATAGAGTGTATCTTTCAACAAATCATTGAGTGTTAGCTCAAAGAAAGTTCTCTGCTTTGTCATTTCTGCAGCCTCAAATTGCTGGGCGTTACCATTGGCATCAGCGGGGCTGTAATGGAACACAACACGGTTCAATTCCACATGATCTGTCCGCGTGTATTCCACATGGACATCCTTCATGCCCACCGTAACAATTTCATCATTGCTATCCCCTATTTCTGGATGGACTTCCTTGCTCTTGGTGCAGGCACTCAAGGCTACCAAGGCACATGCTAATATGATTGATAGTTTTTTCATTGTTTTTGAGTTTTACGGGTTATCATCTTGAACCAAACGAACAGAAATACCACCAGCTCGATAGAGGCCATAATATGTGTTAAGATCGTATTCCCCAAAATGCACACTATAAGCACCTGCACAATTTTCGTCATTGTTGTTATAAGTTGTCGACCAGTATTCGCCATGTGTACCAACATAGTTAATTATTGTCTTCCCTCGCCCGCCTGCAGCAGGTAGGAAAACAGCTCCATTAAATTCAATCGTTTCCCAATCTGACGCATTAATAACATTAGTGGCGAAAACCGCATCTTCTCGATTGATGTAATTCAAAGTAAAGACCGAACTATTCCAATCATCAGGTAACAAGATAAAACCATTCACACCATTAACGACACCTTTGGCAAAGCGAATGCCCGATGACGTGGTTCGGCTGTTTATCAAATAATTCCATTCCTCTATTGTCAGGGTGCGCCACTGACTTGGCATATTGCCGCCATTTATAATGGAGTTGTGAATGCCCCAATCGGCATTGGCGTATGTACCTGTCAGATTAAAACGATAACTTGTTCCATCTGTGGGGCCGTAGCCATAACCATAATCATAGGCATTCCAAACAGACAATTCTTCATAATCGTAGGGCTGATAATAAACATTGCCGTTATTCCAACCGCTAGTACCCCAACCAAAAAGGTCTATCCAGCCTATATATGTAGAAGAAATATAAAAATTATCACTTCCAAAAACTGTTCCCCCTGGGGTTCCATAATTTGGGTGCTGTGTTCCTACATAGTCCCATTGGTTTTCAGCAAAACGCCAAATACCTGTCGATGCTTGATATTGAAGATTACCTTTTGAGAAACGGACCCATCTGTCTTCTGCAACAGAGAACATACCCGACAGAGCACCTTCATGTTCATTACCTCCTCCAGAAAGTGTAGTAAACTCTTTATCCTCTCCATACGCCGTACCAGCCTCGTTAGTTGCATAAGCACGAACATGATAAGTGGTTGAGGCTTGAAGGCCGTTCATGGAGGCAGAGAACATTCCTATTCCAGTGCCAGCAGGCGCATGACTATCGCTGATTGTTGGATTGGCATTAGTGCTCCAGCAAATGCCGCGTTCGGTAACTATAGCACCGCCATCGCTGGTTACTTCGCCGCCACAAATGGCCGAGTTTGAAGTAACATTTGAGACATCGGAAGTGATGACAGTAGGTGTTTGGATTGAAGGTTGAGGATTATCATCTTGCACAAGGCGAACTGGACGCCCATAAAACTGTTCAGCACCACTCCCCCCATAACAACCTCCTGGGTCAAAAACAAAATGACCTATTGCATGCCAGGCCAACCATGAGGTTGATCCTGAACGCGTCGTGGTCCAATATTCACCTTTAAACTGCACATAATTACTCACGACCTGATTCCATATTCTATATCCGGAAGCTGGAAGAAAAGCAGCCCCTGCGTTTTCCATTAAAGTCCATTGTGAATCGGTAAATACATTGGTTTCCCAATTATCCGCATTAGGAACAAAGTTCACCCCATTTGGTTGATTCCAAACATCTGGAAGAAGTATTAATCCATAAACACCATGTACGGTTCCAATAGACCGCTTATTCACTGCACCTTCCCTTTGGCCAAGCATGTAATTGGTTTCTTGGAAAGACATCGTCCGCCAAATGCCAGACACATTACCTCCGTTGCTAATTGCATTGTAAACGCCCCAATCATAATTCTTACTGGTTCCAACCAAATTAATATCTGGCTGATTGATGGATGGACCATATCCGTATTTATTATAAGTCGTGTCCACATCTTCATCTATAATCGACCAAGGTTGATAATTGATTGCATATGGGTCATTTGCTGTATTATCATATCCACTAGTTCCCCAGCCAAACAAATCAATCCAACCACTATAAGTGGAAGATATCAAGTCATTATCGCATTTTTCTCCATTCTCATACACTGTTCCTTTTATCTCATCTCCCACATAATCCCATTGGTTTTCTGCAAATCTCCAAGTATTTGTAGAGGCTTGATACTGAAGATTACCTTTCGAAAAACGCACCCATCTATCAGGTGCAACAGAAAACATTCCAGACAACGCTCCTTCTTGATCGTTCCCTCCTCCACCAACCGTTACGAACTCCCTGTCAAAACCATAAGCCGTGCCCTTCTCATTTGTAGCGTATGCACGAACATGATATGTGGTATTAGCTTCCAAACTATTCATCATGGCAGTGAAAACACCTATTCCCGCACCTGCGGCAATGTGGTTATCACTCAAAGTAGGATTCGCATTGGTGCTCCAGCAAATGCCACGCTCTGTCACTTCAGCACCGCCGTCGTTGGTCACTTCGCCGCCGCCCTTGGCGGAATTGGTTGTTATCTCGGTTACTTCTGCGGTAATCACGGTAGGCAAGGTAATCGTAGCACCCGAACCTTCGGTCTTGAAGGTCTTTGCCACTGTCCGCATAGAGTTGAAACCATTGTGGAACTCGTAGTAATAGCTGTAGGTAGTGTTCTCCTTCAGCCCAGCCAGGTCGACATACAAGGTGTTTTGCACCACGCGCATCTCGGCGGTATTCATGTCTGCCTCATCCTCGCCTTCACCATAATAGAGATAGGCTTTCTTCAAAGTGGCGATATATTGGTAGTCGCACTGCACAGTGGCCGTAGTCGTGCCCACGGTAATCAGGTCGCGCTCTACATCCACATATTTCAGGTTCACTTCTGGGGTCTTCTTGCAGGAGGCCAAGGCCACCACAAGAAGCAATATCATTAAGCTTAACTTTTTCATTTCATTCGGTTTTTAACGGTTTTCAAAACTATATCCCAAGCCAATCTTACCTTCAAAAATCTTGAAGTTGGTGGTCACTGCATCCAACGAGAGGATAAAGCCTCCGAAGTTGAACATCATACCCGCCGAAACGTCCACGCCCACGGCAGAATAGCCACCGTTGCGCACCCAGCGGTCATCCAAAGTCTTCCACGACAGCGAGCGGTTGCCGAAGCCCGCACCCGCTTTCACATACATCCAGTCGTTCAAACGCATCACGCCGCCGCCCATGACGGAAAGCACTGTCTTGGCATATTCGTCCTTATAGAAAGGCAAATCCTCTCCCACAAAGCCTTCGGCATCGCTCACGGCTGCCGGAAAAAGGCCTGCAAAGTTGAAGCCACTCATCACCGAGGCGAACCAGCCGAACTTTTGCACTTGTCCGATGGTGAAGCCCACGGAAGGATTCTCCGTGTTGGTATAGGCACCGTTCAAAGTGGCAAAGGAGATTTTTGGGATGCGTTTCACCTTAGGTGCTTGCGTTTGTTGCGCTTCCTTGGTCACGAACTTGAAACGAATCAGGGGATAGTCGCCATAGCCTAAGTCATTGAAAGCCTGCCAGCGGATGGTACGGTTCTTGCCTTTGGGCACTACGCGGTTGATGTATCCTGTCACCTTCATCGTGTCGGTGTAATGCTGTCCGTCGTCAAGCGAGATGAAAAGTTTCACCTCCGAACGCACGTTCAGGTCGTATGTGATGGTCACCATTTTGTCCTGCTGCTTGGCTCGGATGTTGGTCACATTGTCTTGCTGTGCCATGAGCGTTTGCACACCTATTATTATTAGGGCAGCCAAAATCATTCTTTTTTTCTTCATGGCTTCTCGGTTTTTTCGGGTTCCACTTCAGTAAAGGCGCCGCGAATGGTCATCTCGACCGATACGCGACGGTAGCCGCCACCTTTTTCCTTGTTTTCTACAGCGATACTTTGGAAAGTATTCTCGGTGTGCTTCAAAGGTTCCACTTGCGTCTTCAAAAAGTCCTCAACGCCTTGGGTGCGCAGAAATGCCAGTTGGCCATTGGTGGTCACACCCGATTTTTGCGTCACGGTCATGTTGTAAGGAGCGCCATTCAAGGTGATGGGCTTGTCGGTGAAGTCGCCATATTCGCCTTTGTAGGCAATGCGCGAGCGAATGGGCGTGCCATCGGTGGCACCAGTAATCTTCGCGTCCACCTTGGCACCTTCCTTCAGGTAGTCGACAAGATCGTTTTCCAGCTTGCTTTTCAGGAAGTTGCACATCAACATACAGGCGTTCGAGTTTTGGATGGTGTACTTGCCGAGGGCATAGTCATCGGCGGCATCGGCAACGACAAGCGTTTCGTAGGCCACAGAGATGATGAGGTCGTTGTCCTCGACATCCGTCTGCACCTCAATCTTCACATTGTCGGAAACGCGCTGCCCCTCGGCAAGGTTGGCCTTCATGGCGGCCAGTTCCTCCTGCCAGTTGCGTTGGCGTTCCTCGTTGTCCTTTTGGATTTGCTCTTTGGTCTGTTCCTTTTTCAAGTATCGGTAATGGAACCGTTCCGACACTGTCTCGACATCCTGCCCGAAACATAGTGCGGACAGTGAAATCAGGATTGTTAGTAGTAGGAATTTCTTCATATTGAATGTTTTAGAAGTTTATTGTTCATTCGTTTGTGTAGGCACAAAAAAGCGTGACACTTTTGCATCCGCTTATCGAGGTGTTTGGCATACCTTAGGCTCCGAATGGCAATAGTTCACGCTCAATCGCGTGACTTTAGCCATTTCTGAGAGCCCAATCTCAAATCGCCAAACTTTCGATAAGGCAGAATATGCTAATTGTCTGAATATGTGAAATATCTTGCTTCTATATATGCCTTACGGCTGCTATTTCATAGGCGTTATTTTATACATTAACGGGGCAAAATTAGGAAATAAATAGAATAAACAAAAGAAAAAACAGAATTTCTCAAAAGTTGCTTACAAAATTCTCAAAAGTGCATAAAAAAGCCTCGACAGACAGGTTGCCGAGGCTGTTTCCAAAGCATTGTAACATCAAACACCTTATAACTTCCTTGCGACTTCCTTCTCGGTGTAACCCTCGATGATGTCGCCGACCTTAATGTCGTTGAAGTTCTCAATGTTCAAGCCGCAGTCCATGCCCGCGCTGACTTCCTTGACGTCGTCCTTGTAACGTTTCAAGGAGCCGAGCATGCCCGTGTAGATCACGATGCCGTCGCGGATGACACGGATCTTGGTGTTGCGGGTGACCTTGCCGTCCAAGACCATGCAACCAGCGATGGTGCCGACCTTGCTGATCTTGAAGGTCTCGCGGATCTCGAGGTTGCAGGTGACCACCTCTTCGATGTCGGGAGCCAACATGCCTTCGATAGCGGCCTTGATTTCCTCGATGGCGGTGTAGATGATGGAGTACAAGCGAATGTCAATCTTCTCATTCTCAGCCATCTTACGCGCCTGCGCGGTAGGACGCACGTTGAAGCCCACGATGACGGCGTTGGATGCCGAAGCCAGCATGACGTCCGACTCGCTGATGGCACCCACCGACTTGTGGATGACGTTGACCTGCACCTCTTCGGTGGAGAGCTTCAGCAAACTGTCGGCCAGAGCCTCGACGGAGCCGTCAACGTCAGCCTTGACGATGATGTTCAGCTCCTTGAAGTCGCCGATGGCGATGCGGCGGCCAATCTCGTCCAAGGTGATGTGCGGGCTGGTGCGGCGCGTCTGCTCGCGCTGCAGCTGCTCACGACGGTTGGCGATGGCTTTCACCTCGCGCTCGTCGGTCATCACGTTGAAGGCGTCGCCCGGCATGGGAGCGCCGTTCAAGCCCAGCAACAGCACCGGCGTGGAAGGACCTGCCTCCTTGACGGGACGGTTGTGGTCGTCGAACATGGCCTTCACCTTGCCATAGGTGGTGCCAGCCAGCACCATGTCGCCAATCTTCAAGGTGCCGTTCTGCACCAAAATCTTGGCCACATAGCCACGGCCTTTGTCCAAAGCCGACTCGATGACTGTGCCCTTGGCGAGACGGTTCGGGTTGGCCTTCAGGTCGAGGAACTCAGCCTCAAGCAGCACCTTCTCAAGCAGTGCATCGACATTAAGACCGATCTTAGCGGCGATTTCCTGGTCTTGGTACTTACCGCCCCAGCTTTCAACGAGGATGTTCATGTTGGCCAACTGCTCACGGATCTTGTCGGGGTTGGCAGTGGGCTTATCAATCTTATTCAGTGCGAAGACGATAGGCACACCAGCGGCTTGTGCATGGTTGATAGCCTCGACGGTCTGCGGCATCACGCTATCATCGGTAGCGATGACGATGATGGCGACGTCGGTGATCTTGGCACCACGGGCACGCATGGCCGTGAAGGCTTCGTGACCAGGGGTATCTAAGAAGGTAATCTTTTTGCCGCTTTCGGTGGTCACCTCATAGGCACCGATGTGTTGGGTGATACCACCAGCCTCACCGGCCACCACGTTAGTATTACGAATATAGTCCAAAAGTTTGGTCTTACCATGGTCGACGTGACCCATGACGGTGACGACAGGAGCGCGGGGAACAAGGTCTTCTTCGCGGTCAATCTCTTCGGTCTCAGCGATGGCCTCTTGTACATCCGCACTGACAAAGTCGACTTGGAAGCCAAATTCTTCGGCCACCACGGTCAATGCTTCGGCATCAAGACGTTGGTTGATGGAGACCGGCATACCGAGACTCATGCAGGTACCGATAACCTTCACCACAGGCACGTTCATCATGGTCGCCAACTCGTTGGCGGTCACGAACTCGGTCACCTTCAATACTTTCTTGTCCTCTTCTTGACGCATCATCTCCTCCATCATAGTGCCTGCCACTGCCTGACGCTTCTCACGGCGGTGCTTGGAGGTCTTCGACTTGCCCATAGGAGCGAGACGTGCCAAGGTGTCTTTGATCTGCTTCGAGATTTCCTCTTCGCTCAATTCGGGCTTTTCCTCGCGTTTCGACTTTTTGTCTTTCTTGCTCAGTTTCTGATTATCCTTCGGGCCTTTCTTGCCACCTTGGTCAGCGGGTTTTTGGCCCTTGCCAGGCTTATTGCCGTCCTGTTTCTTGCCGCCTGCGTTCACATTGGGGCCTGTAGGATTCTCCGACGAGCCTTCAGGCTTGGCACCCGAGATGCGTTTGCGTTTCTTTTTCTTCGACTCGCCAGGCTTGCCACCTTTCTTCTCGACAGGCAGTTCCAAAGTACCCAAAACAGTGGGACCCGTCAGTTTGGGAGCTTCCAAACGTATGACCTTAGGCTCGACAGGTTTCTCTTCCTCCTTAACGGGCGCAACCTTGGCAGGTTCTTCCTTTTTCTTTTCCTCTGGCTTCGGTTGAGGTTTTTCCTGCTTCTTCTCCTGAGGTTGGACAGGCTTTTCAGTTTTCTTCTCCTTCTTCTTTTCGCGAGGTTTCGGCTCCAAGTCAATCTTGCCGAGGATATTCAGCGAGATGCCTGAAACGTTGTCATCCTTCTTTTCAGGTTCAGCCTTCTCAGCCGTCGTTTCAACTTCTTGCTTCGGAGTTTCTTCCTTTGCCTCTACCTTTTCCGGCTCAGCAGCTACAGGCTTAGCCGTCTTCTTAATTGGCGATGCTATCGTATTCGTGCGGATGATCACTTCTTCGTGTTCTTCCTCATCGACGACTTTCTGTGATTGTAATGCCGAATCAACGGAAACACTACCACCTTTGAAAGAGAGGTTACCCAATTTCATGGCCTCGTTCTTCACTTCCTTCTCGCCCTGATATTCCTTCACGAGCAGCGCATACATGTCTGCCGTGAGCTTCGTGTTGGGAGAGGGATCAACTTGGAATCCTTTTTTAGCAAGGAATTCCACGATGGTGTCCTTTCCCACATTGAATTCTTTTGCCGCTTTCGACAATCGAATTGAAAAATTAGTTTCTTCGGACATAGTTTCTTCTCTTTGTTTCTCGTTTATTTATTTGCCTTGGCATCATTCGGCATCTTGTTCAAACTCAGCCTTCAGGATGCGGAACACATCCTTGACGGTCTCAATTTCGAGGTCGGCACGCGAGGCCACCTCTTCGGGGGTGTACGACAGCACATCCTTGGCGGTGTCGCAACCCATCTTGATCAGTGAGTCGATAACCCACTGGTCGATTTCATCGGAGAACTCTTGCAGGTCAACATCCTCTTCGGCGTTGTTGGCCTCACTGTTGCGGTAGACATCAATTTCGTAACCCGTCAACTTACCAGCCAGCTTGATGTTGTAGCCGCCCTTACCGATGGCAAGGCTGATCTGGTCGTTCTCCATATACACATTGGCCATCGTGTTGTCGCTGCTCAGAACGATGTTCGTAATCTTGGCCGGGCTGAGGGCACGGGTGATGAGCAGCACGGGGTTGGTGGTCCAGTTGATGACATCGATGTTCTCGTTGCGCAGCTCGCGGACAATGCCGTGGATACGCGTTCCCTTCATACCGACGCATGCACCGACAGGATCGATACGGTCATCGTAGGACTCAACGGCGATCTTCGCACGCTGACCAGGTTCACGGACAATCTTCTTGATAGTGATGAGACCATCGTAAATCTCGGGAACTTCGGCCTCAAGCAGGCGCTGCAAGAAGACCTCGGAGGTACGCGACAAGGTAACCACAGGCGAGCCATTGACACTCTCCACGCTCTTCACGATGGCGCGGATGGTATCACCTTTCTTATATATGTCGGCCGGAATCTGTTCTGCCTTGGGCAGGATCAGCTCGATATTCTCATCATCGATGACCACAATCTCGCGTTTCCACACATGAGCCACTTCGGCAGTGATGATTTCACCCACTTTCTCCTTGTACTTCTGGAAGATGTTTTCCTTCTCATACTCAGAGACTTTGGTCTGAAGGTTCTGGCGCAGTGCAAGGATGTCGCGGCGACCAAAGCTTTCGATACGCAGTTCCTCGTTCACTTCCTCACCCACCTCGAAGTCGGGCTCAATCTTGATGGCATCCGACAGCTTGATTTCACGCAACGGATCTTCCAGTTCATCATCCTCAACCACAGTGCGGTTGTGATAGATTTCGAAGTCACCCTTGTCGACATTGACAATGATGTCGATGAAATCGGTGGTGTCGCAATCGAACTTCTTGTTCAGCATGCCACGGAACACATCCTCGATGATGCGCATCATGGCTTCGCGGTCGATGTTCTTGAATTCCTTGAATTCCGAGAAAGTTTCTACTAATTTGTAGTTGTCCATTTTTGTATGTTGATTGTTTATTGTTTAATCGTTGAACTGTTGGTTCGGGGCCTTCGACAGGCTCAGGCACCCTTAGCTTTTGCAGGTCCCTGAGCTCGTCGAAGGGCCGTCCTAAAAGATTATTGCGGGTTTGATTTCCACTTTATTGCGTTCAAAGAACAGGTTAGCTTCCTCCACAGGTTTCTTTTTTGAGGCTTTCTTGGGTGCAGGGGCAAACTCCACCTTCTCGACATCGAAGCTCACCAACTTGCCCTGCATCTTACCCGTCTCTTTTGTCTTCACTTCCACATCCTTGCCCACATATTTCTGCAGTTGGCGATCCATCTTCAAGGCACCCGAAAGGCCCCAGGAAAGCACACTCAACTCGTAGTCTTCCACGTCGCGGTCAAGTCTCTCGTTGATGTAGCGGCTCAATTCGACGCAATGGTCGATGTTGACGGCCGTATCGGAATCCACATAGACCTCAATTACGTTGTTGGGCTTCACCTTCACTTCCACAAGGAAGCGGTCGGTGTTGGCGAGGGCTTCTTCGCAGAGGGTTGCTACTTGTTCTTTGTTAATCATTTTAACTTCAATCGTTTATATCGGCCCTTCGACAAGCTCAGGGACCTTTGCTTTAACAATAAAAAAACCTGTTACTCAAAGTAGCAGGTCTTTTCTTCCACCTCAAGTTGTCGAGCAAGGATTCGAACCTTGACAGGCAGAACCAAAATCTGCAGTGCTGCCATTACACCACTCGACATCATTCGTTCCCGAATGCGGCTGCAAAAGTACAACTAATTTCGTTACGCGCAAGCGTTTTTTTCATTTTTTTTCGAAAAAAGCAATACTTTTTGCTCTCCAGCGTTTTGGATATGATTTTTCCTTTTCCAAGCTTTGGTAAACCAAAAATCCCTATCTTTGCCGTTTGGCAGAAGCCATTTATGAGTCGATAATCAATAAATTGTTCTTATATCATTATGACTTTCAAAAGGTTAAACAGCATTACAGGATGGTTGACAGGTATCATCGCCACCGTCGTGTATTTTCTAACGCTTGAGCCTACTGTCAGCTGGTGGGACTGCGGCGAGTACATTTCAACAGCTTACAAACTACAAGTGGGTCACCCGCCCGGGGCACCTTTGTTCCAGATGATTGGACGTTTCTTCACGCTCTTTGCAGGCGGCGACGTCACCAAAGTGGCCATGATGGTCAATGTGATGTCGGCCATCTGTAGTGGTCTCACCATTGTCTTCCTCTTCTGGACCATCACCATGATGGCCCGTAAAGTGTGGATGAAAGAAGGCGAAGACGCACCTTGGGTAAATAAAATAGGTGTGCTGCTGGCTGGCATCGTCGGCGCAGTGGCCTACACCTTCACCGAGTCGTTCTGGTTCAACGCTGTGGAGGGCGAAGTCTACGCCATGTCGTCGTTCTTCACCGCCGTCACCTTCTGGGCTATCTTGAAATGGGAACAAGTGGCCGACGATCCGAAGAGTATGCGTTGGATCATCTTCATTGCCTTCCTTATCGGCCTCTCCATCGGTGTCCACCTGCTCAACTTGTTGTGTGTCCCAGCCTTCGTGTATGTGGTTTATTTCAAAAAGTGGCAAAAGACCTCGTTCGGAGGCTTTGTCTTGTGCGGCCTGGTTTCATTGGTCCTGTTGTGGTTCCTCAACATGTTCCTCGTGCCCCAAGTCATCAACTTGGCTGGCAAGACAGAGCTTTTCTTCGTGAACTCGCTTGGCGCACCATTTAATATGGGTGCCATCGTCTTCTTTGCCGTCATCACCGGCCTCATCATCTGGGGACTTTGGCTATCCAAGAAAAAAGGACACGTTATTGTCAACACCGCCATTCTCTCCCTCATGTTTATCCTCATCGGCTACTCTTCGTTCTTCATGCTGATTATCCGTGCCAATACCAATACGCCTATCAACGAAAACGAGCCTAAGGAAGCCCTTTCGATGCTGTCCTATATCAACCGTGACCAATACGGAAGTTGGCCTTTGCTTTATGGCCCTTACTACAACGCGCCCGTCTCTGGCCTTAAGGACGGCAATCCCATCTATGTCAAGGACAAAGAGCAAGGCAAATACGTCATCACCGACGATAACAAACACAGTCTGCCGGAATATCCTGACGAGCTGAAGACTTTGTTCCCCCGCATGTGGAGCACGCAAAGAGGCTCGCACTCAGAGATGTATGATACCTACCGAAAGAATGAAAACGGTGTGGTCACAGGCAACACCGTGCAAGTGCGGAACTACCGTGGCGAGATGGTTAATGTGAGCAAACCCACTTTCGGGCAAAACTTGAAGTTCTTCATTGATTACCAGTGCAATTGGATGTATTGGCGTTACTTCATGTGGAACTTCGTTGGCCGTCAGAACGACATCGAAAGCCAAGGTGAACTCAGCCATGGCAACTGGCTCAGCGGCATCAACTTCATCGATAACGCAAGGCTTGGCGACCAGACCGATATCCCTGACTGCTTGCAGAATCCTGGTCGCACAACCTATTATTTCCTACCGCTCATTCTGGGTCTCATCGGCTTGTTCTGGCTGCTCAGCAAGGACTGGAAACAGAGCTGGATCATTTTCCTGCTCTTCTTTATGACAGGTTTAGCCATCATCATCTATCTGAACCAAACGCCCAACCAACCCCGTGAACGCGATTATAGTTATGCTGGTTCGTTCTATGCCTTTGCCATCTGGATCGGTTTCGGTGTCATTGCCCTCATTGATTGGATTGGCAAGCTGGTCAAGAAAAACACCATGATTACCACCGTGGCAGTCGGCTTGGTTTGCTTCCTCGCCGTGCCTTGCGTACTCGCTGCCAACGGATGGGAAGAGCACAACCGTTCAGGCAAGACCTCGGCCCGCGACTGGGCGCGAAACTATTTAGCCCAACTACCGCCCAACTCGGTCATCTTCACCCGTGGCGACAACGACACCTTCCCCTTATGGTACGTGCAAGAGGTTGAGGGTTTCCGCACCGACGTGCGCGTGTGCAACTACATGCTTTCGAGCGGTTATTGGTATGTCCACCAGATGGGCCGCAAGGTATATGAGTCCGAGAAGCTTCCGCTCACCTTGACCCAAAAGGAATATGATAACGGCATCAACGAATCCGTTCCTATTGAAGAAGAAGACTACTTCAAGGGCAAGCAGGTGGAGCTGAAACAGGTCATCGACTTCCTCCACAACCCCAAGGCTGTGAAACGTTACATGGGTAATTCCTACAACTATGTGCCCTGCCGTAACGTGAAACTTACCGTCGACAAGGAGGCTTGCCTACGCAACGGTATCGTTCCAGAGAGCATGAAAGACCAAATCGTGGACGAAATCACTTGGGAAATCAAGGACAACTACCTCTACAAGAACGCCATCATGCTTTTGGATTTCATGGCCACCAACAACTGGGAGCGTCCCGTTTACTTCACCTCGTTCAGCGACATGTCGAAGGTGCTTGGCATCGACAAGTACCTCCACATGGAAGGCTTAGCCTATCGTTTCATCCCCGTTGAGGCCGAAGATTACCTCAAACGCTACGGCGGGGTTTACCGCGAAGGAAGCTATGATCTGTTGGTCACTAAGGCCAACGAAGGCATTGTCAATTGGGGTAGCATGAATCAAGAAGGCGTGGTGCCCGACCGCGAGAGCGTGCGCAACATGAGCTATGCCCAATTGGCCTACTCACGCTTAGCGCAAGCCTTGGTCAACCACGACCAATTCGACTCTGCCGTCATCGTGATGGACAAATTCCAGGAGTTCTTCCCCAATGAGAAATTCCCGGCTGAAATCCACACCTACCAGTTCCCCGAGATGTATTACATCTGCGGAGCCACTGAAAAAGGTGATGCCTACCTCATGACTCTTGCCAACAACTACTGCGACAAGATACAGTACTATGGCAAGATGAAGCCCAAATTCAAGAAGTACTTTGAAGAAGACATTGACGAAGGCATGAGCTTGTTGAAGCACTTCGTCGACGTGGCCAAAAAATACGAGCGCAACGAATTGTCTCAAGACATTTCCGACCGCATGATGCAGTACTTCGATTTATTCTATGAATAAAGTCTCATCAAGTTGCAAAAATAAACCAGCGTTCGGGCCTTCCGGACGCTGGTTTTGTATAATCTCTAAACCCTAAACTCTAAACTAATACCTGTATCCTTTCCCTACTTTCATCTTTTCAGTCCGGTAATGGCCTAGATAGACGATGCCAAGGTTGCCGTCAATGGCGATTTCGTCGCCCATCTTGAGCAGATGACCATTGAGCTGGCCGAACTCGTCGTCAACATCGACTTCAAGACCATCACAACTGACCACACACACCTTACCGAGACGGACAGCTGTAACGGCCGCATGCGAAGTGGCACCGCCACGAGCCGTCAGCAAGCCGTCGCAATCGAAAATCATGCCGATGTCTTGAGGAACGGTATCAGGACGAACCAAAATGACATCGCTGTCGGGGTGTTTTTCGCGCAACAACTTGATTTGATCTGCATTGAAAGCTGCCAAACCGTTCATGGCACCACCCCCGATTCCCATGCCGTGACCCAACTGTTTCATTTCTTCAGGCGACTGCACGAAAGCAATCTTTTCCTCCTCCGCCTTAAGATCTTGGTCGCGGATTTGCAGGATATGGAAGTCCTCAGGTTGGTCTGACTCAAAGGTGAATTCCATTTCTTGCGGACTATAGCCTAGATTTTCCGTGAGTTCAACGGCAATGGAAAAAATTTTCTTGTACATGTCGGGCAGCAGGGTCTGCATGGAAGGCCCTTCAAGTTTGGCGGCTATACGCTGGGTCTCGCCAATCGGGAGCGGTTTGACCAATCCTCCCACGATATCTTCGCCCTGACTGCGCATGGTGAAGTCGCCATAAAGATGAACACCAGGACGCTCACGATGCGGATTCTGCGTAAACACCACACCTGATCCAGAGGTCTCGCTACGGTTACCGAAAATCATCTGCTGAACGATGACAGCGGTACCCCAATTCTCGGAAATACCCAAATGACGGCGATAAGCCAAAGCGCGCTCCGAATTCCATGATTCGATGACCATATTCACGCATTCAATCAATTGCTTGAACGAGTCTTGCTCGAAGACAATGCCATGATCATCAAGGATGCGTTTGTAGGATTGCGCCACTTCACGCATCTGCCCGATACTGAAATCAGCCTTCATCTTCACGTTGGTTTTCTGCTTGAATGCGTTGATTTCATCATCAAAGACATCACGTTCGATACCTTTGGCCATGCCCCAACTCTGCAAGAAGCGACGGTAGGAATCCCACACCGCCCAAGCTACGCTTTCATCTTGGGCAATAGCTTCAGTGATTTCATCGTTCAAACCCACATTCAAGAAGGTGTCCATTGCACCTGGCATAGAGATGGCCGTACCCGAGCGCACCGAAACCAGCAAAGGATTCTCAGGAGCGCCAAATTTGCGACCCGAGATGCTTTCCAGCTCTTCAATGTGCTTCCGGATCATGCCGTGAATCTCTGTGCGCAGTTCGGGAATCGTATTGATGGTCTCATTGCGACGGAAAGTCTCCGTGGTGATGACGAAGCCCGGAGGCACTGGCATACCATGCAAATACAAGTTCTTCAGGTTATTAGCTTTGTTTCCGATGAAGACTTGGTTGTCCATCTTGGGAGTCCTTTCCCAGAATGGACTGACCAGCATCTCAGAGTTGTAGGTCATGATATCACTGATGAGCTTCGGGTCGAGGGTGGCTTCCATGGTGTGCAATGAGTTGAGGATACGACCGATGAAGTTGTCCAAAGGCTGCATCAGGAAGGCATCGGAAAGCAGGTCACGGTGGAATTCCTCCGACTTAGTGTTGACCAAAGCAGCAGTCTCACGCTCGTTGAGTTTCCCTTCGGGGTCGAAAAGCTGCGGAATGACAATCTTTAGCGGGTATTCGTACGACTTCAGGAAGTACTTGATGATGATGCGACGCACATCCTCGGCGATGAACTGGAAGATGTTGATATACTGACCGAAAGAGAAGCTTCGCGAGGTTAAGCTGTAGCGCAACATGTCGAGCTTGGAGTTGAAGCTTTGGTTGGTGATGCCGTCAAGTTCAAGGCCCTCGCGGAAGTATTCAAGGATCCTATAGATCTGATTCAGGGTGCGTTCCGAGATATAGTCTAGGTTGATGCTTTGAACAACTTTTTCCATCAGTTGGGTAGCGACGCGCTCCAAGCGGAAAGTCAAGCCCATGGCCTCAAACTTGTTCTCGCGGTAGGTGCCGTACATCGAAGGAATGCCGATAGCAATGTGACGCTTGTGGTAGATGTTTTCCCATCCTTCACTCTGCTCAGGATTGAAAATCACAGTCTTGAGTTTGTCCATGAAGGCGTAAATCATTGTCAACGACTTGCCGAAATCCTTGGCCTTGTAGACCTTTTCGAACTCGTCAATCTCCTCATCGGGGATGAAGGGGAAGCTGCGCAAGGAGCTGAAAATGTTGACCGACTCGAAGCTGTATTTCTCACGCAAATAAGCATACAGGTCACGTATGTCCATCAGTCGGGCGCGCTCACGCTGATACAAGTCATCCTCCAATTCAAGGCGGCGAGCGGCAGAGCCGATGAGGCTTTCGTAATCATCACGAGAAAGCATCAGCACATCTTCAGGATTGAGGCACGAAATTTCGCACATGGTCTGCACGAGGTTATGGATAGGCACAAACCAAGTGCTTCCTATATCAATACTGTCAAAGACGTTGTTGGGCAGGATGGGCTTCAGCGGCTCAAGGTTACCGTCGCTCCAAAACTTGAACACATCAAAGGTCAAGGCAATAAGTGTGTTGTTGCTCTCGGTATGCACCTGCTTGCGGAGGAAATGCACCAATTGGTCCTGACGTCCCGAGATTTCATCCATATTGGTGGTCACGTTACGGATTTCGCCTTCGGCACCGATTTCATTGAAATAAACGGGGAAGATACGCGTCAATTGCTTTACCTTCTTATAATAAGGTGTGATGTTGGAGTTCAGAATCTTGGTGATTTCGCGTTGGAAAAGGTCAGTGTCGCTCAGGAAAATACCGCCCAGTTTGAGGTTGACGATTAAGGCGGAAAGCAGCTTGTCCATCGGCATAGTGGCGTGTTCGATGAGTTCGAGCCACACGCGAATGTTCTTTATATGGTTCTCATCCACAGAAAGTTGCCAGTCCTCGCCGACAAACACATTGCCTGGGGTAACAAAACCGAAAGCAATGAGCTTCTTCTCAAAGTAGTTGACAATCTCCTTTTGATCCGTTTTGTCGACATCGATGATTTTCAGGCCTAAAGTGAGCTGGAAATCGAGCACTGCTGACATATAGTCCTCGCGCAGTTCCTCGGCGAGCTCGAAAATCGTGTCAATGAAGGGAATCAGGTCATCTTGTGGCATCTCATCGATAGCATCGCGCATCATGCGATCCATGTTCCATATCAGGCGTTCACGCTGGTTCTCCATGCCTGGCAAATGAAGCAAGAAAAAGACATAATGGAACTTGGTGATGAAATGAGGGAAGGCTTTCTCCGACTCGGTGAAGCGCTTGGCCACCTGTTCAAAATGAGGCATTTCCGTCAGCTTCTCCCAAGTGTCGGCAGCATTCAAATCGGCATTCAGGTGGTTGAAATAGGGTTTGCCGATTTCATTACAAACAGTCTGGATTTCCTCCTCATTCAGTAACGACTTCTTGCTTTCCACCCAGTTTTCCACCTGCGAAGTCTCTTGCCAATAACGGTAGTTTTCTTGGAGCATCCGTCGAAGCAAATCACAGGCTGGGACATTGAATCGCTCATCTTGCGCCACCTTGTCAAGGTAACGTCCGGCATGCTTTGTGGCCAAGATATAGATGTCTTTGTTGCCTTCGAAAGCATTATTTAAAATACTGAAAACCAATGTAATCAAATCAGAATGTTTTTGTGACTCTGAAATGACCTTATTGGCAAACTCCATCAAAGTGATGATAATATTAAGCCGTAACTTAGGCGCCACTTCTGGTTTTAGCAGGCTATGCATCATCTCCAATGGGATGTGCAGGGCATCCGCAGGAATGTCTTCGCGAGTGTAGAACCAAAAGTCGTCCATGAGCATCTTGCGCAACTCCTCAGTCACAAAAGTGTGGTTTGAGAGAGGGTGATGGTATTCGGTGATGCACTCCTTGGCTCGCTTGTTGATGCCGAAATATTTGGCTGACAGGGAAATAAACTGTTGGTGTTCTTCAGGGATGAAGATATCTTTATATCTGGTCTGAGCCAGATTGGCCGCTAGGGCTTGTGATTTGAAGGTTTCTGACATATCCGATTCAATAAGGTTTGCAAAAATAAGGAAAAATGCACGAAAATTCCTGCGAAAATCGTAATTTTGCCGCTTCGATAAAAAATGAACATTTAAACCAGATAACAATGGAAAAGATTAAAGTAGGTATCAATGGTTTCGGCCGCATTGGCCGTAACGTGTTCCGCATCATTTGCGAACGTCCTAATCTCGAAATCGTGGGCGTCAACGACCTGACGAGCACCAAGGTGCTGGCCCACCTGTTGAAATACGACTCCACCCAGGGCAAGTTCCCTGGCACGGTGGAATATGACGAAACCGCACTCATCGTCAACGGCCAGCGCATCCCCGTCACGGCCGAGCGCTCACCGCTGAACATCAAGTGGGGCAAGACTCCCGATGTCGTGGTTGAGTCGACCGGTGTATTCCGTTCGAAGGAAAGCAGCAAGGGCGGCTATGGCGACCACTTGAAGAACGGCGCCAAGAAGGTCATCCTCTCGGCTCCCTCGAAGGACACCATCGACGCCACCGTCGTGGTCGGCGTGAACAACAACGACCTGACCGACGAGGTCGAATGCGTCAGCAACGCCTCCTGCACCACCACCTGCCTGGCTCCCGTCGCCAAGGTCTTG
>JAFRRE010000174.1 GCA_017428285.1 Bacteroidales bacterium | reverse complement strand
CAATTGAATGCGCGGCTTCAATACTTTATTAAGTGCAGCGTTGTAACTTATTATAGTGGGACACCGTATATAGAGCAATAGTATTTATCACAAAACCGACAAAACATGCAAAACAATGATAAAGTCCAAAGAAAAGCGTGTGGCGGCACGCAACCGCGTTGCCACCGGAAAGCGGGCCAGTTGGCCGCTTTCCCCTGCCGAGAAAAAAAGGTTTTGAGGGTTTTGCAGGTTTTGTGACCAACAATTAAACGATTAAATAATCAACATTCAACAATATGAAAACCTACCTGAAATTCCTATCCAGAAACAAGCTGTACACCACCATTGAGTTTGTGGGCTTGAGCGTTGCGCTCGCCTTTGTCATCATCAGT
Source organism: Bacteroidales bacterium (assembly GCA_017428285.1). The sequence continues at coordinate 10,432 of JAFRRE010000174.1, read as the reverse complement.
TTCTGCTATGTGGTGCAGCAATACGCCGTGACGCGCGAGAACCCCGACCGTGAGCGGATTTATGCCGTGGGTAGCGATGATATGGTCAATTGCTACGCAATGAAAGAGTTCATCGACGGCAAACTGCCCGAAGTGGAAAGCGTTACTCATTTTCATTACAAAAAAGGAAACGTCATCAAAGCGGGCGACGGACGCATTTTAGGCAATGTGCTGGACTGCGACCGCGAGTTTTTCGACTTCTTCCCCGTGACTTTCAAGGAAGGCAATGCTGACAACTTCACGAATTCCCACATCGCTTTCGTTTCGGAGAAAGTGGCAGCCCAAATTGAAGGTGAAGTCATTGGCAGTCAGATTATTGTTGCCAGTGATACGCTGAATGTGGTCGGCACATTTTCCGAATTGGGCACTTCCCTGATTCCCCAAACGGACATCATTGGCAACATCGAAACCAGTCGCTTAACTGATCTTTTTAGGCAACAACCCACCAATTCGTGGTCGAATATTCCTACATTTGTGAAGGTTGGGGCGAATATAGACATCGTCCAATTGAAAGAGAAATTGAACTCGATTTGTAGGGAGCAATATGGGGAAAGTTATGATTTCTTTTTCAAGGACGAAGGCCTGTCGATGCTTCGAATGGACAATCTCTTTTTCAGCGATGTGAAAACAGGACTGCAAAAAGGCGACAAGTCGATGCTGCGCAATGTGATTGTGGTTGGCCTGCTTTTGTTGCTTTCCGCACTCATCAACTACATCAACCTGAATGTGGCCCTCACTGGGAAACGTGCCAAAGAGATGGCTTCGCGTCGCTTGCTCGGGGCTCAAAAGTCCGACATCGTTTGGAAGTTTCTCGGCGAGTCTTTGTTCTTCACATTCTGTTGCTTTGCCGTGGGTTTGCTGCTGGCCTATGTGCTTGTGCCCTCGGTCAATCGGATGCTTGGTGCTAGTGTGGCAGTGAGGATTCCGTTCACTTGGGACTATCTCGCTGCTTACGGGTTGATGGTCGTGGTGGTGGCGTTGCTGGCTGGCATATTGCCTGCCGTCATCATCTCGCAAGCCCGTCCCATCGATGTTGTGAAAGGAACATTCCGGTTGCGTAGCCGCAAAGGGATGATGCGCTTCTTCATCGTGTTCCAAAATGCCATTTCCATTATCCTGATTGCTCTGACATTAACTATGGAGTTGCAAATGCGCCACATGGTAGAGCGACCGATGGGACTGGAAATGGACAACCTGTTTTATATCAGCTCAAAAGTGAATTTTACTACTAAATCAGAGGCTTTTAGGGAGGAACTTCGCGGTTTGCCGTGCGTGAAAGAATTGGCATTGAGCAACAACGTGCCTGGGGTGTCAAAAACCTCGTTGGGAATGAAAAAGAAAGGCGAAACGGAACACAACGTGATGGTCAATATGTTTGAATGTGACACGGCGGCATTTCGGATGTTGGGTTTTCAGGTGCTGGAAAAGTTCCACGAGCCTGAAGTGGGTAGTGGCTGGATGACAGAAAGCACCGTTGCGGGATTGACAGGTATGCCTTATGGAGTTTACAATTACGACACAATTAGCTCTTGTTTCTTTAATGACATCTGTGGAGTTATCAAGGATTTCAATATGCTTGATGCGCTACACGCCGCAGACGAGGATTATACCGTCGTCTTTGGCAATCTAGGTATCGGCTTTTCAAAAATTTGCAACCTTCTTTTAGACATCGTGGGTGACCATGACGAGGCTCGTCGCGCCATCGAGGCGGTCTATAAGAAACACTCCGAGGACATGTTTGGCTCCTACATTGAGCCGGATTATTTCGGTTTCGTGAAGGATGTCGTAGCTTCAAAATACGACAAGATTCGCAGCCAGATGCGCCTCATCGAACTGATTATGGCGATTTCGGTCGTCCTTTCGCTGCTTGGCCTCGTGGCCATGAGCACGCATTTTGCTTCCGAGCGCGAGAAGACCATCGCTATCCGCAAGGTGTTTGGCGGCACAATGCAGAGCGAAATCCGCCGCAACTTGAAGGAATACATTATTATGATATTGATTGCCAACGCGATTGCCATTCCCGTAGCAGTGTGGCTCTGCAAACGCTATCTGGAGGACTTCGCCTATCGCATCGACTTGCACCCATGGATTTTCGTGGTCACGGTGGCGCTGTCGTTTGTGATTGCCATCGGTTCGGTGCTTTGGCAAATCGTCTCGGTAGCGCGGGTGAATCCGGTGACGGCGTTGAAGAAAGAGTAGTATTTATCACAAAACCGACAAAACATGCAAAACAATGATAAAGTCCAAAGAAAAGCGTGTGGCGGCACGCAACCGCGTTGCCGCCGGAAAGCGGGCCAGTTGGCCGCTTTCCCCTGCCGAGAAAAAAAGGTTTTGAGGGTTTTGCAGGTTTTGTGATTAACAATTAAATGATAAAACAAACAACAATTCAACCATGAATAGCATATCCGACAAATTAATCAAAATCCTATCGTTAGGCATAGGCCTCGCCATTGGCATCGTGCTGATTGCCAAGGTGTGCTTCGAATTGTCGTACGATAGTTTCTACAAGGATGTGGACCGCATCTATATGATTACGGAAAGTATCATCTTTCAAGAAGGTGGCGACCCCGACGACTATTGGGGCACTTCAGGAGGCATTGCGCCGGGTTTCAGGGCGGAGGTGCCTGGCGTGGAAGCCGCTACGCGCTATTCCAACCTGCTTGACGGTAACCTTTATGACGAAAACGACAACCTCATCACGGGTCTATGCATCGGTGCCGACACCTGCTTTTTCGACTTTTTCGACCGCGAATTTCTTGCGGGCGACCCGATGCAGGCCTTGCAACAATACAATGGCGACATTGCCGTCAGCCGCAGTTTTGCTGAGAAGTTGGGCGGCGTGAACGAGGCCATCGGCAAACAAATCTACAGTGAAGTTTGGGGACCAAAAACAAGACTGACAGTGGTGGGTGTTTTTGAAGATTTTCCGGAGAATGGCAGCGTACAATGCGACATCGTGACGGCCATTGCTGCCTTCGGTGAGTGGAGCATCAACAATTGGCTGGGCAACGACCGTTATCGCGGCTTTGTCAGACTGGCACCCAATGTGGATCCCAACGGCTTGAAAGATGCCATCCGCAAGATGCAGGAGGCACACCAGCCTTTGGAAGAGTTGGAACGCGACGGCTCCACGATTTGGTACACGCTGACCCCTCTTGCCACCATGCATCGTCATGAGCCTACTATCAAAAACTATGTGTTGATTCTTTCGGTGGTGGCGGCCTTGTTGCTTTTGGTCTCGGTGCTCAACTACCTGCTAATGGCGGTTTCGGATGTGGTGCGCCGCTCCAAGGAAATGGGGGTCAGAAAATGCTACGGTGCCAGCGCAGGAAGCATCTACGGAATGCTTATCAAAGAGACGGCCTTAAACCTGTTGGCTTCGTTGGCGGTGGCAGCCTTGGTGATATGGGCTTTCAGCGGGGTCATCGAGTCGCTGTTGGGCGTGCCAGTCGCCAGCCTTATGGTGCCGCAAACCTGTTGGGTGCTTGTCGGCATCATCGCTTTCATTTTCCTGGTCTCGGCGCTCATTCCCGCGATGATGTTCGTCAGGATTCCCGTTTCGACGGCTTTCAGCGGTTACAAAGAAAACAAGCGTCGTTGGAAACTCTCGTTGCTGATGTTGCAGATTGGCATCAATGCCATCCTGCTGCCTATGGTCCTCGTGGCCGACGGACAATATGACAGGGCGTTGAATGCCGACATGGGCTATGAATACGAGCATCTATTGTATTCCCCGTTGAAAGGCGCGGATAAAGACAAATTGATACTGATTACGGAGAAACTGCGGCAATATCCCGAGGTGGAGGCCGCCGAACTGACCTATTGCATCCCTTTGTACAAGTCGTCGGGAAATAATATTATGCTGCCCGACAACCCGACAAAGTATCTGATGGGCGTGTGTGACCAATACATGGCGACGGAGGGTTTCTTCGACCTGATGGGCTTCCGTTTGACAGAGGGCAAAGCGCCTTCAAAGCCGAAGGATGTGGCCGTGAGCCAAAGTTTCGTGAAAGAGATGAACCTTTATGCCGACTGGAGCGACGGCGCAGTGGGCAAGGACATCCTGATTTCGGAGCACAGCGATGGCGACGATGATGTTTACACCATTTGTGGTGTTTATGAAGATTATGTCATTGGCTCTATGTTGGGCAACGACGACCGCGCGAGCATCCGCTTCTGTTGGAACATGGATTGGAACTATGGCCCCGAAGACTGGTCGAGGATGATGAACACCTTGGTGGTAAAAGTGCGTGAGGTGAATCCCGAAGCCATCGCCAAGGTGAAGGCGGTCATCGAGGAATGTCTGCCCGAGCGGAACAATGTCGAAGTGACACCTTACACCGAATTGGTCAAGAAGGAGTACACCCACCTGTATCAGATGCGGCGTACATTCATAATAGGAGCCTTGTTCGCTTTGGCGATAGCCTTGTTTGGTCTGATAGGCTTTGTGCGCGACGAGGCCAACCGCCGCAGCAAGGAAGTGGCCATTCGCAAGGTGAACGGTGCGGTGGCGGGCGAAATCATCCGTATGTTCGTGGCGGATGTGCTTAAATTGGCTGTGATTGCTGCCTTAATTGGAGTGGCGATAGCCTATTTCCTCGCCGACAAATGGCTGGAGTTGTTCGCCATGCGCATCGGTCTCTCGCCGCTCTATTTCATCATCGGTGCGGTGACGGTCTTGCTTATCGTGACTGCCGTGGTCGTCATGAGCAGCAACCGCGTTGCCCGAATGAACCCCGTTAAGTCTTTGAAGAACAATTAGTTAATAGTGACTAACTAAACAACGCATCGCCTTTTACCTCACGTGATACTTTCCGCGAGTACATGTTATCCAGTAGTCCGTTTGGGGTGATAAACGCTGGTAGCAATGACTTCCGCGTTTTGGTGACCTTTCGGAAGATACGCATTCTGCGTGCGAGTTGGCGCAAAGTTACAAAAAAAATGAGATTGCGCCAACTTTGTTGTAGAATTCTGGCGTAATCTCGATATTTTTATGAGATTTAGCCAAGAAACTCTTTTTTTTATACACTTTTTCGGTAGTATTTAGGTTGAAAAGATACACTTTTTCAAATCTGCTCACAAATTAAAGTGTAAAAGCAACTGTAAAGTTTCTTTACACCACTGTAAAAAAACGTTACACTTTGTAAAATAGCTGTTTTTGTATTTTGTTGATTATTATTGATTTGCAAGTTTGGCACGAGGATTGGTATGAGGGTGCATGATAAATATAGATTCCCGAAGGGAAACTCAACAAACAATTAAACAGTTAAACAATCAACACTTCAACAATATGAAATCATTTTTCAATTTTTTGAAACGGAACAAACTTTACGCCCTCATCAATCTTTTAGGCTTGACCATCTCAATGGCATTCGTGCTGCTCTTGGCCGTGTATGTGCAGAAACAACTCTCCACCGACGCCTTCCAAGAAAACGCTGACAGAATTTTTGTCATCACCAACGAGGAAAGCCTCAATATGGGCTATTGGTTAGACAAGCACTTGCGCAACCAATTCCCCGAAATTGAGAAATCGTGCGCGGTTTGTAACTATTCTTTCAATGAGGAGTTTAGCATTGACGGCGAGACCGTCTATGGTAGCCTCACCTTTGCGGACTCGTGTTTCTTCGAGATGTTCAGCTACGACCTTGTGAAAGGCTCGAAGGCCGATTGGAAAATATCAGGTGACCGTTGTATGGTGAGCGAGGCGTTTGCCAACGCGCATTTCGGCGACAAAGACCCCATCGGGCGACAAATCATACTGGAAAGAAACGATGGCTACCCCATGGTGGTATGCGGCGTTTTCAAAGACTTCGGCAACAGCATCATCAACGCGCCCGATGTGTTGGGACATGGCAATTTGATGCCGATTATCAACCCGGCCAACAATGAGCGCATGAGCAATGGTGGCGGCGGAGGTGTCTGCTTCGTGATGACTTATCCGGGTGCGGATTTGCAGGCTCGCCACGACGACATTTTGGCTTGGTGCGAGGAAAACTTCTGGGTTTATAAGCAAAAGTATGACGAGGTGCGCATCATCCCGCTGCGTGAGGTGTATTTCCTTAAAGAAGGAGCACAGGATCATACAGCCACTGTGAGTTTGGGCAACCGCTTTTTTGTGAACCTATTATTGGCCATGTGCCTGATGCTTTTGTTGTTCGCCATACTCAACTATTTGAATCTTTCCACTGCACTCATCGGTTTTCGCGCCAAGGAAATGGCCACGCGGAGGCTCGTTGGGGCAACAAAGGCAGGCATTTTCTTGAAAATGATAGGCGAAAGCACTGTGCTTTGTGCTTTGGCGATGGGCTTGGCGGTTCTTTTGGCTGAAGCTCTTGCGCCTGCCGCTTCTGAGCTATTGCACTACGATATCTCGGTTTTCGGAGCGGTCGATACGGTCAATGTGTTGATTGTCATTGGATTCGTGCTTCTTTTGGGTTTCCTTGCCGGGCTTGTTCCCGCTTTGATGATTCAAAAAGTGCAGCCCATCGAGATTGTGCGCGGGTCGTTGCGGGTGAAGACCAAGACGGTTTATGGTCCTGTCATCATCGTGGTGCAGAATGCCGTGACTGTGGTGATGCTTGTTTCGGCTTTGACCCTTTACTTGCAAACGCGGCACCTGATAACCGCCGATTTGGGCTACAATACGAAAGACATTTTGGTCATAGACAATGTGTACGGCAAGACGGGCGAAATCAAGGCCTTGTTGGATGCCTATCGTGCTGAGCCGTTTGTAGAAGACGTGGGGCAAGGTGACGGTACGCCGTTGTTGGGCACCAACAATTGGACGATGGAGGTGGAAAACGGCAATTGGGTCTCGTTCCAGCAAATACAAGGCGACCAGCATTATTTCGACATCTTGGGCCTTCGCGCTAAACAGGACAACCATATCCCTGGGTCTTATTGGCTCAATGAATATGCTTTCGGCCAAATTGGTATAGACGAGACGGTGACGGAATTTAGGCATAAAGACGGAAAAACCTATGAAATAGGTGGCATATACTACGATTTCAAGATTTGGCCTTTGGAAATGCAGCAGTCGGCGGCCTTGATTAACAATCGAGGTGAGAATCCCGATGACGATTTTCCATGGAAATTGTTGGTGAAGACCACCGGTGACCACAAGGCGGCTCTCGACCGTTTGGAACAAGTGACTAAAGAGCTGTTTCCTGACAAGAGTTTTGAAGCGCTTTACCTTGAGGACATGATTGAAGCCTTTTTTGCTGGCGAGAGCAGGATGCTTCGCATCATCCTGATTTTCACTCTGCTTTCGATGCTCGTTTCGGCCTTGGGCTTGTTTGCAATGAGTTCCTACTACATGCAGCAGGAGCGTCGTGCTGTGGCGGTGAAGAAAGTTTTTGGCGCCGACTATGGCGGCGTGTTGCGCGAGTTGGTGCTGAACTTCATGAAGATGGTGGCTGTGGCTGCACTGATTGGCATTCCCGTGGCCTGGTTCATTATGCACCGTTGGCTTGAGGAATACACGCACCGCATCAGCCTCTCGTGGTGGATTTTCGCTTTGGCCGTGCTTGCCGTCGTGCTGATGGCGTTCCTGTCAGTCATTTGGCAAAGCATCAAAACGGCACGGGCTAATCCAGCTACGGTGTTGAAGAAGGAATAGCGTTTATCACAAAACAATCAAAACCCACAAAACAATGAATAATCAGAAACTACGGATTGCACGGATTAAACGGATGGCCGACAAGAAATTTGGAAGGCACAAGTGCCCAAATTGTTACGGATTCCTACCGGTGGCAGCCATCCGTACTCATCGGACGCTTGCGTCCCAAAATTTACGGGAACAAATCTGTAAAATCCGCGAAATCCGTAGTTAAACAACTGAATACAAACAATTAAACAGTTAAACAATCAACACTTCAACAATATGGAACACTCAATGGATCGTAAAATCGAAAAGAAAAAAGGCCTCGCGCTGGCGTTCACCAAGAAGGCACTGCCGTTTTGGGGCGGGGCGTTGCTCCTTGTCTTCATCCTCTGGCTCATCTTCAGGGACGACTCGAAGAAACTCCGCATCGACGCGGACAACATCACCGTGAGCACCGTCACCTCGGGCGAGTTCAACGACTACATCCGCATCAGCGGACAGGTCGCGCCGATGACGACCATCCAAATCAGCCCTTTGGAAGGCGGCGTGGTGCAACAGATCGTCACCGAGGAAGGCAGCCGTGTCAAGGCGGGTGATGTCATTCTTATTTTGAGCAACGAGAACCTGGATATGCAAATCCTCTCCTCTGAGGCCGACCTCGCCGAGAAGGAGAACATCCTGCGCAACACCATGATTCAGATGGAACAACAGAAGTTGAGCGTGGAGCAGGAGAAACTGCAGCTGCAGATGGAAGTGCAACGTAACCGCCGTACCTACGAAGCGCAGAAGTCGCTCTACGACGACGGCCTCATCGCCCGCGAGGACTTCCTGAAGGCCGAGGAGGACTTCACGCTCTCGAACAGCCGCCTGAAGCTGGTGGAGAACCGCGCCAAGCAGGACAGCCTTCACCGCTCGGTGGAAATCGACCGAATGCGCGAGAGCCTCGAAAACATGCGCGTCAACATGATGATGATTCGCCGCCGCAAGGACAATCTCACCATCAAGGCACCCATCGATGGCGAGTTGGGCCTGTTGGATGTTGTCCTCGGTCAATCGGTGGGCGCAGGCTCCAAGATCGGGCAAATCAACAACCTCGATAGTTATAAGATTGAGGCCCAGATCGATGAGCATTACATCGACCGCATCACTCCAGGTTTGGAGGCCACCTTTGAGCGGCAAAGCGAGCGGTATCAGGCGCAGATTAGAAAAGTGTATCCCGAGGTGCGCGACGGCAAGTTCAAGGCCGACTTCAAATTCATGGAGCAGCAGCCAGAAAACATCCGCAGCGGTCAGACTTATTACCTCAACCTGCAACTCGGCCAGCCCGTGGAGGCGGTGCTCATCCCGCGTGGTGCCTTCTACCAAAAGACCGGTGGCAAGTGGATTTATGTGCTCTCGCCCGACGGCAACAAGGCCACGCGCCGCGACATCAAGATTGGGCGACAGAACCCGCAGTATTATGAGGTCGTCGAAGGCCTTGAAGCTGGCGAGAGGGTGATTACTTCTTCGTATGACAACTTTGGAGAGAGTGAAGTGCTGGTGTTTTAATCACAAAACAAACAAAACAATGCAAAACATGATGAAAAAGTCCAAAGAGAAGCGTGCGGCGGCACCCAACTGGGTTGCCGCCGGAAAGCATGCCAGTTGGCCGCTTTCCCCAACCAAGGAAAAAGGTTTTGAGGGTTTTGTAGGTTTTGTGAACAAACAATTAAACAGTTCAACAATCAACAATTCAACAATATGAATAGATTCAAAGACACACTCACCAAAATCCTTTCCTTAGGCATAGGTCTCGCCATTGGCATCGTGCTGATTGCCAAGGTGTGCTTCGAGCTGTCGTACGACAGTTTCTATAAGGATGTGGGCCGCATCTATTGTATCCAAATGGAGACCACGAGTTCCGAAGGCGTGAATGTGTTTCCGCGTGTCAGCGGGGCCATAGCTCCAAGCTTCAAGGCCGAAGTGCCGGGCGTGGAGGAAGCCACTCGCATCGTGGACCAGACTTGGAACAAAACCAATTACACGAACGAGGAAGGCCAAATCCTTTTCGAAGGAGCCGCCATTATGGCCGACTCGTGCTTCTTCAAGGTGTTTTCCATCCCTATCATTGCAGGCGACATCGAAAAGGTCTTGATATCGAAGGAACACATCGCCATTTCAAAATCTTTCGCAGAGAACCTTGGTGGTGTTGAGGCATGCCTCGGAAAGATTGTACATGTCGAGAACGACAAAGATGTTTACACCGTGGAGGCTGTGTTTGATGACCTACCTAAAAACATATCGCTTCCTTTTGATGTGGTGTATTCCATCAATTGGATGAGCAAGGGAAGCCTTGAAAACTGGATCGGCAATGAGCGTTACACCAGTTTTGTCAAATTGCAAAAAGGTATCGACCCCCATTCGCTTGAAGAGGCTATCCACAAGATGCAAGCCACACACCAAGACTTGGAGAAAATGAAGACTGAAAAAGGCAGACAGTTGCGCTATCTTCTGGTGCCTTTCGACAAGCTCCATACTTCCGACCCCGAGGTGCACAATATGGTCATCATCCTTTCCATCGTGGCTTTCCTGTTGCTGTTCATTAGTATGATGAATTACATTCTCGTGGTGCTTTCCTCGATGGTGAAACGCTCGAAGGAAATCGGCATCCGCAAGTGTTATGGCGCAGGCGGCCGCGAGATTTACGGGATGCTCATCAAGGAAGCGGCGGTGCATATCGGGCTGGCCTTGGTGCTGGCGGCTCTGCTTATCCTTGCGGGTAACAACTTGGCGAAGAACCTGTTGGGCACT
>JAFRRE010000014.1 GCA_017428285.1 Bacteroidales bacterium | reverse complement strand
GTCTATTATCGTAGTGATTTGCGTGAGTTTATTATCGAGTCGGATATAGAGGATTTCATTGCTTCCGATGGCAAATCCGTCTTTGTGAGCACCATCCATAAGGCGAAAGGTCGCGAGTTTGATACCGTTTATCTCATGTCTTCGGTTCCTGATGGAAGACAAGTTGAAGATATGCGAGCCTATTATGTGGGACTCACCCGTGCAAAGCGAAACCTCTATCTTATAACCAATCCGCCTACTGAATATTCATCGATTTCGATAGCACTAAACATGCATGACATTTGGCTCGACTACTTCAAAGGTCGCAAGGAGACCGTGCTATGCCTCAGAAGTGGTGATGGTCTACAATACAAGGATGATTATTTGTATAATGAGCAAAGCATTAGTGTGGTCGCATTGTCTACGGCAGGAAAAGACAAAATAAGGGCTTGGACTGACAAAGGCTACGAAGTGACTAGCGCAAAAGTAAGCTATACCTTGGCTTGGCGTCCAAAAGACTCCGAAACGGAATACGCTGTTTGCTTGGCGAATCTTGTTTTATCTAGGGCAGTAGGCAAATAAATGCACTCGCATCGGCAACCCCAATTAGAAATTTGTAAATCAGATTGTAAAGTCTATTGACTAAAAATAGTAATTATTAAAAAAGAAAAATACTAATTTTGCATCTTTCATCGCGGTTGTTTTGAAATAGATACATGTCATGACAAAAGACTATTCATCATACGGTCCAGCATACCGAAACTTCAAGGTGAGGGAGGATGTTTATGTCCCTGAACCCGTTGAGGAGTTTTCGGCCGACAATCCCTTCACGAAGATGGCTCCTATACGCGGAGAGCTCAAGGACATTCGTTTCGACGGGACCTACACCTATCTTGACAAATCCTTGAGGTTCAAAATAGTGAATTCGTTCATGTATTTTGTAGCATGGACGCTTGCTTTCATTTTGAACCGAATCCGATATGGCCTCAAAATCGAAGGCCGCGAGAAAATACGCCAAAACCGAAAACTTTTTGACCATGGCGTGATGACGGTGTGCAACCATGTCTATCGTTGGGATATGATTAGCGTCATGCAGGCGATGCGTTTCAGGAAGGCATGGATCCCCATGTATGCCCAACCTTTCAGAGGCAAAGATGGTTTTGTCATGAAAGCCGTGGGAGGCATAGCCATCCCCGAAGAGCGCAGCGGGCTGAAAGCGTTCGATGAGGCCATGGCTGAATTGTGCGCCAACCACCAGTGGATTCACATCTTTCCTGAAAGCTGCAGCTGGAAATTCTATGCCCCGTTGCGTCCTTTCAAAATAGGTGCTTTCAATATGGCATATCGGCATTCGCTCCCAGTGATTCCCATGATGATCTCATTCAGGCCTCGCACAGGATGGCGAAAGCTATTCAGCAAAGACGAACCTTTGATTACCATCCATGTGGGCGACCCTATCCTACCCAACACAAACACACCCCGAAAAGAAGAGACGGCGCGGATGCGCGATCTTGCTCACCAAACCATGCTTGATATGGCCGGCATAGTATCTAATCCCTGGCCTTCTTCTATCGATTGAAAATCTTATCATTATGAGTACAAAAATCATTGATCCTGTTCCTGTTGAACTGCTTAAAGCGGAACTAACCAAATCCAAAAAACTGGAAGACACAAACAAAGGGCACAACGAGCTATATATCGTTACCTGGCAAGATTCCCCCAATGTGGTTACGGAAATCGGAAGGCTGCGCGAATTGACCTTCCGTGATGCAGGAGGCGCTACAGGAAACGCCCTGGATCTTGATGAGTACGACAAGATGGAGAATTCATACAAGCAATTGATTGTGTGGGACCCCGACAACGAGGCTATCATTGGTGGATATCGTTTCATCTTTGGCTCAGATGCCGTTATCGACGAGAATGGCCAACCCATCTTGGCGAGTTCCCATCAGTTCCGTTTTTCCCAGAGGTTTATCGATGAATATCTGCCACATGTCATAGAGCTTGGCCGCAATTTCGTGGCTCCTGAATACCAAAGTTCGAAGCATGGTGCAAAGTCCATTTTTGCCATGGACAATTTGTGGGATGGTCTTGTGGCCATTATCATGAAGAACCCTAATCTGCTCTATTACTTCGGAAAAATAACCGTTTATCCTTCCTACGACCATATCACTAGAGACCTGCTCTACCATTTTCTATGGAAGCATTTTGGCGACAAAGACGAACTTGTCCGCCCATGGGACGACCAGGCGCTCATGCCTAATTCCGATCCCGAGTTGATGGATTTGGTCGTAAACAAGGCTGACCCGATGGATGACTATAAACTGCTGAAGGCTGCAGCTAAAATGAGGAATGTACATATTCCTCCAAATTTTACTGCGTATATCTCCGTCACTTCCCATATGCTTATGTTTGGAACGGCAGTCAACACTTTGATGGACAATATCGAGGACACAGCGGTGCTTATCCCATTCGACAATATCTATCATGAAAAGAAACGGCGCCATATTGGAGCCTATCTCCGGTTCTCTCTCGCAAAGAGACGCAAAAAAGTGGATTTGAATGTACCAGAAATAGAGGATCTTTTGATTGACAATTGGTTGAATAAACGATACCGCCAAGTAAAACGGTTGCTTAAAAAAACCGGCCGTAAGTTCTAGTCAGGAAATACCTTCAATAATTCGTACTACCATGTCCCGATGTTCAATCCAACTCTCGGAATTCAGTAGGCGACATACCTGTTTCATTCTTGAAATAGCGACTGAAAGTAGACTGCTCGCCAAAACCCAGCATGTCGGCAATAGCCTGTACGGAGAGGTCGTTACGTATATGCAGTAGCATCTTAGCCTCGGCGATAATTTTGACGCGAATCCAATAGGCAGCACTGTGGCCCGTTTCCTGCTTGACAACTGCACTGAAGTACTTAGGTGTTAGACAAGCTCGTTCTGCATAAAATCCCACATCATGGTGTTTGCGAAAATATTGAGCCAAATCGGAATGGAGCTGCGCGCTGACACGCTTATTGGCATTGGTCTCATGCAGTTTGCTTTTGCGGTATTGGCTGAGCAAACGCAGTAAGAATTCCAGCAAACGGGTCATCAACATCCGTTTATCAGGGAGTTCGAGGCGCTTGATTTCACGCATCCCCTCCACCACATCCGTTATCATCCTGTATTCATGACTATCGAGTTTCACGCAGGGATGCAACTCATAGCGATAACGCATCTGATTGATGATTTGTAGAATGGGATCATCCAGTATCGAGGCATCAACAACGATCAGGGTGGCAAGGTAGTCATCGGTTTTATTCACCATACAAAGACGATGGTTGGGGAAAATCACGCCCACAGTGTGTTTCTCTGAATAGTCGGATTGGTCATCGTACATGAGTTGAATGTGTCCCCTATGGCCAATACAGATGACATAATCGGGTGATACAAACGGTTTGTCGCCAGTGGGCAATCCCCTGACATCATCAAGTACTACGATGCCTTCATCCTTGATCTTTTGAAGATTGGATAACAATGGATGAGGCTCTGATCGTTGATCTTTCATGTGGCAAAAATACTGATTTCTTTCAATACAAATCAATGTAATCGGATTTTTTGCCAAATATTGTAGCCAATGTGTTAATGTTCACCTTTACGCATGATTATATTTTTGCACAATTTTCATATAAAATTCACAAAACTACAACCAAATGAAAAAAGCATTATTGACATTATTCATCATCGTGGCCTCGCTTGCTGCGCGGGCTTACGATTATCCGTACCTGATTTTCCAGACCACGGACGGAATCGTACACGCCATGGCCGTCGAGTCGCTGACCATCAACGTCAGTGGCAGCAACTTGGTCGCCACCAATGGCGAGGAGTCGCAAACCTTTGCCCTTTCGGAATTGAGCAAAATGTTCTTCTCTGAAAGCGTGACAGGCGTTGAGGAGATGTTTTCGCCCGACGGAGGCGAAGTTGACGTTTTCGCCGTGACGGGTGCCCATCTGGGGAAATTCGCCAACGCGCAAGAAGCCACCACCCATCTGAAAACCGGCATTTATTTGCTGAAATCGAAGTCGGCCACCATTAAAATCGTAGTGAGATGAGACGTACATTATTAATTATAGCGGCAATCGCGCTGGCAATGGCCGCCAATGCACAGACGTTGAACGTGAAAGTGGGCAATGTGACCTACCAGTTCCCGTCAACACAAACGGGCGACATGACCTTTTATGACGGCGACTCGCTGACCATCATCAACAAAACCTTTGCCTTAGGCGACATCGACGGCATGTATGTCGATGCTACTGAGGTGACTGACAATGCGGTAGCCATCGTCTACAATGGCACTTCTGCAACGATTGCCGTGGCGGGCAACATTGCCCAATACCTGACCGTCTCGCAAAACGGGGCGCATGTCTCGATAGCGCAAAGCGACGACCTCGCGCAAGAAATCACTTACACGCTTTCGGGCACCACAAGCGATGGCGAGTTCTATATGTCAGGCTCTTACAAGGCCACAGTCGAACTGAACGGACTTACGCTAACCAATGCGATACCCGTGTATAGCGGAGCAGCCGTCCACATCCAAAACGGAAAACGCATCAACGTGAAAGTTATCACGGGCACTACAAACACGCTCGTCGATGCGGCAAGCGGCTCGCAAAAGGGTTGCCTCTATGTGAAAGGCCATGCCGAGTTCAAGCAGTATGGCACACTCAACGTCGTGGGCAACGTGAAGCACGGCATCAAGGCGGGAGAATATGTGAGCATCAAGAACGCCACCATCAACGTGACCTCGGCGGTGGGCGACGGCATCTCGTGCAACGAGTATTTCCTGATGGAAAGCGGCACCGTCAGCATCAGCGGCACTGGCGACGACGGCATCCAAGCCGACCTCGACGGCGACACCTCGACCGGCATGACCACCGACCATGAGGACGAGGACTCGGGCAACATCTATATCGAAGGCGGCACCATCACCATCAACTGTTCGGCGCTTGCAGCCAAAGGCATCAAGAGTGCAGGCGACATCTATGTCTCAGGCGAGGCTTCCATCAACGCCACGATGAGCGGCAACGGCACCTGGGACGAGGACGACCTTGAGACCAAGGCGGCTTGCGGCTTGAGTGCCGACGGCAACTTGAACATCAGCGGAGGGACGGTTTCTGTCACGGCCACTGGTTCGGGCGGCAAAGGCATGAAATGCGATGGCGTGATGACCATAACGGGCGGCACAATAGACGTGGTGACTTCGGGCGGGTTGTATTATTGCGACGGCACTAACGAAAACCACAACTACACTGG
>JAFRRE010000173.1 GCA_017428285.1 Bacteroidales bacterium | reverse complement strand
GAGCAGGCTGAGTACATCAGCGAGGTGAAGGTGGAACGCGATGGCATGGTCGTAGGCACTGCACCTTACGAGCAGGGCTATTTCTTGGACAACATCGGCAGCGAGAACGCCGCACGCAACTACCGCCTCACGGCCATCACAACCGATGGCACTGAATGCCCCATCCCAAGCTACCAGAAAGGCACCTTACATGTGGACTACAGCCCCAACGCCAGCAATCCCAACAAGCTCAACATGGCTTGGACGCCACCGTTCATCGAGGAAGGTGCACCCTATTCGGTCAGCTATTTCCAAATCTGCAAGTACGATCCCAACACTGGCGAAGTGACGGTTGTCGACCAACTTGGTGCCAACAACACCATTGGTAGCTACGATGTGAACCTTTTCGATGGAGGTTATGCCGTCGTCGCCGCTATGTTCAACGAAGGCAAGGAGTATGAGGAGCTGTCCTTCTCCAACCTTACTGATTTTCTGGTGGGAATCGGGGAGAACGAAGGCCCTTCGACAGGCTCAGGAACCTTAACCGTTTATCCGAATCCCGCCAATGGCGTTTTGTATGTAGAGACGCGGCACGCCACGTCTCTACCAGTGGAAACCTACCGCATTGTCAACCCCATTGGCCAAACCGTGATGGAAGGCCAAATCACGGCGGAAAAACAACAGATTGACGTGCGCAACTTGCCACAAGGTGTGTATTTCATCACCGTGGGTGGTGCCACAAGGAAATTCGTGGTGGAATGATATTGTTATGTTTGTAGAGACGGTGTGCACACCGTCTCTACTGTAGGATTGTCACGCCGTGGTTTGTAGGGCTGTCACACCGTGGTTTGTAGGGCTGTCACACCGTGGTTTGTAGGGCTGTCACACCGTGGCAGCCGCAGCATTGTTTTTCGCTGCGGCTGCCGTAATACGACAGCCCTACAGTCCACCGTAATACGACAGCCCTACAAATTTCCATAAAAATGGGGAATGATTGTGTTTTTATATATCTTTGCCCCAAATTTATTACGAAAAAAACATGGAAGGATACAAGAAATGCCCGTATTGCGGCGAGGAAATCCCTGAGAGCGCTACGAAATGTATGTATTGCACGGCTTGGGTGAACGAACCACAAGCTACAACTCAACCTCAACCTGTTTCTGCTCAACCTCAACCAGTACAAGTGCAAGAACAGCCTCAGCTAGTTAGCCAGAAAAACGGTTTCGGGAATGCAGGTCTCGTGTTGTCCATCCTCGGTTTGGCACTCTTTTGGATACCATTGGTGAATTTGGTTCTTTGGTTCCTTGGTTTGTTGTTCTCGTTTATTGGAGTCTTCAGGCGTCCCAAGGGTAAAGCCATCGCAGGATTAATCATTTCTGGGGTCTGTGCCGTGTTTCTCATCGGTATTGGAGCTTCGATTTTTGAGTTAGACCTCTTTGAGGATTTGTTTGATGATTTTGACGATTTGTTCGATACGGTTGCTTTATAATTTGTTTTTTGCCTAATCCACCTGCGCTTTTCAATCGTTTTTCTGAGGCTGCAAACGAAATTTTTTCTAATTTTGCACTCAATTATTCAAGAAAGCAGCCAACCATGCCAATTTCTTTGTTAGACAGCGTAAAATCCATTGAAAGGCAATACTTTACAGGTGAGGAACCCGTTTTGGTCATGTGCTCCGACAAAAACGCTTATATCTGTAAGTATATGCGTTCGCCTTTTGCTGCGTACAAATTGGTTTGTGAACTGATTGGCGCACAAATGGCCATGGCATGGCGACTTAATACGCCAGAAATTGCTTTTGTGAGAATTAGACCTTCCCATTGGTCAAAAGGAAGCAATACAGCTTTGTCGATCGGGAGCAAAAAAATGGACGGTGTTGTCGACGTTACGCCATCAACTAACAGAGAAGTGAAATCGTCGACAAAGATATTGATGCAACTCTTGAAAATCGCATTGTTCGACTTTTGGATGGCCAACGAAGACCGAAACGCCAACAATGCGAATTTGCTATACGATGTGGAACGGGAGGACTTGGTTTCAATTGACTATGGGTGCATTTTCAACACCGCCACTTTTGAGTTTCCATTGTCTCAATTGACTTCAACGGATTCCATTCTTTATTCCGACATGTTTCAACACTTGACCCAAGAGAGGTCAACTTCTTCACTTGAAGCAATGGTAAAGCCTTTGAAGTCATACTACTTGGTTTGTGTCAGCCATAGCCGACAGTTGTCCATGCAGATTGTCGATACCGTTCCTAAAGAGTGGAATGTACCTGCTGATATTGTAAAGAATAAGGTAAACCAACTTTTTGAGCCAGAATGGGTTGAAGGCGTTTGGAATAACATCACTGAATGTTTGAAAGAAAATATTGGAAAATGAATAGTTTAAGATACAGCATTATTTTCGCAGTGATTCGTCCGGAAATCTCGGAGCAGCTGAGTGTCGGGCTTATCATAGTTGACAATCAAGGTATTGAAGTGCGTTATTCGCAGAAAAAATTGAGCCTTTTGCAGGGCATTTTTTCTGAGAAGGAATCAAAGTTCATCTCAAGGGTGATCAATTCATTGCAAAGAAACAAAAGTTTGAATTCAGTGGACGCTGTTAATTATTTGACGCGATACTCCAACAATTTGATAACGGTTTCGCCTTTGCAAACCATCGAAATTGAAGCATCCGAGCAAAGTAAGAACTGGTTGTTCCGCAATTATGTTTATGATAGTACACAAAAAGTTGGCAAACGAGCGTAACTAGAGGTAAAATGAAAAACATCCGAAATTTCTGCATCATTGCGCATATCGACCACGGCAAATCGACCTTGGCCGACCGCCTTTTGGAATTGACTCACACGCTTAACGACAAGGAACTCGTCGACCAGGTGCTCGACGACATGGACCTTGAGCGTGAACGCGGCATCACCATCAAGAGCCATGCCATCCAGATGAAATACCCCTACAAAGGGGAAACCTATACCTTGAACCTCATCGACACCCCCGGCCACGTTGACTTCTCCTACGAGGTGTCGCGTAGCATCGCGGCCTGCGAAGGCGCCCTGCTTGTGGTGGATGCCACGCAAGGCATTCAGGCCCAGACCATTGCTAACCTCTATTCTGCCCTTGAGCACGACCTTGAAATCATCCCCGTGATGAACAAGATCGACATGGAGAGCGCCATGATCGATGTCGTGGAGGATCAGATGGTGGACCTTTTGGGCTGTGACCCGAGTGAGATCTTGCGCGTCAGTGCTCGCACGGGCGAAGGCGTGGATGCCCTGCTCGATGCCATCGTGGAGCGCATCCCTTGTCCCAAAGGCGACCCCAATGCGCCGCTTCAAGCCCTCATCTTCGACTCAGTGTTTAACTCGTTCCGTGGCATCATCGCTTATTTTCGCGTGATGAACGGAACCATGCGCACCAACGATTTGGTGAAGTTCTATGCCACTGGCAAGGAATACCACGCCGATGAAATTGGTGTGCTGCAACTGAAGCAAGTGCCTAAGAATGAGCTTTCTGCTGGCGATGTTGGATACATCATCTCTGGCATCAAAACCTCGAAAGAAGTCAAGGTGGGTGACACCATCACCCATGTCGAGAATCCATGCGCTGAGCCGGTGGAAGGCTTCGAGAATGTGAAACCGATGCTGTTTGCGGGTATCTATCCTGTCGATGCCGATGATTATGAGGAGTTGCGGGCTTCGTTGGAAAAGCTGCAACTCAACGATGCTTCCCTCGTTTGGGAACCCGAGTCGTCGGCGGCACTGGGCTTCGGCTTCCGCTGCGGTTTCTTGGGCCTTTTGCATATGGAAATCGTGCAGGAGCGCCTCGACCGTGAGTTCGATATGGATGTCATCACCACGGTGCCCAATGTCTCGTTCAAATGCTTTAAGACCGATGGCGAGATGATTGAGGTGCACAACCCCAGCGGCTTGCCCGAGGTGACCAAAATCGACCACATTGAGGAGCCGTACATCATCGCGCAGATCATCTCGAAGAACGAATTCACTGGACCTATTATGACACTCTGCATCGACCGACGCGGCGTGTTGAAGAACCAGGTCTACCTCTCCACCGACCGTGTGGAGCTGACTTTCCAGATGCCGTTGAGCGAGATTGTCTTCGACTTCTACGATAAACTGAAATCCATCTCGAAGGGCTATGCCTCCTTCGACTACCATATCGCTGGCTATCAGGATGCTGACTTGGTGAAATTGGACATCATGCTCAATGGCGAGTCTGTCGATGCCTTGTCCACATTGATTCACCGTGGTCATGCCTACGAATTTGGCCGTCGTATGTGCGAGAAGCTGAAGGAATTGATACCAAGACACCAGTTCGATATTGCCATTCAGGCAGCTATCGGTGCGAAGATTATCGCCCGCGAGACGGTGCGTCAGGTGCGCAAGGACGTGACGGCGAAATGCTATGGCGGCGACGTCTCCCGTAAGCGTAAGTTGCTCGAGAAACAGAAAGCCGGTAAAAAACGTATGCGCCAAATCGGCAATGTCGAGGTGCCACAGTCGGCGTTCCTTGCAGTGTTGAAACTTGATTAATACCTGCAGGTCCCTGAGCTTGTCGAAGGGCCGAATAAAATAAGGACGGCGTTTAGCTACGCTGAATCTTCGATTTCGACAGGCTCAACGACCTGCACTAACTGAATAACTGAATGAACGTTCTCCAATCCCAAATCGCCCTGACCCTGCTCCCTGGTATCGGTGATATCAGCGGGAAGAAATTCGTGCAGTATTGCGGTAGTGCGGAGGCTATCTTCAAAGAGACGCGCAAGTCGCTGGAGAAGATTTCAGGGATGCGTGAGGCCTCCATCGATGCCATCTGCAAGCCCAAGGAATATTTGAAACGGGCTGAGGAGGAGATTGAGTTCATGGAGAAAAACGGCATCCAACCTTTGTTTTTCCTTGATTCGGACTATCCGCGCCGTCTTTTACAGTGCGACGACAGCCCGATGATGCTGTATTACAAAGGCAAGGCCAACCTCAACGCCAATCGTGTGGTGGCAATTGTCGGCACACGCAACATCACGGAGTACGGCAAGGAAAACTGTCTTCAGCTAGTGGAAGATTTGAAGGATGACAACGTGCTGATTGTAAGTGGATTGGCATACGGTGTTGATACTTGTGCCCACAAAGCTTCCGTGAAGCAAGGCATCCCGACGGTAGGTGTGATGGGCAGTGGCATGCAACAGATTTATCCCGCGCCTAACAAAAAGTTGGCTGCTGACATGGTGGAGCAAGGCGGCGGCATTCTGACGGAGTGCATGAGCGGCACCTTGCCCGATCGCGAGAACTTTCCGCGCCGCAACCGCATCATTGCGGGCATGGCGGATGCCGTGGTGGTCATTGAGTCGGCGCTGAAAGGCGGCTCGCTGATTACGGCGGACATCGCCAATTCCTACAGCCGCGATGTGTTCGCCTATCCCGGTCGCGTAATGGATATTTACAGCCAAGGCTGCAACTATCTCATCCGCACCAATCGCGCCCATCTGATGGAGAGCGTGCTCAACCTGCGTTATGTAATGCGCTGGGATTCAGAATCGAAGGTGGAGAAACAAACGGCTTTGTTCCGCGAGTTCACCGACGAGGAAAAGCTGATTATGGATTGCTTCGGCAGCAATGCGGTGGTCAGTTTGGACGACATCATCGTGAAATCGGAACTGCCGACCACCAAAATCGCGGCCTTGCTTTTGAACCTCGAATTTGATGGCGTGCTGATGGCATTGCCGGGAAAACGTTACCAAAAATGTTAGGCAAGGTTATCAAATCAACGGGCAGCTGGTATATCGTCCTTGACGAAACGGGACGACAGTGGGAGTGTCGTCTGCGCGGCAAGATCCGTTTGGATGGCATCCGTTCCACTAATCCCGTGGCTGTTGGCGACAATGTGGAGTTTGAGCAGGAACCTGGCAAGGACACGGGCGTCATCAAGAAGATTGAGCCTCGCGATAATGTGATTGTCCGCCAGTCGGTCAACCTGAGCAAGGCCTCGCACATCATCGCCGCCAATGTCGACTTAGCCATTGTGGTGGCTACCATCGCCCAACCGCGTACCTCCACGGGTTTTATCGACCGTTTTCTGGTCACTGCCGAAGCCTACCACATCCCCGCTGCGCTGATTTTCAACAAGTGCGACCTTTACACTGATGAGCAGATAGGGGAGATGTGCGTGTTAATGGAGTATTACCAAAGCCTTGGTTATACCTCTTTCGGCGTTTCTGCCAAGACAGGCTTCCAAATCGACCAACTGAAAGACTTGATGAAAGATAAGATTTGCCTATTCTCAGGTCATTCCGGCGTGGGCAAGTCGGCTTTAGTAAAAGCCCTCGATTCCTCTTTGGATGTCCGCATAGGAGCCATCTCCGACTATCATGAGAAAGGCAAGCACACCACTACTTTTGCAGAGATGCATCATCTTGATTTCGGTGCTTGGATTGTGGATACCCCTGGCATTAAGGAGTTTGTGCTGTATGACCTTGAGAAAGAGACCTTGGCGCAGCGTTTCCCCGAGATGCGCAATTTGATGAGCGAGTGCCGTTTCGCCAACTGTACTCATACCCATGAACCAGGCTGTGCAGTGAAAGCAGCTGTTGAAAACGGAGATATCGCTGACTGGCGTTATGTGAATTACATCCGCATGATGACCGATGAAAGCCATGATTCAGTAAAAGAAGAAGGAATATGAAAACCATCGCCCTATTTGGAAAGACCCTTGCCCCCGAAAATGGGGAATATATGAAGCAACTATTCATGAAATTGGCTGACAACCAAATCGAAATCGTTGTATACCAGCCTTTTTCTGACATTGTAGCCACCTATGTCCCGGAAGGAGTGCAATATAGTGTTTTCCACTCACATGAAGACCTGAATGCCGACCTGCTGTTTTCCATCGGTGGCGACGGTACCATCCTCGACACGGTTCCCTTCGTCCTCAATTCGGGCATTCCCGTGGTGGGCATCAACATGGGACGCTTGGGTTTCCTTTCCAGCATCTCCAAAAACGAAATTGACATGGCGGTCAACAGTGTGCTCACTGGCGATTACACCGTGGAGCAACGCACGCTTTTGGAACTGGTTTCGCCAGAGAAGGTTTTTGAAGATGTGAAATACGCCCTCAACGAGTTGAATGTTATCCGTAATCCAGAACATAGTTTGCTGGCTATCAAGGTGTTTGTTGACAATGTCTACCTTAATACCTATTGGGGCGACGGCATCCTTTTGGCCACCCCTACAGGCTCCACGGCATATTCGCTGAGTGCAGGCGGCCCCATCATCGCGCCAAATGCAAAAAACTTTGTCATCACACCTATTGCTACGCATAACTTGACAGTGCGTCCAGTGGTCATTCCCGATGACAGCACCATTCGCATCCAAGTGGAAGGTCGCGAGAAGAAATTTGTCTTCAGCATGGACTCAAGGAGCTGTACCTTAGATACTTCCGTGCAGTTGGAAGTACGCAAGGCAGGCTTCTGCCTCAATCTGGTCAGGATGCGTGGCGAGGACTTTTTCGGCACCATTCGCAACAAATTGATGTGGGGCAAAGACAATAGAAATTGATTTCTGTCGTTTTCATTGGAAAAATTCCTAAATTTGCAGCCTTGAATTATGGATAGAAGATTTCGTTATTTGTTGATACTGAGTTTTTTGGCGATATTTACGACGGCCAATGCCCAATTTGACGATCCCAAGACTTTGGAAGTGGGGCCGCATGTTGGCGCAAGTTTTTATATGGGCGACCTCAACCCGACGCTGCCTTTCGCACAGTCTCAGTTGCAATATGGAGGTTTGGTGCGTTTCAATTACAACAACCGCTGGACTTTCCGCTTCGACTATAGCCACGCCACGGTGAAAGCAGACGATGAGGTCATCAAGTGGCGTCCCGAGCGTGGACTGAATTTCACCACGAAAATCAACGACTTCAGCCTTGTGGCGGAGTTCAACTTCATTGAATATTACACCGGTAACCCGAAAAAGAACGTTTCGCCTTACATTTTTGGCGGCATTTCGGTGTTCCAATATACGCCTTACGCGATGGTGCGTGGCGAGTTGGTGAACTTGCGCGATTATGAGACCGAAGCCCCTTTGGGCGACGATGCCAAATGGTATGAAAGGATCACCGACCGCTCGATGCCCGTCGGATTCTCGATTCCTTTCGGTATGGGCGTGAAGTTTTCGCTGTCGCGACACATGGCCGCCACGGTCGAGTTGCGGATGCATAAGACCTTCACCGACTACCTCGACGATGTGGGTACGGTGTACGCCTCTAGCAGCTTCGTGGAGACCCATGCCATCATCAAGGAAAACCATATTGTGACAACGGAAACTGGCGAAATCAACACCAATGAAAGCTATGTGCTTTGGTATAGTTTGTCGGATCCAAGTGCCGGCCCTTTGACGTTGCAGGTTGATAAGGATGGGAAGGAGATATTGCAATATGACGAGAACAATGATGTTAAAGTGCCGGGGAACTATAAGCCAGGCCAACAGCGCGGCAATTCCGCCTTCAACGACTGGTTCGGCATGGCGCGTGTGTCACTGACCTGGAAATTCAACCTGCCCGACGGAAGGGGCTGTAACTTAAGTAAATTCTAACTATGGAACTGAAAGACCAACTGATGCAACAAATAGACCGCGAACGCTTGCCACAGCATGTCGCGATTATCATGGACGGAAACGGGCGTTGGGCCAAGGAGAGAGGGAAAGCCCGCCTCTTTGGACACCAAAGTGCCATACAGTCGGTGCGCGAGGTGTCGGAGGGCTGTGCAGAGCTGGGCGTGGGATTCCTGACCTTGTATGCGTTCTCCACCGAGAACTGGAACCGTCCTTTGGCTGAAGTCAGCGGACTGATGTCTTTGTTGGCGACTACCATCACGAAGGAGGTCATCACAATGAACAAGAACAGCATCAAGTTGAACGCCATCGGCGACCTTAAGAGCCTGCCCAAAGCCAACTACGACCAGTTGATGCAAGCCATTGAAGACACAAGCCACAATACGCGTATGGTGCTGACCTTGGCCTTGAGCTATTCAGGCCGTTGGGACTTGAAGCAAGCCACGCAGCGTATGGCGCAAGATGTGGCTGCGGGTAAACTGTCTCCCGATGCCATCGATGATGCGACAATTTCATCTTACCTTTCCACCTATAATATGCCCGACCCTGAACTGCTCATTCGTACCAGTGGCGAGGAACGCATCAGCAACTTCCTGTTGTGGCAGCTGGCTTATTCCGAACTTTATTTCACGCCCAAGTACTGGCCTGACTTCCGCAAGGCCGACTTATACGAGGCGATTTTGAACTATCAACACCGTGAACGTCGCTTTGGAAAGACCAGCGAACAAGTAACGAAATGAGGATTGAAAGATAAAACTATGCGATTGAGATATTTACCTATAATGCTGTTTCTCGTGGCTCTCTTGGGTTTCGGGAGCAGCGCTTTTGCCCAAATCCAAATCGGTGACGACCTTTCGGAAATCGACTATGCCCGACCGCAGAAATACGAGATTGGCGGTGTGGTTGTCGAAGGTGCCAAGTACGTCGACGGCTCTATGCTGAGTATGATTGCAGACCTTAGGGTAGGTGATGAGATTACCATCCCAGGCGATGGGATCTCGAACGGCATCCGCAAGATTTGGGAACAAGGTCTCTTTGAGGATGTGGCCATCAACGCCACCAACTTTGTGGGCAACAAGGTCTTCCTGCAAATTGTCATCAAGGAGAAACCGCGTGTGTCGAAGTTCTCTTTCAACGGCATCAAGAAAAGCGAGGCCGATGACATTCGCAACAAAATCAACCTTTCCCGTGGCGACATCGCTACTGAGCATTTGATAACCAAGACCACTCGCATCATTGAAGATTTCTTCTATGAGAAAGGTTATCTCAATGTTGCCATCGATATCGAACAAAAGCCCGACACTGTCCGTGAGAATTACATCGACATGGTTATCAATGTCAACAAGGGCGATAAAGTTAAGATCGGTAAAATCAACGTGATAGGTAATGAGAACCTTTCAGAAGGTCAAATTCTTTCTGCAATGAAGGAGACCAAGGAGCGCGGCCATTTCGATCCGTTGAATCCTCTTGGCCCAACGATTGTGAATGCTGTTGCCGATCTGGTGACCTTGCATCCTATGAGGGCTGTCAATACCGTGGAGGAGTATTTCTATGACAACTACCGCCCTCGTATCTTCAAGTCATCAAAGTATATTGAGAAGAACTACGAGGATGACAAGAAACTCATCATCGACAAATACAACGCCAAAGGCTATCGCGATGCGCGTATTGTCCGTGACTCAGTGTATCGTATTGATGATAGGAACTTGGGCATCGACCTTGTCATTGATGAAGGCAACAAGTACCACTATCGTGACATCACTTGGACGGGCAACACGAAATACTCCGCCGAGACCCTCAACTCCATCTTGGGCATCAAGAAGGGAGATGTATATAATAAGGAGTTGCTCGACAAGAATCTGAACTATAGTGAGACCAACCTTGACATTAGTTCGCTGTATATGGACGATGGCTACCTCTTTTTCCGCGTCGACCCTGTGGAAGTAGCCGTTGAAAACGACTCTATCGACCTCGAAATCCGCCTTAATGAAGGCAAGCAAGCTCGTATCAGCAACATTTCTTTGGTGGGTAACTCGAAGACATACGACCATGTAGTGTTGCGTGAGCTTTACACCCGTCCGGGGCAGTTGTTCAGCCGTAGCGATGTGGTGCGCTCTGTCCGTGAGTTGGCCACTCTTGGTTTCTTCAACCAGGAGTCCATCAACCCCGACGTGCAGCCCAATCCTGCCGACAATACTGTTGACATCAAATATTCCGTGGAAGAGGCCGCTTCTGACCAAATCCGTTTTTCGGCTGGTTTTGCCGCAGGTTATTTGATGTTGGAGGCAGGCTTGCAGTTCTCCAACTTCTCGATGCGCAACATTTTCAACAAGAACGCTTGGAGACCCTTGCCAATGGGCGACGGTCAGAAGCTCTCGTTGAGTGTAACCACCTTGGGTCGTAGATACATAACCTATAGCGTGTCGTTTACCGAACCATGGCTGGGTGGCCGCAAGCCTAACTCACTGTCGGTTTCGTTCTACCAGTCATTCTTTACGAATGCATATGAAAAGACTGATGCCAATTACGGCTGGTTCAATATGACGGGTGGTACCATTGGTTTGGGTCGCCGCCTGACCTGGCCTGATGACTATTTCTCACTTTATCAGGGCATCAATATAAAACGTTATAGTCTCCACAATTACCAGAACTCTTATTATTTGAATGTGGGCGATGGTAATGGTAAGTTCAACTTGATCAGTTATAACTTCATGTTGTCGCGCAATTCGGTGAGCCAGCCCCTCTATCCGCGCAATGGCTCCGAGTTCCAGCTTGGACTTGAGATCACGCCGCCCTATTCGTTGCTGAGCAATCAGGATTATAACAGCCTCTCTGAAAACGAAAAGTACAAGTGGATTGAAATGCATCGTTGGACCTTCAAGGCGGCTTGGTACACCGAACTTTATGAGAAACTCGTGATGATGACCCGCGTGCGCTTTGGCTATCTGGGTCACTACAACAACCAAATTGGTCCTACTCCTTTCCACCGTTTCTTCATGGGTGGCGACGGTTTGGCCAACTATTCGTTCGACAGCCGCGAACTCATCGGTATGCGTGGCTATGCCAACAACTCGCTCACGCCTGGATTTTACAGCAATTCCGGTTCGGGAGGCAACGGCGGTAACATTATGACAAAATACACCTTGGAGTTGCGTTATCCGCTCTCGCTGAATCCGCAAGCCACCATCTATGCCTTGACCTTCTTGGAGGCTGGTAACTGCTGGCTCGGTTTCAAGAACTTTAACCCGTTTGAGGTGAAGCGTTCTGCTGGTGTAGGCGTGCGCATCTTCCTGCCGATGTTCGGATTGTTGGGCCTCGACTGGGGCTACGGCTTCGATGACGTGTATGGCACAGAGGGCAACAACCACAGTCAGTTCCACTTCTCCATCGGCGGCTCCATTGATTAATGCTGAATGTGGAATGAAGAAAATAGTCCCGCGTCTCACAGTCCCGCAGTCTCGTGTCAAAAAAATGGAACGATTATTGATAAAGCAGAAAGAAAAACAATTAGAAACACTATAAACAATGAAAGCATTTAAAATCTTGATTCTAACCGCTGCTTTGGTTTGTGGCGGCATTATGACTGCCAACGCCCAACTTGGCGGTGGACAGAAAATCGTTTATGTCGATTCGGAATACATCATGGAAAACATTCCTGAATACGGCGACGCACAGGAAGAACTGAACGCTTTGTCGGATAAGTGGCAGAAAGAAGTGAAGGCCGTTTATGATAAGGTGTCGGAAATGTATAGCAAGTACCAGACCGAGATGTTGCTTCTTTCTGAAGACCAGAAGCGTGCCCGCGAGCAGGCCATCGTCGACAAGGAACAAGAAGCCAAGAACCTGCAGATGCAGTATTTCGGCTCTGAAGGCCAGCTCTATCAAAAGCGTACTGAACTCATCCAACCCATTCAGGAGAAGGTTTACACTGCCATGAAGGAAGTGGCCCAAACCAAGGGCTATGCCTTCATCCTCGACCTGGCTTCGGGTACCTCAGTCCTCTATGCCAGCGACAAGAACGATGTCAGCGATGACGTGCTCGACCAGCTCGGCAATGTGATGCAAACCGTGCGTCGTGAAAATCGCCGTAAGACTGGCACTACTGTTGGTGGCACTACTACCGGCAATAAAGGCACTTCTACAGGAACTAAGACCAATACGGGTTCAAAAAGCGATTCAAAAGTCAACAAGGGCGGAACCAAGGCTGGTGCAGGTGATGCCAAATCTGAACCTATGAAGAAAAAGAATTAACCGAATAGTCGCCAAAGAACATAGTTTTTTGTATCTTTGCGGCTCGTTAGACAAACTAATAAATAGATAAATCATTAAAAGTCAATAAAATGAAAAGAGTATTCAAAGTTTTGTTTTTGGGCGTGGCGCTCTTTATGATGAGTGGCGTGGCGAATGCCCAAGTGAAGATTGCACACGTCAATACGGCAGAAGTTCTCGATGCCATGCCCGACAAGGCCAAGGCTGAGAAAAACCTGGAGAAGTACTATGATGAATTGCAGAACCAACTGCAGGCTATGGCAAAGGAATACCAGACCAAGATGCAGGATTACGAAGCCAACCAGGCTACCATGTCGAATTTGGTGAAACAGTCGAAGGAGAAGGAAATCGTTGACCTTCAGACTCGCATCCAGCAGTTCCAAGTCAATGCAGAGAATGAATTCGAAGCCAAACGTGCCGAGTTGCTGAAGCCCATGCTCGACAAGATCCAAAATGCCATCAACACGGTGGGTAAGGAAAAGGGTTATACCTACATCCTCGACTTAGCCACAGGTGCTGCCGTCTATGTGGGCGACAATGCCGTTGACTGCACTAAGGATGTGAAAGCCAAATTGGGCATCACCAAATAAGGATTGTTGAAATCCGAATCAACAAAAACAGCCGACTCGATGAGCCGGCTGTTTTGTTGTTATTTGATGCTCTCTCGCTTGACTTTCGCGAACCGTAGTAGCTTGAGGATGCCCAAGGGTTTATGGTCATCTTTCTTGGCGAGGTTGAGATAAAGGCCGAATTTCTTCACAATCGGGATTTTGAAGGTCTCGACAAACTCGATGAGGGTGCCGTCGGGGTCTTCCACATAGGTGAAGTGGCCGTTGGCGTCGCCCATGTCGAAGTCTACGCCGCTGTCGCAAACAAAGGGATGGCCCATAAGCTTGGCTTCCTCTTGCACGGCGTTCATGTTGCGCACGTCGAAGCAGAGGTGGATGAAGCCGGGGTCGCCCCAATATCTGCCTTCGAAAAGTTTCTTGCCTGGTGCATCAACGCTTTGGATGAGTTCGAGATGTGATGTGCCCATGATGCGGCTCAACGGTCCTTCGATGGGCTTTGATCGCTCCAAAATGACACGACGCAAAGTGCCTTTGCCGCCTTCAATGGCTTGAAAGTCTTCGAAGACGCCAGTCTGGTCGAAGACCACCTTGTCGTATTCCAACAACTGGGTGTAGAAGGGTAGGGAACGGTCGATGTCGCTCACACCGATGACGGCACCGTTGGCACCACCCGTGGTTTTTTTCTCGTCGATGAAGACATAGTCGTCTTGTTCCAACTGGAAGAGGTTACCGTAGGGGTCTTTCATGAAGAACTCCTTTTGGCCCGTGGGAGAGGTCAGAATCTCGCTGATGACATCGAGACCTTTATTAATAAAGGTGTTGTAGGCCGTTTCGATGTTGGGGGTCTTCACCTTGGCGATGAGGATGCCCAAATCGCCTAATTTGACGGGCTCTTTCAGGTAGTTGAGCTCTCGCCCTTTGGGTTGCCAGATCTCGAAGCCGCCACCGCCGCGGATGTTGACGGCGATGCCTGAACGACGCGGCTGGGGCTTGCCGCCTGTGTAAGGGAGCATGCGCTCCGCCACGCCTTCGTCGTCGACGATCTTAATCTCGAAGCCGAAGTTGTCGTAATACCATTTCCAGGCCTCCACGAAGTCGTTGACTCCGATGCCCACTTGTTGTATGCCGCAGATAACTTTTTCTTTCATGGTGGTTTTTGTTTGTGTCGGCGTTTAACTACGTTGAATCTTCGATTTCGACAGGCTCAACGACCTTAGCTTATGCAGGTCCCTGAGCCCGTCGAAGGGCCGTACTTATTTATGTAGCCGATATTTTTCTAGATAGTTTATAATATAAAGGTAAGCAATATTTATGGATATGCGCCATCAGCAATTCCGTACGCCCGATGAGTTTGCGGTGCTTCTGCCGTTTGATGGCCCGCACGGCAATCTTGCCGCATTTCTCCACGCTGAGGCCGTTGGCTTGTCCTGCGTCCATTTTGGCGTGGGCAGTGCCGTCACCGTGTAGGGCGCTCTTACTGATTTGCGTGTTGATGCGTCCAGGGATGAGGAAGGTGACATTGATGTTGTCGTATTCCAACTCCAGCGATTCGTAGAAGCCGAACAAGGCATGTTTGGCGGCACAGTAGGCCGAGCGCAGTGGGAAGCCGAACAAGCCTGATAGGGAAGTGGTCACACTGAACTGCACATGTTCCTTGGCGAGAATCATCTCCTTGAACTTTTTCACTAGGTAGACGCCACTGAGGAAGTCGATTTTCAGGATCTTCTCGTCCACGCTGATGTCGGTATCCAATGCCTTTTCGCGCTGTGAGATGCCCGCGTTGAGCACGAAGAGGTCGATGCTCAGGCCTTTTCCCATCACATAATCATAGAGGCGGTCGATGGAAGCATAGTCATCGAGTTGGGTCTCGGTGGCATAGGCTTTCACACCGTATTGCTCGCACATCTCCTTGGTCTTGTTGAGGTCGTCGATACCCAAGCCGGTCAGCACGAGGTGACAGCCTTCCTGCGCGAGATGCAGCGCGATGCTCTGCCCGATGCCTGTGCCGCCTCCGGTGATGAGGGCGGTTTTGTTTTTGAGTTGTAACATAACAATAATGCTCTTCAGTTTCCCTTCGAGAATGGAGTCTGTTGTTGTTTTCCTGCAGCGGCCTGTGGCGTTTTCGATTAGTCAACTGACTCTAGCCGCCGCTTGTTAAATATTGCCCCCTTTCCATTCCCGAAGGAAATCTCCTTTTCTGCGCTGCAAAGATAAAAATAATTCCTTCATGTTGGGATAATCAATATATTTACTAATTTTGTGGCTCGTTGTGTGAGACGCAAACATTGCGTCTCTACAACAATCAACAATTAAACAATCAACAATTAAACATATCTCAATGGACATTTTCGAAAGAATATCAAAGGATTCCGGTGGCCCGATTGGGCAATACCGCGAACGCGCTGACGGTTATTTCGCATTCCCGCGTCTGGAAGGTGAACTTGGACCTCGCATGACTTTCAACGGCAGAGAGGTGCTCTGCTGGAGTTTGAACAACTATTTGGGTCTGGCTAACCACCCTGAAATTCGTCGCGTGGATGCCGAAGCCGCCGCCAAATACGGCCTCGCCGCTCCCATGGGCGCCCGTATGATGACGGGTCACACCCGTATGCACGAGCATTTCGAACATGAGTTGGCTGACTTCGAGAAGAAAGAAGCCGCCTATCTGTTCAACTTCGGTTACCAAGGAATTGTGTCGACCATCGATACCTTGACCAGCCCTCATGATGTCATTGTCTACGACAACGAAGCTCATGCCTGCCTCTTGGATGGCATTCGCCTGCATATTGGCAACAAGTACAAGTACCGCCACAATAACATGGAAGACCTCGAGAAGAAGCTGAAGGTCGCCACTGAGGTGGTGGCCAAGACGGGCGGTGGCATCCTTGTCATCACCGAGGGTGTGTATGGTATGACGGGCGCTTTAGGCGATCTCGCCGGCATCGTGGCCTTGAAGAAGAAATATAGCTTCCGCATCCTCATTGACGACGCCCACGGCTTCGGCGTGATGGGTCCGACGGGTCGCGGTACCTCAGAGCATTTCGGCGTGATGGATGACATCGACATCTACATCGGTGCCTATGCCAAGGCAATGGCCATCATCGGCGGCTTTGTGGCTGGACCGAAGTATGTCATTGAGTATCTGCGCTATAATATGCGTTCGCAGATGTATGCCAAGAGCCTGCCGTTAGCCATCGTGGAAGGCTGCGAGAAGCGTCTGGAAATCATCCGCAGCGCCGAGGGCGACGCCTTGCGTGCCCAACTGTGGAAGGTGACTCGCGCCTTGCAGAAGGGCTTCCGTGACCTGGGCTTCGACATCGGTCCCGCCGAGGCTTGCGTGACGCCGGTGCATGTGCTGGGCGACGTGGTGCAAGCCACAAACATTGCCATGGACCTGCGCGAGAACTATCGCATCTTCTGCTCGGTCATCACTTATCCTGTCATCCCCAAGGGCATGATCATCTTCCGCATCATCCCGACGGCAGCCCACACTATGGACGATGTCAACTACACCTTGAACGCTTTTGCCGAAGTGCGTCAGAAACTCGACAAGGGTTACTACGACGGCACCGAAGTCCCGAATATGCGCATCGAGTAAAGCGATACAATCAACAGGGAAGGACTACCCGAAACCTTAAACCCTCATGGCGGAGGAACATCCGCCATCTCCCAAATGCGAAGTCGACACCCTTTCGTTTGGGAGATTGCGGGTCAAGCCCGCAATGACAGTTCGGTTTTTGGTAGTCTTTTTATGTATTCTTTTGCCTCATCTAAATAATTTCCCTATCTTTGCATTTTCATAAAGCAAGATAATCCCAAAAATATGATAATATGATACTCGTGAAACAAGTTGGCGTCTATGTCAATATCGTCAATTGCAAGCTCAAGAAGTACATTGCTGAGGCGTTCAAGAAGAATGGTGTCAATCTGACGGGCGAACAGTACCTCGTCATGGACGCGCTATGGAATGAGGGCACACTTACCCAACAGGCCATCGCCTTCATCATCCAGAAAGACAAGAACTCGGTCACCCAGTTCATTGACAACCTTGAGAAGAAAGGTCTTGTCACCCGTTCGGTGGCCAAAGAAGACCGCCGTGTGAACAACATCATGCTTACCGAGGAAGGCATGGCGTTGAAAGATTCCACAAAACAGTTGGCCATCGACACGATGAACAAAGCCCTCGACGGCATTTCGGAGGATGACTTGAACACTTTCGTGGGCGTGCTGAAGAAGGTCTGCGCCAATATTTGACAGTTTTCAAGTTTCTTATGGCAATTGGTATGATAATTGAATGATAACCTAGGTATTAAACTAAAAATGCATATTTTTGTACCTCAATTTTTAAATGAAATGAATAGAATGACAAGGATTTTGATGACGCTTCTTGCATTGGCCTTGATTTTGCCATCTTGTAATAAAGGTCCAGGTGAGGGTGGCACGGGCACGGTGCAAGGCTATGTGAAATTGGTGCATCATCCCGATGATGACTATACTTTGACCCCCGATACCATGGATGCCGCCAAAACGGATGTATTCATCATCTATGGCAATGAGGTGTATTTTGGCAATGACGTTGAAACAGGGGCCGATGGTATGTATCAGTTTGAATATCTGCGTCCTGGCGATTATACCGTGTTTGCCTATTCCACTTTGCCCTCCGGCGAAAAGGTAGCCGTTTACGAGTCGGTTAACCTGCAACATGGTGCGGTGGTGAATGTGCCAACACTCTACATCCACGATGGCAAGGCTTACGGCACTTCCATCGTAAAGGGTCGCGTACATGCCACCTATTACCACAACGGCAGTTACCGTGGTGAAGCATGGGCTTGCGAGCATCGTGTCTATATCCGTAGGGTAGGCGAGGACATTCCCTTTGATGACACCCGTGTGGGCCCCGATGGCTATTTTGCTTTCCAGAAGCTGCAACCCGGCGAATATGAGGTGTTTACGGCTTCCGATGATATTGCCACCGAAATCCCCGATTTTGTCTTTCAGACCGTCAATGTTGAGGAAGCGGGGCAAATCTACGAGATTGAGGAACAATTTGAAGTGATTATCAACGTTTAACAGGCGGGGCCTACGATAGGCTTAGGCACCCTCGACTTCAGTAAAAGCAAAGGTCCCTGAGCCTGGGATCCCTGAGGCCCATCGAAGGGTCGAAGGACCGAATAAAAGAAAACTAAATCATCTACTAAATATGAAGAAACTATTGTTTTTATTGGTATTTTGCGCCTGCGCTTTTGGCGCCATGGCCCAGTCGGTTTCGGAGAGCACCATCCAGAAACGTGAGAATCGCAAAGGCATGGTGTTGAAGGAGTGGAATACGGCGGCTGGCGACAAACGCGCTTTCCTTGACCGCGTGACGACTTACGACGAGATGGGCCGTAAGATTGAGGAAATCGAGTATGCCAGCTATGGACAGAAGTGGCGCATCGTGTTCGAGTATCCCCAAAATAGCGACATCACGGCCAAGGTGGTGCGCGAAATCGAATACAACGACCGCGACAAGGTGACCCGAATCCGCAAGTACGAGTACAACGATGATGGCTCAAAGAAATGCCAGAAGAACTATTATCCCAATGGCAAGCTGGAGTCGGTGAAGACCTTCGAATACGTCCCTAAATAAACTGTGGAAGAGATTCTTGACATAGTGCAAGGCATGAAGTCCATCACCTTGGATGAGATGAGTGCCGTGAAGCTGATGAACCGCATCGACACGAAATATGTGGTGACGGAAGCTCAGCTTCGTGCCATTTTGTTGGGAATCAAGGATAACTACTATGCCCAGGAAGTGGAAGGCAACCGCCTTTCGCCTTATAGCACAGTCTATTATGACACGCCCGAGCTGACCATGTACCTCATCCACCACGACCGCCATCTGGTGCGTGACAAGGTGCGGGTGCGTACCTATGTCGACTCCCACCTGACCTT
Organism: Bacteroidales bacterium; assembly: GCA_017428285.1. The sequence continues at coordinate 25,907 of JAFRRE010000173.1, read as the reverse complement.
CTGCGAGGTGAAGCACAAGAACAACAAAGGCCGCACGAAGAAGAAACGCATAGAAGTGGAGCCTATCCCGAACATCATCGACAACCCTGAGGCAGCAGCTTTCTTGGCAGAGAAGCAGCCTTATCCGGTGAATACCTTGAGCCCGCATCTTATCACTATCTTCGACCGTTTCACTTTGGTGAATTACGACAAGACCGAACGTCTCACCATCGACTGCAACCTCCGTTTCGAGAACCTACGCAGTGGCAACACCGCCACGATGGCACCTCTCGCCGTGATGGAGCTCAAGCAGGACGGTCGCGCCCACTCGCTGCTGAAGGATGTGCTCTTCGAATTAAGAATCAGGCCGTTCAAGGTCAGCAAATACTGCATCGGCACCTGCCTGACCTGTCCCGAGGTGAAGCAGAACCGGTTTAAGAAGAAACTGAGGAGAATTGAAAAGTTGAAAGCCGTCAGCTATCAGCCGTCAGCCGTCAGCTTGGTAGAACCAGAGCTGATTGCTGAAGGCTGAATGCTGATAGCTAACAATTAAACAATTAAACAAACAACAATCAACAATATGAACCTACTACAAATCAACCTACAGGATTTCGATCCTGACATTGCGCGCGAGTTTGGCGGTGGTGCCTCCACCATGGATTTCCTTGGTGTGCCGCTTTTTGATGCCCAAAGCCTTTGGACGACTTTGATCCGCTTCGTGTTCAACATCCTTGTCTGCTGGGTCATCATTCATTTCTTCTATTACAAGAAGGCCAACCGCAAGGATTATTATTTCACCTTCATCATGTTTGCTGCGGTCATCTTCCTCATCATCTCGCTGATGGAGAACATGAAGATGAACATTGCCTATGCTTTGGGTCTCTTTGCCATCTTCGGCATGATACGGTACCGAACGGAGACCATCAAGATTCGTGAGATGACCTACCTCTTCGTGGTGATGGGTTTGAGCATCGTCAACGGCATGGCGCTCTCTACGAGTTATATTGAGCTTTTGGCGGTGAACCTGATGGTTGTGTTAATTATCTGGATGTTGGATGGCACGAAGATGCTGAAACACACTGCCACGAAGATTATCCTGTACGATCGTATTGAGAATACCAAACACGGCAAAGAGGAAGACTTGAAGGCCGACCTCATCGAGCGTACGGGCCTCGACATCTCGAAGGTGGAGGTAGGGCATATCGACTACCTGCGCGATGTGGCTTTCGTGAAAGTGTACTACAAGCCTATCGATGGCGAAGTGAATACGATTGATACGATTACGAAGCTGAAAGATTTTGATGTTTAGACTATGGCCTATGGCAAATGGCTTATGGCTGCCTCTGCGTAAAGGCAAGCCATTGGCCATAGTCATAAGCCATAGTCGAAAAAGAAAAATGAAGAGGTTATTACTCATAGTGCTCCTGATAATGTCGGTAAACGTCTTCGCGCAGAGCGAGCGGACAACCGACTTCGGCGGCATTGTCTCGGCTGAGGCAGAGGCATCTTTGGGTGGACCTTGGGGTCTGTCGGCAGAAGAGGAGCTGCGTTTCGACCACAACTTCTCGCAGTTCGACCGTTGGCTCAATTCGATGGGCGTGGACTACAGCTGCCTGCACAACCGCATGAACATTGGCCTCACCGCCGATTATGTCCGTCGCCACAACGACCGAGGCTATTACGAAAACCGTGGCCGTTTGGGCTTGCAGGTGACCTACACGGAGGAATACCGTCGCTTCAAGTTTCAGGTTCGCAGCAAGGCCATGGGTACTTTCTTCGATGAACGCACAGGCGAACATCGCGTGAATCCTAGGCTATATTGGCGCAACCGCCTGAAGGTGACCTACCAGCCCATGAACAGCCGTTGGAAGTATGCGCTCTCCACCGAATTGTTTTGGCTCACCAACGACCCCAAGAAAGGCGGCCTCGACAACCTGCGCACGGTGCTTTCGGTGGATTACCGCCTTGCGCGGCGATACACTCTTTCGGCCTTTGCCCGAATGGACAACGATCTTTGGGTTAATAATCCAGTTGACAGATTTTATTTCGGCCTGACATTGAAGGCGAAATATTAATGGTTTTTCTTTGTTGAAGCTGCTTGCAGGCCTCTATTTTGTCTTTTTCATTGGCAAGGAGGGGCGGAAAAATGTGCGCAAGATGGTGAAAAACCATAGACAACCCCATAGACAATAAGTGATGCTGTAATTTCTTAATTGTTGAAATTCAAGCATTTATAAAATTCATTCATTGCTAATTGATAGACAAGGCGGTCAAAGGGCTTGACATGTCATTTTTTGCATTGGAGGATGGTATATCTTTGCAGCAAACAAATGTCTGAATTATTAACCTTAAAATCTACAACTATGAAAGCAAAAGTCTTAGCTTTGAGTCTTACACTCATCGTATTGTTGGCGGTCGCCTCTTGTACTAAGGAATATACCGTCAAAGTCAATTCTAACAATGAAACATGGGGTACGGTCACAGGTGGTGGAACATACGCATCAGGTGCCACGGCAACTCTTGCAGCTGTCCCAGCCACTGACTGCTTCTTTGTGAAATGGAATGATGACGTCACCGACAACCCTCGCACTGTCACCGTCACCAAAGACATTACCTACACTGCCTATTTCGCCGAGAATACTGGCGAAACCTTCACCGTCACGGTCAATTCGAACAACGAAGCATGGGGGACGGTCACGGGCAGTGGTACCTACGCAGCTGGCGCTACGGCAACCCTTGCAGCTGTTCCGGCCACCAACTGCCTCTTCGTGAAATGGAATGATGAAGTTACCGACAATCCTCGCACCGTCACCGTGACCAGCGATGTCACCTACACCGCCTACTTCGCAGAAAAGTCTGGCGGCAATTTCTCCTTCTCTGGTAAGGTGCAGAAAGGTCCTTTCGTGACGGGCGCCACCATCACCGTCAACGAGCTCAACGAAAACCTGGGACAGACCGGCAAGTCTTTCACTACCTCTATCGCTACCGACGACGGCAGTTTCAGCCTTAGCAATCTTGAGATGGAATCGGATTTGGCTTTGCTCTCTGGCAATGGCTTCTATTTTAACGAGGTGCTTGGTCAGCTCTCGTCGGCACAAATTACCTTGCAAGCCATCGCTGACTTGACTGATGAAGAAACTGTCAACATCAACGTGCTGACCCACATCACCAAGTCACGCATCGAGACCCTTGTGGGAGAAGGCATGAGTTTCGCTGATGCCAAACGACAGGCTGAAGGTGAATTTCAAGATTTTCTCGGTGTGACCGAACATTTCAATCAAGGCTTCGAACAGATGTCCATCGCCTCGCAAGGTGACTTCAACGCCATGCTGCTCGCCTTCTCCATCATCCTGCAAAGGCCGTCCAACAACATTGCTGTAGTTCCCACCCTTCCAGCCGAGTTGACCTGGCTCATGACAAGTCTCTCTACCGATTTTGCTAGCGATGGTGCCATTAACGACGAAGCATTGGTCGATACGCTGCTCTACAATATCTCAATACAAAACCAGAGGTACATCAGGCAGCGTATCCAAAACTACTATTCTGGATTAGGCCAAATTGTGGAAATTCCTGACTTTGAGTCCTATATCGCTATGTTCCAAGCCGCGCACCAGGAATTGGTCACCGAATTCATCTATCCCGATGAGGCTTCTCCAGCCCCGGAAATTGGTCCTGAAGGTGCTGTGCCTAACATCCTCGTAAAAGACGTGACGCAATTCGACGGCACGCATGCCTATGTTGTAGCGGCTATCACGCCTCTGTGGAAGAGCCTTAAGGTGAAAGTCACGGGTAACGTACGGGTTGATGCAGGCCTCAACAACGGCTGGCTTATTACCGATTCCACTAATGATGGTTTCACCATTGAGCCACAACGTCAAAACGAGCTTGTCTCGATGCTTGTTTACCTCAAAGGCGATAGTAAAGACGGCTCCGCTACCATTGAATATTATGAAGACTCCGACACGCCGACCTTTACCAAGCAAATCACATGGACAGGCGGTTGGTCACCCTTTTAAATAATAACTGGTACAACAACTTTTTCAACAAAAAGCCATTTTTCTTTGGGAAATGGCTTTTTTGTTTTAGTAAAACTTTCTACTTTTGTACTCTCGAATCTATTCACTAAAACCTAAACAATATGAGTACAAAGCAAAGAATGAAAAAAATCGGCGGCATTGGTCTGATGGTTGCTATGCTGCTGCTCTGCTTCCTGCCTTCTTGCGGCAAGAAAGGAACGGGTGGACAGAATGCCTCTTTCATTGAGCGCATCCAGCCCATCAATGAAGCCCTGCTGCCCTTATTGGACAGCTATACCTCAGGTGTGGTCGCCGCAGGCGAGCCTATCGTGGTGCGCTTCAAGAACCCCGAGACGATGAAGGTGAAGTTTGGCGAGCCCATCCCCGCCAAAGCCTTCCAGTTCACGCCTGCACTGAAAGGTAGTGCCTACTGGGTCGATGAGAACACCGTCGGCTTCCAGTACGACAACATCGACAAGGAACAGAACTATGTCTGCAAGTTCCGCGTCTCCGACTTTGTGGACTGCGGCTCCGAGCAAGCCCTTGAGTTCGGCTTCGGCGTACGCTGCCAGAACTTGAGCCTCGTGGCCCAGCAGCCTATCTGCCTGTCGAATGAAACGATGAACTACAACCTGCGCATCGCCTTTGCCGTGCCTGTCGACCAAGATGAGGCCGTCAAGATGTTTGATGAGGGCTTCCGCAAGAGCCATCCCGTGGAGATGACCTATGTCGGAAATAATGTCTATGACTTTGAGATTCAAAATTTTGAGCGTAAGAGTGAGAACTACAATGTGCACGTCATCCTTGACGGCAAGGCTGTCGATGCCAAATCCAAAATGGAACGCGACTTGACCATCTATGCACAAGGTATCTTCATCCCTCTGGCCTTCGATGTCGATCAAAGCTCCGACCATGCCACCTTGTTCTTCAGTCAGCCGCTGAAGGAGTCGCAAAACCTCATGGGCTTTATCACCAAAGACAATAACTTGGGCTATAAGGCTGACATCAAGGGGAATAAGATTGACTTCTATTTCGACAAGAGCAACCTCTACAGATACCAGTTGGATGAACTGAAGCTCGGCGTGAAAAGCGGTATACGTTCCGACAATGGCATGGTGCTTCAAGAGGACTATGAGTATGCCTTGGACCTGACCGAAGTGCAGCCTAAGGTGCGTTGGACCGATGATGGCGTCATCATTCCCAATGTGGATGAGACAACGGTCTATTTCGATGCCATCTGCCTGAATGGCGTGACATTGAGAATCATCCGCGTCTTCGACGACAACATCCTTTCGTTCCTGCAAGACAACGAACTGACCGAGACCTACGGCGTGCGCAAGGCAGGCCGTTTGGAGAAGAAAGTGCGTCTCGCCATCGACAACCCTTATCCCAACCAGTGGAAGACTTTCCCCATCAAACTATCCGATTATGTTAAGGTTGAGCCAGGTGCCATGTATCAGTTGAGCCTCAATTTCGGTCCTGCTGACTACACTTTCGCCTCCGATGAGATGAAGAACGCTGTGGTCGATAGCAACGATGAGAATGAAGCCAGGTATTGGGACGGTGAGGCCTACGACTATAAGGAATACCGTTACGAAGGTGAATATGGCGACCCCAATGGCTACTATTATTACAACTATGTGGAGAAACAGAAGAACATCGTCGTCAGCGACCTTGCCGTGACGGCCAAGATGGGTCGCAACGACTTGGTGGATGTCTTTGTTTATCGCATCTCCGATGCCCAGCCGGCAGCGGGTGCACAAGTGGTGACCTACAACTTCCAGAAACAGGAACTCAGTAAGGGCACTGTCGATGGCAAGGGCCATCTGCAGCTGCAATGCGCTAACCGTCCCGCTTTTGTGGTGGCTACCGACAATAAAGGTAGCAAGTCGGTTATCAAGCTGAACGATGGTAATGCCTTGTCGTACAGCCGCTTCAATGTGTCTGGCGAGCCTGTCGAGAAGGGTGTGACAGCCTTTGCATACTCCAACCGTGGCGTTTGGCGTCCCGGCGATGACTTGCAACTCAACCTCATGCTCAACGACCTGGAATCCTCGCTGCCCGATGACTATCCCGTTGTCCTCGAGGTGATTGATGCCAATGGCCGTCTCTATGCCAAGCAGGTGAACACCAAGCCTGTCAACGACATCTATTGCTTCACCGTTCCGACCAATGTGTCGGATGAGACGGGTCTTTGGACGGCACGCTTCAAAGTGGGTACAAGCACCATCACCAAGAACCTCCGTGTGGAGACCGTGAAGCCCAACCGTTTGGAGATGAAGTTTGACCTGCCTGAGGTCATCAGCCTCTCGCGCAACGAGCGTGTCAACCTGAATGCGAAATGGCTCAACGGCATGAAAGCCAATGGGTTGAAGACCGAAGTGGATGTGCAATTGCGTGGCGGACAGACTTCGTTTAAGGAGTTCCCCAACTATTCTTTTGTCAATGAGATGCAAAGCTTTGAGCCTCAAGAGATTTCGCTCTTCAGTGGGCAGCTGACTGCTGAAGGCAACACAAATGTTGGCTTTGGCCCTCTGGAGGATGTGTATGCCGCTCAGATGATGAACGGTACTTTCATCGTGAAGGTCTTTGAGCAGGGTGGCGATTTCAGCATCGCCTCGTTCACTTCAAAGCTGTCGCCTTACGAGCGTTATGTGGGTGTCGATTTGCCACCAACTTCCTCGAAATATGGTAGCTATTATGACACGAATAAGGACTGGAAGTTCAACATCGCCATGGTCAATGAGAATGGCACGGCTTGCAAGTCGTCGGTCGCTTTGGACTATGCCCTTTATAAGCTGGATTATTACTGGTGGTGGTCGAGCGAGGATGAATACAGCCTGCAACGCTATGCTTCAGGCACTTATAAGGCCCCTTATCAGAATGGCAGCCTGACCTGCAACGGCACCACTTCGGTGACCTTCAACATCCCGAACGAGAAATGGGGTAGCTACCTCTTCATTGTCAACGACAAACAGGGTAGACATACCTTCGCCAAGGTCATCAACTTCGACTGGGGTTATGGTCACTCTTCATCTGCTTCGGGTGCTCCTGCCCAGCTTTCGCTGAAGACAACAGCTGAGAGTTACGAGGTAGGCGAGAAGATGGTGGTTACCTTCCCTGCCAACGACAAGGCCAAGGCTCTTGTCACGGTAGAAGCCAACGACAAGGTGCTGCAAACCATGTTGGTGGAGAACCTCGGTGAAGAAGGCAAGGTGGAAATCACGACTACTGAGGAAATGATTCCGAATGTCTATGTTTATGTGGCCCTGATTCAGCCGCATGACGCCAACAACGACCTGCCGATCCGTCTCTATGGCGTGGTACCCGTGAAGGTGGAGAACAAGAAACTGCAATTGCAGCCCAACATCCAAATCCCCGAAACGGCCAACACGAAGAAAAAGATTGATGTGAAGGTGAGCGAAGCCGCCGGACAAGCCATGACCTATACTTTGGCCATCGTCGACGAAGGTATCCTCGGCCTAACCAATTTCTCCACTCCGAATCCTTATGGTTACTTCAACAGCAAGCAGGCTTTGAGCGTGCGCACTTGGGACAACTACGCCAGCATTGTCGATGCGTTCAGCGGCGAGTTGGGCTCGGTTTACGCCATCGGTGGTGACGGTGTCCTCAACCAGGAAGTCACCTTAGACAAGCGCTTCAAGGCCTATGCAGTCACTTTAGGACCTTTCGAGTTGAAGGCTGGCGATGCCAACACCCACAGCTTCGAGGTGCCGCAATGTTCCGGTGCCTTGCGCTTTATGGTGGTGGCCAAGGGTAAAGGCAAGGCTTTCGGTTCGTCCGACAAACGCATGACTGTGGTCGACCCGATCAACCTCTATGCCTCCGCTCCGCGTGTGGTGGCTCCTGGCGATGAGCTTAATCTCAAGGTACAGGTGCAGGCTCCCACGATGAAGAACAAGACCTTGGAGGTCAAGTTCAACAATAAGAACCTCAACCCCGTGGATGCTATGCCAACTTCAGTGAAGATTGATGGCAACGGTGAAGGTTTGGTGGCCGTAAGGACGACCATCCCCAAGACCTTGGGTAACGCCGAGCTGAATGTGTCGGTGACGGGTGAGGGTTACACCGCCGAGTCGTCGACGCAGATGCCTATCCGTATGCCATACGCCGAGCGTCGCAACACCATCACTAAGGACATCGAGGCTGGTCAGACGGTGACTGTACCGTTCAACTTGGAGGGTATGGATGGCACGCAGCAAGGCAATGTCACTGTGTCATCGCTTTTGCCCATCGACCTCTTCGGCCGTATTGACTACCTGTTGGGTTATCCGCATGGTTGCCTCGAACAGACGACCTCGAAGGCCTTCCCGCAGCTCTACCTGAACTATTTCATCCAACTTGACGACAAGGCCAAGGAAGAGATGAAGAACAATGTGGAGACAGCTATCATCAACCTGAAGTCGTACCAGAAGTCCGACAACTCGATGACTAACTGGCCTGGTGGCAATTACTCCAACGCTTGGACTGAGATTTATGCCCTGCATTTCTTGGTTGAGGCCAATAAGCAAGGCTACAATGTGCCGCAATACTTCATCGACGGTCTGCTGAGCTATCAGGCCGACCGCGCCAAGCAGTGGAAGAACAACATCGACTACAAGTGGGGCGAGACCATCCAAGCTTACCGTCTCTTCGTGCTTGCCTTGGCTGGCAAGCCTGAGATGGGTGCCATGAACCGCTTCAAGGAGCTTGAGATGCATTATGACTTGACAAAGGCATTGTCTGCTGCTGCCTTTGCCCAGACGGGTAAGACCAGCATCGCGCAGAACCTGTTGCCCACCGTGACCGAGGGTCAGGTGATGTCAGACTACTACACATCCTTCGGCTCCGATATCCGCGACTTGGCCTTCTTTACCTATGCTCAGATGCTCTGCGATGTCGATAATCAGACGGTGCAGAATAATGTCAATAATGTGTGTCGCATGATGAGCTCACGCCATTATGTGGACACCCAGTCGACAGCTTTCGCACTCTTTGTCTTGGGTAAGTATGCCGAAAAGATGAATGTCGTCAATTCTGGTCTCTCTGCTACCGTCAAGGTGAACGGCGAGGAGCGTACGCTGAACACCAATATGGCTTCGGTAGGCTTTGGCTACACACCGAAGCTGGGCGGTAACACGATCGAGATCAAGAACAACGGTGACCACAAGATGGTGGCCAACCTCTACACCAAGACCTCGGTCGCTGAATACGATATGAACGAATCCGGCAACCTGATTAAGATGTCGGTGAACTACTTCGACAAGAGCGGTGCTTCTGCCAACTTGACTTCGTTGAATGCCGGTACAGACCTGCGCGTGCAGATCACGGTCCAGAATCCGAGCGAGTGGAAAGTCACCGAGCTGGCACTGTCGTACTACCTGCCTTCGGGTTGGGAGTTGGTCAACGACCGCCTGATGGGCGACATGACGGGCAACGAAGGCGCCAAGCACCTCGACCTGCGTGACGACCGTGCTTACTTCTACTTCGACCTCTATCCTGGCGACAAGAAGACCTTCACGCTAAAGGTCAACGCCACCTACGAGGGCAACTACATGATTCCTGCCATCCGTTGCGAGGACATGTACAACGACGAGATTTATTACCAGATCCCGGCCAGAGGGTGCGTGGTGAAGTAAGAGGTTTTGTAGTTGATAGAAAAGCCGCAGTTTCTTCGTATTAAAGAAGAAGCTGCGGCTTAATAATTTGGAATTTGTTATTTTTGCACCCGTTGATGATTCAGTTTGGGCGAATTTGCAATTCGCCCATAGTGAGTATAAGAATTTGTAATTCGAAAACTACTAACAAAGATAAGAAGATAATAGGATGAACTTGACAAGAGTATTGTATTTCACGACTTCAACGGTGATTGATTGGGTTGACATCTTCACGCGACCAAGTAATAGGCATATCATTGTTGATTCACTTTCCTATTGCCAATCTCATAAGGGATTGATTATCTATGCTTGGGTGTTGATGTCGAATCACCTTCACATGATTGTTAATACCAACGACGACACTACGGTGGGCGATGTGTTGCGTGATTTCAAGAAGTTTACGAACAAAAAGCTATTAAAAGCGTTGGAACAGGATGAACACGAAAGCCGGCGCGAATGGCTTCTTGACAGGTTTTGGTTTGCAGGGGCAAACGATAAACGCATCAAGAACTACAGGTTTTGGCAAGAAGGAAACCATGTCGAGGAAATCTATACTATGGAATTCCTGATGCAAAAGTTGAACTACATTCACCAAAATCCTGTTAGAGCTGAAATTGTGGCGAAGCCAGAGGATTATTTATATAGTTCGGCGTTGAATTATGCGGGCGAAAAAGGATTGTTGAATGTTGAATTGATAAGTTGAGCTATGATGAATCGGATTACAAATCCTTATACTCGACTCAGCCGCATTGCAAATGCGGCTGAACATCAAACACATTTGGCCTTTAGTTTGGGCGAATTTGCAATTCGGCCACAGTGAGACACGAATTTGTAATTCGGAAATCAAAATCAAAGAGGAATGAGATGAAAAAGCCTGTAAAACATAGAAAAGCTAAGATAGTTCTAATAACCATCGTGGGCCTTTTCATTGCCTTTTTGTGCATCCCCGTGCCGCGTTTCGACAAGCCCTATTCGACGGTCTTGACGGCGAAGAACGGCGAATTACTCGGCGCGAAGATTGCCGACGACGGACAGTGGCGCTTCCCTGCCACCAACAACTATTCACCGAAATATGTGGCCTGCCTCTTGGAATACGAAGACCGATGGTTTTTCTTCCATCCGGGTTTCAATCCTGTGGCTTTTGTGAAGTCGTTTATTGATAACATGAAAGCAGGCGAAGTGGTACGCGGCGGTAGCACCATTTCCATGCAGGTGGTGCGCATGTCGCGCGATAACCCACCTCGGACCTATGCCGAGAAGTTCTGGGAAGTCATCTTGGCCATGCGACTGGAACTGCACTACTCCAAGAGGTCTATCCTTAATATGTATGCCGCCAACGCGCCCTTTGGGGGCAATGTAGTTGGCATCGACGCGGCAGCATGGCGTTATTTCCACACCACACCCGATGAGCTCTCTTGGGGTGAGGCAGCCACCCTTGCCGTACTGCCCAATTCTCCGGCACTGATTCACCCAGGTCGTTCCCGCGACCGCTTGGAGCAGAAACGCGATGAGTTATTGAAGCGTATGCCGAATGCCAAAGCCTATATCCCAAGGCGGTTTCATGCTCCCGAGCTCTCGGAGGAAGATGCCGAGTTGGCTATGATGGAGAACATCCCCGACAAGCCTTTCGACATGCCCATGCTGGCCTATCATTACCTCAGCGACCAAGACAAACAGAATCATGGACAACAAATCTCATCCACCCTTGACTACAACTTGCAGCGTTCGGTATTAGATCTCATGCACCGCCATCATGAGTCCAATGTGATGAACAACATCGATAATGCAGCGGTATATGTCGTTGATTATCTGAATGATGAGATTATCGCGTATGTGGGTAATAACAGCGATGCCTCCGATGCGGCCATGGTCGACATGGTGAAGGCGCAACGCTCAACAGGCAGCATCTTGAAACCTTTCCTTTTTGCTGCCATGTTGGATGAAGGCACCTTGCTTCCCGAGATGGTCCTGCCCGATATTCCGATGAGCCTTTCTGGCTTTACGCCGAAGAACTACAGTGGTGAGTATTGGGGTGCGGTGCCCGCCGACAAGGCCTTGCAGAACTCGTTGAACGCGCCTTTCGTTCATCTGTTGCGTGAGTATGGTCAGCAGCGGTTTCATGCTCTGTTGAAGCAGCTGCCGCTGAAAGGCATCGTCTTCGATGCGGAGCATTACGGCCTTTCGCTTATCGTGGGTGGTGGCGAGGCCTCGCTTTACGACATCACCAATGCTTACGCCAAGATGGGACGCAAGCTGGCCGTTCATGTGAATGAAAGCTATGATGCAAAGATTGATGAGAAGGAATCTCCATTCTCAGCCGAGGCCATCGCCGAGACCTTTCATGTGATGCAAGGCTTGACGCGTCCTACGAGCCAGATAGGGTGGGGCGGTTTTGCCTCATCGAAGCAGGTGGCTTGGAAGACGGGCACCAGCTTCGGTTTCAAGGACGCATGGGCCGTGGGCCTCACCGACCACTATGTGGTGGGTGTTTGGGTAGGCAACTCCGACGGTGAGGGTCGTCCCGGACTGACGGGAGTGGGTGTGGCGGCTCCCATTTTGTTCGATGTGATCGGCAAGCTGAACGACAGCTACCGTTATCCCGCCAACACCCCAGAGAGTCTTGAGGTTGAGGTATGTGCTGAGTCGGGCTATCCCAAGTCGGAGTACTGCCCATCGACTAAGAAGATTCGTGTGCCCAATGTGGAGAACCAGACTGGCGTGTGTCCCTATCATAAAAAGGTGTTTTTGGATGAGTCGCGCCAGTATCAAGTGCGTCCCGATTGTTATCCCGTTGACCAGAAGAATTACGAGGTGTATTATGTGTTGCCGCCCGTGATGGAGTGGTTCTATAAGAAGCATTCGCCTTTGTTCAGGCCTTTGCCCGCCTTTTATCCAGGCTGTGGCACAGCCCATCCCGACGAGGTGATGGCTTTTGTCTATCCCAAAAGCGATGCCAAGGTGAGCATCCCCATCGGCATCCGTGGCGACCGTCAGCAGGTCATCTTTGAGATTGCCCACCGCAACCCACAGAAGACCATCTATTGGAACCTCAACGATGAGTTCCTCGGTGCCACCCGCCTCAACCATCAGATGCCCATCGATGTGGAAAAAGGCACCTACCGCCTCCGTTGCGTTGATGAGGACGGGGTGGAGTTGAATAGGAAGATTGTTGTGCAATAAACCGGCCCTTCGACAAGCTCAGGGACCTTGCATTTACCACGCATAGGCCTCCGCCGTCATCCATTTGTCCTGTACTTTGAGCACACGCTCGATTACATCACGAACAGCACCTTTGCCGCCAGGGCATTCACTGACAAACTTGCTGATGGCTTTCACTTCGGGCACAGCGTCGGCGGGGCAGGCGGGCAAACCCACGCACTGCATCACGTGCAGGTCGGGGATGTCATCACCCATGAAGATGATTTCCTCTGGCTTCAAGCCGTTTTCCTGCATGTATTCGTTGAGCTTCAGTACCTTGTCAGGGATGCCTGTGAATACATCGGTGACACCAAGGCTGTTCATGCGCACGATGGTCGATGGACATACGGCTCCCGAAATGACGGCCACATGATAGCCCAATTTGGAGGCTAGTTGCAACGCATAGCCGTCTTTCACATTGGTGGCACGCAGGGGATGACCTTCAAAGTCGCAGAAGACGGTACCGTCGGTCATCACACCGTCGAAGTCGAAGATGAAGGTGGTGATAGGGGAGAAGTCTATTTCGTTCATTGAGGCTTGTTTTGAGGCTCAAAAATACGGTTTTTTTGTCAAATGCCATTTGATAACGTAAAAATGCTTAATTTTGCACTTTATTTTACGTATTTATGAGAATCAGACATCAAAACGATAATGTTGAAGAAATTGTGGCCGCAACGATAGAGGCCATGGAAGCCGTGAAAGGCAAGGACATCGTCACCCTTGACCTGAGGGAAATCACCACCGCCGTGACGGACTATTTCGTCATCTGCCACGCGCCCTCCAAGACGCAGGTGGATGCCATCGCCGACAAGGTGGAGGAACTGGTCTTTGAAAAAACGCATAGCAAGCCCTACCATGTGGAGGGTCGTGACAATACGGAATGGATTTTGATTGACTTCGTGGATGTCGTCGTCCATGTGTTCCTGGAATCGGCACGAGGCTATTATAAACTTGAAGAGCTTTGGGCCGATGCCGAGAGAATCGTGAAGGCGAACGATGATTAATCGATTCAAAATCAAGTTTTTACAAATGGATAACAAAGAGACTAAAGGGGCTGGCAACCATCCGAACCAGCCTGTTCAGCCCAACCAACCGAATCAAAAACCTAATGGCAAGAGACGGTTCAATTGGATGTGGATTTATGCCATTTTGGCAATCGTCCTCATCGGTGTGAATATCTTTGGCCGGGATACAAGCATGCCGCAGGAAGATATCGATCAGGGGAAGCTTATCGAGTTACTGGAAAAGCAGCAAGTTCAGAGGATTGATTTGGTCAATGGCAAGGATGCCGAGATTTACTTGAACCAAAAAGGTCTGTCGGAGTATTTCCCTGAGGTGACGGCTACGGATAAAGGGACTACCCCAACGCCAAGCTATACCTATCGTATTGGTGACCTTGGCCGTTTCGAGGAGATGGTGGAAAATGTGCAGAAGGAAAAGGAAATTGAAGATCCGGTCTATATCAGCAATGTGGAACGAAAGAGTTGGGTCTCCGATTTCTTGATTGGCTGGCTGCCCTTTATTATCCTGATTGTGATTTGGGTGGTCATCATGCGCAGCATGGGACGTGGTATTGGCGGTGGAGGCGGTGCTGGCTCGATTTTCAACATTGGCAAGTCGAGGGCGCAGCTTTATGACAAAAACACCAGTGTCAATGTGACCTTCAAGGACGTGGCAGGCTTGGAAGAAGCCAAGGTGGAGATTATGGAGGTTGTCGACTTCTTGAAGAATCCTGAAAAATACACCAAACTGGGCGGTAAGATTCCGAAGGGTGTGCTGCTGGTAGGCCCTCCAGGAACGGGTAAGACCTTGTTGGCCAAGTCGGTGGCAGGCGAGGCCAATGTGCCTTTCTTCAGCCTCTCAGGCTCCGACTTCGTGGAGATGTTTGTCGGCGTGGGTGCCTCACGCGTCCGCGACCTGTTCAATAACGCCAAGTCGAAGGCACCGTGCATCATCTTCATCGATGAGATTGATGCCATCGGTCGTGCCCGTGGCAAGAGTGCCCTCACAGGCGGCAACGACGAACGCGAAAGCACATTGAACCAGTTGCTCACCGAAATGGACGGCTTCGGCACCAATTCGGGTGTCATCGTGTTGGCAGCTACCAACCGTGCCGACATTTTGGATAAGGCTTTGCTTCGTGCCGGCCGTTTCGACCGTCAGATTTATGTGGAGTTGCCCGATATTGTTGGCCGTAAGGAAATCTTCGAGGTACACATGCGCGGCTTGAAGCTCGGCAACGATGTCGACAAGGACTTTCTGGCCAAGCAGACACCAGGTTTCTCAGGTGCCGACATCGCCAATGTGTGCAACGAAGCCGCATTGATGGCAGCCCGCAAAGGCAAGGAAGAAATCGACAAACAAGACTTCCTCGATGCTGTTGACCGTATCATTGGAGGCCTTGAAAAGAAGAATAAGATCATCACTCCCGAAGAGAAAAAGGTCATTGCGTTCCATGAGGCGGGTCACGCCACAACGAGCTGGCTGCTGCAATATGCCCATCCGCTGGTCAAGGTGACCATTGTGCCGCGTGGTAATTCATTGGGTGCAGCTTGGTATCTGCCCGAGGAGCGCCAAATCACCACCAAGGAACAGATGTATCATGAGATGATAGCTACTTTGGGCGGTCGTGCCGCCGAGCAGGTGATTTTTGGCCAGATTTCCACTGGAGCCTTGTCCGACCTCGAAAAGGTGACCAAGCAGGCCTTCGCTATGGTAACTTATTACGGTTTGGACGACGAAATCGGCAACCTCAGTTACTACGATTCATCGGGTCAACAGGACTACAGCCTGACGAAGCCCTATAGCGAGAAGACGGCCGAGACCATCGATAAAGAAGTGAGCAAACTCGTCGAAAAGGCTTATCAAGAAGCTATCTCCATCTTGACAGAACATCGCGAAGGCTTGTCGCAGCTGGCCAACAAACTCATCGAGGAGGAAGTCATCTTTGGTGAGGACCTTGAGCAGATCTTTGGCAAGCGTCCTTGGAACAACTCTGAGGATGAGAAACTGAAAGACGCTGCCTTGAAAGCTGCGGAAAAACAACCTGAAAACGCATAAACGCCATGGCTTGGGACAACAAAGGAGAAAACAAGGACGCGACCTTCAAGGAGCAGATGCTGGCCAAGGTGCGCAATGCCCTCATCGAGCGGCAGGAGGCTTTGTTTAAGGACATCGACCAACGCACCGAGACTTGGGTGCCCATCAAGGAGGAGGATGGCACTGCAATCACTTTTGTGCAGAATTTCAAGGAACATGGCGGCATCTTCATCTATTTGGAGAGCGAAGCGGAGTTTGCCGAATGCATCAAACAGTTGGCTCCCGAAAACGGATGGGAACCGTTGTGGTGTACAAGCCCTGAGATGCAAAGCCTATTGGACAGATATGGTATCCCGCATACCGACAGCAAGGAACGCGAGCCTAAGCAGAAGCTTGTCAGCCTGATGGGTTGCGACTGCTTAGTGGCTCAAACGGGTAGCATAGTCCTTTCCGATGCCTTAACGCAAACCCGCGAGGCATACGCCTTGCCCGATATCCTGTTGGTGTACGCCACTACTGAGCAGATTGTCCCAGGTATGAGGACGGCTTTCCAAACCGTGAAACGGAAATATGCCAAAGATAAACCTTCGCAGTTGACTGTCATCACGGGTCCAAGTCGCAGCACCGACATCGAACAGACCTTGGTCATTGGCGCCAGTGGTGTCCGTCAGGTGGCTGTGTTTCTCGTTGATGAGGAATAATTAAGCCAGGCCCCTGAGCCTGTCGAAGGGCCGGTTAATACATATTATGCTATTTTTTTTGGCCTCGACAACTCGGGTAATAGCTCAGGTTGATTATTAATCAATGCCTCTTTTTTCAATCGGTTCCATCTTTTAACTTGGTGCTCCCTGTTAAAAGCCTCATCAATTCGTTGAAACTTTTCGTAATAAACAAGTTTTACAGGTAGGTGCTTTTTCGTAAAAATAGAACCTTCTCCTGCTTGGTGCTGCTTTAAGCGTAAGTCAAGGTCTTGAGTGCTACCTACATAATATTGGCCATTGGAGCATTCTAATATGTACATGTAACACATAATAACCTTTTTTTGAAGGTCGGCCCTTCGACAGGCTCAGGGACCTTAACTTTACTTTAGCTGGTCAATAATAGCCTCGATGGAAACCCCTTCTGCTTCAGCAGTATAATTCCTAATAATGCGGTGCCGCAAAATCGGGACAGCCACACGCTGTACATCCTCGATGTCGGGCGAGTATTTGCCTGTCAGCAGGGCGTTGGCCTTGGCACCGATGATGAGATATTGCGAGGCACGCGGACCTGCTCCCCAGCTGAGGTAACGGTTGGCCCATTCGTGGGCTTTTTCGGTGTGGGGACGCGTTTTGGCCACTAAATTCACCGCATATTCATAGACATTGTCGGGCACGGGCACACGGCGCACCAACTGTTGGAAATACAAGATTTCTTCTGGTGACAATACGGCATTCACCTCGGTCACGCTGCCAATGGTGGTGCTCTTCACGATGTCGATTTCCTCCTCGTAGGAAGGATAATCGAGCATCAGATTGAACATGAAACGGTCCAGCTGGGCTTCGGGTAGGGGATAGGTGCCTTCCTGTTCGATGGGGTTTTGCGTGGCCAAAACGAAGAACGGCTCTTGCAACTTATAGGTCTTGCCCGACACGGTGATGCTCTTTTCCTGCATGGCTTCAAGCAAGGCGGCCTGCGTCTTGGGCGGCGTACGGTTGATTTCGTCAGCCAAGACGATGTTGGCGAAGACGGGGCCCTTGATGAACTTGAACTGTCGTGACTCATCCAATATCTCGGTACCCACGATGTCGGAAGGCATCAGGTCGGGAGTAAATTGAATGCGGCTGAAACTCAAGCCCAAGGCTTTGCCGATGGTGTTGACTAACAAGGTTTTGGCCAAACCAGGCACGCCGACAAGCAGCACATGGCCTTGGCAGAAAATGGACAGGATGGTGTCGTGTATGATGTCATGCTGTCCGACGATAACTTTACCGATTTCCTTGCGGAGGGTCTCATATTTTTCGACCAGTGCCTTGGCACCGTCTACATCAGATGCATAGTTTGTCATTGAAAATTCCAATCGTAATAAAAATCATAATCTTTGTAAGCGTCGTCGAGGTGGATGTAAGCCTTGGCGGCTTTGTTGGCTACCCATTTGCCGATGGCTTGCTGGCGTTTTTGGCCTAAAGCCCAGTTTTGGATAAGGCTGTAGTCCTCTTTTAGGTTGGCCTGATGGGCTTCAGTCTTTCGCTTGACCATAACGAGGCGAAAAGCGTCGTTGTTCTCGTTGGTGGTCATTGGCACAGGGTCGCTTAATTCACCGACATCAAGACGGCTGACAACGAAAGCCAGGTTCTTGTATTCGGGATAGTATTCTCCAAGATCATTCATCTCTTGCAGGCTAAGCCAGTTTCCACCCGTGGCAGCATTGCCGATGTAGCCGCCGTTGTTCTTCGAGTCGTCATCGCTGTATTTCTTGCAAGCTTCTTCGAAGGTCATGTCGCCAGTGCGTATGAGTTGGGCAACAGAATCAAGCTGGTTTTGGGCTTTTTCAAGGGCTTCGACGGGCACTTTTGCAGTGAGCAAGATGTGACGGCAGTTGATGGTCTCTCCACGACGTTCGATGAGCTGGATGATATGGAAGCCAAATTGGGTTTCCACCACATCGGAGATTTCGCCATCGCGAAGGTTGAAAGCGACATTCTCAAATTCGGTAGCATAAACACCCTTGCCGGCAAAGCCAAGTTCGCCGCCTTGTCGGGCCGAGCCTGGGTCTTCAGAATAGAGCACGGCCATAGTGGCAAAGCTGCTCTCGCCTTCGAGGATGCGCTTGCGGATTTGGTAGAGGCGGTCTTTCACCTGCAACTTTTCGTCGATGCTGACAGGCGGCCGTTTCACAATTTGCACAATCTCGTAATTTGGTTGGATGGCTGGCAGACTGTCCTTAGGAATGCTGTTGTAGAAGTCTTTCACCTCTTGTGGCGTAACTACTACGTTTTCCATAATCTTGGCCTGAACCTGCTCCTGAAGCATATTGTCTTTGGCCGCCTGACGTACCTCCTCCTTGATTTCCGACATGGTCTTGCCGAATAAGGATTCCATCTTCTCCTGCGAACCATAACGGCTGACAAGCGATTGGATTCTTCTGCTCAATTCAGCATCTACCTGCTCATCGGTAACGGTGATACTGTCCATTTCGGCTTGGTTGAGCATGAGTTTTTGGAGGAGCAGCTCTTCCAAAATGCGGGCACGCACTTCTTTTCCGGTACCCTCTGCCATACCTTGCATACGGTATTGGATGTATTGGTTCTCGATGTCGGATTGCAGGATGATGTTCTTTCCGACCACGGCCACAACCTTGTCAATCACTTGGGACTTTTGGTTTTGTGCTATCATCGGCAAGGCCAAAAACAGTAGTGCTATGATGATCCAGTTTCTTTTCATTATTTCAGGATTCAAAATTCAAGATTTAAAGATTCAAAATTCAAGATTCAAAATTATTCGACTCATTCCACATTAGCTTCGCTGAATCTGCGATTTCAGCATTCAGCATTCCTTATTCCAAATTCGGTGATCCTACATAAACTTCAAATGCCTTTTCTCTTTTCGCTTTTTCGTATAATGCCGTCTGCATCTTGTCAATCAAGGTCTGCCTGCGTTGAGCCAAGATAACGCTCTTGATGTTGTCGCGCACCATCTCCATAGGTGAGGTGCTTTCTTCCAAAAGGTAGTCCACGAAACGTACCATATAAGTGTACTCGTTCATGTCGAAGCAAACGAACTTGTTCTTTTTCAGGAAGCTCTCAGCATTGAAGATTTCTATTGGGATAATATTGGTCAACTCGTCCAAGCGCATCCATTGGTCCACGTCAACAAAGCTTTTCACGGCGTAATAGGTGGCCTGGATGTCGATGTTTTGCAACATCAGCGTGTCGGGGTCGCTCAACAACTTCTTGAAGTCTGGTTTTTGCTTGCTGTCTTCCTCAAGAATGACGTAGGCCACGCGCACCATCGTGTTGCGCAGCTGGAAGTCCTCTTTGTTCTGTTCGTAGTATTCGGCAATTTCGTCATCGCTGACGACGGTATCCAACTTTTGGTCGATGAGCTGGCTTTCGTAAGTGTAGATGATAAGCGAGTTTCGGTATTCTTCCATCTGCTTGTCGAGGTCGAGCATTTCCTTGTTGAGGTTGCTCTCGGCCTGATGGATCAGCACTTGCCTCCTGACCCATGAGTCGATGAAGGTGCTGACGCGCTGGATGCTGTCCATGGTGGGTGTACCTTCCGGCACGAGCCCAATGAGGTCAGACTCATAGAGGTACTTGCCGTAACACTCGGCCACCACCACTTCCTTGGAACTCTTTTGGAAGTAGTCGCAGCCCACCAACAGCGTGAGGAAAGCGATACCGATAAGAACGCCTGTTTTCTTCATTGATACATCTGCCTGACTTTATCCAGCACTTTTTCGTTGATTTTCACAGGATAGCGTTCTTTCAGAGATTTCACCCACTTCTGCTCCAGTTCTACTTGATAGTCGGAAGTGACAAGGCCGCGGGCTTCCTTGAGGGTCTTAGGCTCGGGCTTGCGCAGTTCTCTGATGCATACGATGGTAGTCGACTGGTCGACGGTGGAAGGAATTTCGTTTCTCACGCCAACCTTCCATTCGGTTTGGTCAACGAAGTTGTTGTCGCCTTTTTGGAAGTAGGCTTTGCGTACAAAGACACCAGGAATGGAGTCGCGTTGAACGACACTTCTCAGACTGTCGAGTTCGATGCCGCTGTCCAAGAGAGCCTTCACTTTGGGTAACGATTCAGAACGTGCTATTGTGATGATGGTAGCATAGGCGCGGTCTTCCCACATATATTTGGAGGCGTTGCGCTGGTGGAATTCCTCCAGTCCAAGGGTGTCTTTCACGGCCTTGCTCCACACCTCTTTGTCCATCAGGTCGAAGAGCAGGATGCCGTCTCTGTATTCTTGCACCAAAGCCTTGAATTCAGGATATTTCTCCTCAAGGTGGGCATCAGCATAATCCATAACCACACCATTGGAGAAACTCTCATACAGTTGATAGGCATAGGCACCAGGTGAGGCGTACTTTTGCATTGTCATATTCTCTTTGATGTAATTGACGAACTCGCTCACCTTGGTCGGATTGTTTTGTAAGCTGAACAGGGTGGCGTTCATATCGACTTTTTCAGAGGGTTCATATTCCTTGCGCAGTATAGTGCTGTCGACAGTGGCTAGGAAGGCTTCCAAGTTCTTGTCGTTCTGCTTGAACTTATATTCTTTCTTCACCTGCTTCAGTACAACCTCTTCCGATTTCTTGGAACGCATGTCCTTTTCGACGCGTTCTGCCAAGGCTTGCTTTTCTTTCTCAAATGTGTCAACGCCCGACTTGCCCAACAGCTTGATGATGTGGAAGCCGTAATTGGTGCGGACAGGTTTGGCTATCTGTCCGATTTCCAATGATTTGCAGGCCTCTATAAACTCAGGAACAATGCGGCTGACAGTGAAACTGCTTAATGTGCCGTCACGAGAGACCGTACCCTTGTCATCGGAGTATTGCTTCACCTTCTCGGACCAGTTCTTGCCGTCTTGTTCCATCAGCTCGTTGTAGATGTTGTTAGCCTTTTGCTGCATGGCTGCTACATCCTCTTCGGGAGCATCATAGGGGAGTTGAAGGAAGATGTGGGCGGCTTGGATGCTGCCCATGGCGTCGGTCACGCTTTGCACCTTGATGATATGGTAGCCATAACTACTGCGGATGGGCATCGAAATCTCACCTTCCTTGGTGTTGTAGGCGCCTGTCTCAAAGGGATAGACCATGTCGAAGACGGTGAAATAACCGAGGTCACCATGGTTGCCGGGACGTGCTGGGTTTTGGTCCGTGGCTTTCATGCCTTTGGCTGACGGGTCATCAGAGTATTGGTCGGCAAGTGCGGCAAAGTCAGCGCCTTTGGCCAGGGCTTTCTTGCGGATGCTAATGGCTCTGTTGTAAGCCTTCAATGTGTCGGAGGGCAAGGCGTTCTTTTCGCAGCGGATAAGGATATGCGATGCACGGATGTCCTTCAACTTGCGTTGGTAGGCCTCTTCAAGCAATTCCTCGGTGACATCGTCGCTGCTCATGAAGGGCTTGGCCAACTGCTTGCGGTAGCCAGCCAGTTCCCTTTGGAACTTCGCGCTGGTATCCAATTGCAGGCGCTCGGCCTCCATCACCTTCATGCGGAAGGTCGTGAAGAGGTCGAGATACTCGTCAACGGATTTCTTCTCGATGACATCGCTCTTGAGGTTGTTTTTGTAATATACGTCGTTGAACTCCTTCACGGTGACGTCTTGGTTGCCAATGGTCATCAAGACCTGCTTGTCGAGTTTCGACTGTGCATTGGCAAAAAAGGCAGGCATGACAAATGCTGCCAATACAAACATTTTCAAAAAGTTGAACTGTTTCATTTCTGATATTACTTGTTTCTATTTATATTCAATAACGAAGGTTGCAGGCAATTATTATTTCAGGTTACCTTCCGCTTCAAGGCCGTCGGCGAGGACGTGTAGGTCTCTGATGTCGATATTGTCGAACACGGCTTTCACGTTTTCAATTTGGCCTAAATGAATCAAAAGGTGGCTTTCGGGGCGTTTTTCAATCAATCCATCGGGAATTTTGTTTTTTAGTAGGCCGAGAAGTGTAGTGACCATGGTGTCGGTGCCCATTCCAGCGGAGACCTGAACCAACAAATCGCTGCCTATCAGTTCCTTGATGATCAAGTTGGCAGAGATGTCTTTCTTGATGAAGCCCAAGTTGAGTGGATAGCTCACGCGAACAGTCTTTCCGTCGACAAAAGCGAAAAAAATCTGTTGGTTGGCTTTGGCTGCAATGATGTTTTGCAGTTCAGGGAAAGAAATGGATGCTTTCATCAGCTTCTCTTGCTATAGTTTGGGGCTTCTTGGGTGATGGTTACGTCATGTGGATGGCTTTCAAGGATGCCTGAGTTTGTGATGCGGATGAACTTGGCCTTCTTGAGGTCGTCGATGGTGCGTGATCCCGTGTAGCCCATTCCAGAGCGCAAACCACCAACCATTTGATAGACTACCTCGGAGAGCGTGCCTTTGTACGGGACACGACCGGCGATGCCTTCGGGGACGAGTTTCTTCACGTCTTCCACATTGTCTTGGAAATAGCGGTCTTTTGAGCCCTGCTGCATGGCTTCCAGTGACCCCATGCCTCTGTATGTCTTGAACTTACGACCTTCGTAGATGATGGTGTCGCCTGGCGACTCATCCACACCGGCGAAGAGCGAACCAGCCATGATGGAGGAGGCTCCTGCGGCCAAAGCCTTCACGATGTCGCCCGTGTAGCGAATACCACCGTCAGCAATGACTGGGATACCTGTGTCTTGCAGGGCTTTGGAGACATCCATGACGGCAGTGAGCTGAGGCACACCGATACCCGCCACCACACGCGTGGTGCAGATGGAACCGGGACCGATACCCACCTTGATGGCATCGGCACCAGCTTCGGCCAAGGCCTTGGCGGCTTCGGCAGTGGCGATGTTGCCTGCCACGATGTCGATGTCAGGATAGTTGGCCTTTAGGTTGCGCACCATGTCGATGACACCTTGCGAATGGCCATGGGCAGTGTCGACGACGAGGGCATCAACGCCCGCATCGACCAAAGCGGCGGCACGTTCGAGGGTGTTGGCGGCGATACCCACGGCAGCGGCCACGCGCAGACGACCGCGTGAGTCCTTGCAAGCGTTGGGACGCGCCTTCACCTTGATGATGTCTTTATAGGTGATGAGACCGACGAGATGGTTGTCCTTGTCGACCACGGGCAACTTCTCGATCTTGTGCTCTTGAAGAATGTCGGAGGCTTTCTCGAAGGAGACCTCTGTCGTGGTGATGAGGTTGTCCTTGGTCATCACCTCTGCGATGGGGCGGTCGAGGCCGCGCTCAAAGCGCAAGTCGCGGTTGGTGACAATGCCGACCAGCACATTGCAACTGTCGACGACAGGGATGCCGCCGATGTGGTATTCGCCCATCAGGTTGAGGGCATCGCGCACTGTGGCGTCCACATGGATGGTCACGGGGTCGCTAATCATGCCATTTTCGGCACGTTTCACCTTGCGCACCTCGGCAGCTTGCTTGCCGATGGTCATGTTCTTGTGCAGCACACCAATGCCGCCTTCTTGTGCGATGGCAATGGCCATGCGGCTCTCCGTGACGGTGTCCATACCGGCGGAGACGACAGGGATGTTGAGGTCAATATGGCGTGAGAACTTGGTCTTCAGGCTTGTTTCACGTGGGAGAACATTACTATAGGAAGGGACCAACAGGACATCGTCGTAGGTCAGGCCTTCACCAACAAATTTTTCGTTATCAAGTGCCATGGCAGGTTGGGTTTTAATTAATCTGCAAAGGTACGGAATTCTTTGATTCAAAGATACGAACTGGGCCAAAATTTAAGTTTGTGAGGCCAAAAGGAGCAAAAATTGAGTGTTTTTCTTCTTTTACCTCGATTTTTCTCGGGTGAGCTGTCAATTATTCGTAATGCCTAATCCTCACCTCAACCCCATCGTTCTCCAACTGTGCGGGAATTCCGCTCACGTCTGTCTGGCCATAATGATACGGGAACAGCACTTTTGGCTTGACCGTCCTTGCTGAATTGACGAGTTGCTCAACCGTCATCGTATAAGGTTGGTTGCAGGGGAGGAAGGCGACATCGATGTCTTTGATGTTGTCCGTCTCAGGGATGTCTTCTGTGTCGCCGGCAATGTAGACTCTCAGCCCGTCGAGGGTGAGGATGAAGCCGTTGTCTCTTCCCTTGGGATGGAACTGTAGGTGGCCTTCAGTGGTGTTGTAAGCTGGAACGGCTTCAACAGTGATGTCGTCTGCGATTTGCAGCATGTCGCCGTTGGCCATCACCTGACCATAGCCAAGCATCTCAGCACAGCGCTGGTTGGTGATCAATTGGGTATTGTCGCTAGTGAGTTGCTTGATGGCAGCAGTGTCAAGATGGTCAAAGTGTTCGTGGGTCACGAAAATGTAATTCGCTTTAGGCATGGTTGTGTAGTCGATGGTCTTGTCTCCCAGTTTTGTCACAGGGTCGATCATGATTTCCTTTCCGTCGTATTCGATGCGGATGGAGGCATGGACCAAGGCGTGGAATTTGACTGTCTTGCCGTTCTTCGTGGTGAAACTGTCGGTTTCGTAGGTTTCCGTATTAGTCACGACAGGTTTTTCGGCTTTTTTCCATGCCAAAAAGCCTCCTTCAAGATTCACGACCTTGTAGCCTTCTGCCGACAATTTGTTGGCTGCCAGAGCCGATCGTACTCCGCTGCGGCAATACACGGCTACCGTCTTTTCGGTCGGAAGTGTCGCTTTCGCTTTTTCGACAAAGTCATCTTGTTTGATGTCGATGTTGAGTGCATTCTGGAGATGTCCTTCATTGAATTCTTTTTCGGTTCTGACATCAAGCAGCACCACATTGCTATCTGTGATGCAATTTGCGAACCTGTCGACATTGGCGTTTTCGAAGTTGTGTTGGCCGCAGGCCGAGGCCAAGCCTAAAAGAGCCAAAAAGCTTGTGAGGATGTTTTTCATGGTGTTTGTGTGTATAAAGTTTGAGGCGGTAAAGATAGGAAAAAAGATCTGAATGGACATAAAAGAAAACTGTACTTTTGCGGCATGGAAAGCCTACGACCATGAAACGACTGCTCCGTGACTTCGTTCAAGAAATGAAAGATTACAAGAAGAAAGTCAGGAGGTTTTAATGATGAAGATTAATCCATCCAAATAATTGGAAGATAATTGCAAACTCGAAAACGGTTAGAAATGTCCGAGCACTGGGGAACCACTTTCATTCAATTTGTGCTCTATCTTGTTTAGTGTGTCGAAGAACCGGTAGGTAGCCACCGCGGGGCCGAATAGCAACAAGCCAAAGGTGTTCCACCCAAACATGTGCCACCATGAGGTGTATGGTCCTTCTATCTTCAGCTCAATCGCTTTGTTTTTCAGCCCCTCTGCGATACGAGACATCCATACAAGT
>JAFRRE010000172.1 GCA_017428285.1 Bacteroidales bacterium | reverse complement strand
CGAAAACGGGAAAAACTCGTTGCCACAACTTGAATATAATACCAAAAAAAAAGAGACTATGCAAAAAACACAAAACAACCTCACTATAGAGAGTCTTGTTGCCAAGTATCGTAACTATGTGGCCGAGCATTGCCCAAAGGCTTGTGATAATGGATTTTTAACGCCTATTGATAATGAGGCAGATGAACAATTGCTTATAAAGCTTTATGCGGCTGTTACAGGTGACGGTGCAGAACCTCAGATTCTGGATGCGCTCACCGAATATGCAGATAAATACCACAAGGAGGCGTTGACTAAAGAGGAGTTCGCTTTTCTTTGTGAGAACTTTACCGATGTGGTTTCCTATGAATTCAGCCACAGGAATGAATGGCTAAATGGATCTCATGCCAAGCATTTTAACGGAGGTATTTCCAAGGAACGCATTAGGCTTGTAAAAGATTATGCGAAACCAAAGAAAGGAGCAAGAGTATTCATTGCTGATGCGGAATATTGTGATCTCGCTGTGATGTTTCCTGACTGTGTCATTTATGGATTCACAGGCATGAATTATGAGCAGCAGGTAGTTTGGGCACTTGGGCAAATTCGTTTGTTTGCGGCAGGTATTAAGTCTGAAGTAGTATGCGGGGAAGAAATTGACGAAAAATACACCTATTCATTACCCACTAATGGCAGTATGGACGTTGTCATTTTGCGAGCAAATGAGAATAAGTATTTTAGCCAGCGCATATTTGGCACAGAATGTAACGATATTGTGGCATTATATGACCTTTTGAAACCGGAAGGAAGGATGCTGTTTTTCTCAGAGTTCATGGAAGAAATGGCTGGAGAAGGTGACGACGTGTTTCATTCCGATGAAATTATGTCATTTCGAAATCAGATTGTTTTTGACATGGCTATTTCTTCAGTTGTAGAATATGAAGATAAAAGCATACTCGGTCAAAATATAGATTCATATCTGCTTCTCATAGTGGAGAAAAAAGATAACACGATAGTTCTTTTTAAGAACGAAAGAACAAGCGAGACTTTTTCCGTGAATGCGGAAACTATAAGTAGAGAGATTTTATGGCCAAGCTTTTATAGCACAAAGCTGCCAAAAACAGGAATTCCTCTTTCTGAATTGGTGACATTCGTTGCATTAAAGGAGCACGAAATGATCAAAGATGACGAAGGCTGGGTGCTGTCTGAAAAAGTGAAGCAAAAACCTGTTGTGACTCCTGCAAAAATGGCAAATGAATACAAGGATGCTAATATTCTATCACAAGATTTAGATTTGGCAGAGAGCATCGCTTTTGACGACAATTTGAAATACCGGATAAGATCCATCAAAGAGCGCTGTGTTTTACTATACGGACATAAAAAGAAAACTGTTGTAGGCTACATTAGCGAGCTTCCCGAAACCGGAATTGCAACTCTTAGTGCCATCGTATGCATTGTTCCAAAGGATGGGATTGACGTGCGATACATTGCAGCGTTGCTGTTTGATCCTGTAGTAAGAGACCAGATAGTTTCAATCTGCGAAGGCGAAATAAATGTTAGCACTTTCCCGCTGATTATGGACAAAGTGATTGTTCCTAATCACACAGACAAGGAAAAGCTTGCTTTTTTGTGCGAGATAAACTATGAGGCATTGCAGGCTTCTCAGTTGGAGATGAAACAAGAGCAAAAGAACTACACAAAGGCAATCCGAATGCGTAAGCATGCGCTTACTCAATCGTTATCCTCCATAGAAGCCATGTTCTTTGCTTTGAATGAATTTCGTATCCGTCATAACGGAAGCTTGGCGGATGATAATGTGATTTCAAGGGTAAAAGGAACTACTGTTCGGGAAGCTTTTGAATTTATATCACAAAATTTGAAGGACATGATGCCGGCTATGGAGCATATTGCTTCAGTGGATTACTCCTTCGAAAAACCAGAATGGATTGACCCTGAGTTATTCATTGAGGATTATATAAAGAAAAACGAAAGCGGTTGGCTTAACTTCAAGCCGATTATGATGTGGGAACATGGCCATAATCAGGCTACTAAAGATATCCAAGACCCTTTCTCAGGAAACATCATTTTGTCGAAGGGAAACTCAATTTGTCAGTTCCTTTTCCCAAAAGATGCGTTAAAACGCGTGTTCAAAAACATCATATCTAACGCCAAAGCACACGGTTTTGATAATAAAACACGTAAGGACTATCAACTAAGATTCTCATGGCACATGGATGGCATGGCCTTGGTAGTAATAATAGAAAACAACGGCTCACCAATTCCTAATGAAAGAGATACCAGGTCGTTATTAGAATACGGTGTTTCTACCGCGCTTCATCATGATGGTCATAATGGCATTGGATGCAATGAAATAGACGATATCATGCAGAGATATGATGGAAAGGTAGTAATTGTTTCTTCGCCAGAAGACGAGTTCACAGTAAAATATATTCTAACGTTTAATCATTCTAACACCGTTAGATCTTTATAACAATAATAAAGCATGGAAGCATTTGATTTAGATTTAATACAAGTACTATGGGTAGAAGATGATCCTAAAGTAATCGAGTCTTATCCATTAAAAGCAGAAGAACTAGGTCTAGAATTGCATGATTATTCGTGCTGGGACGACGCAAGAGTAGCATTGGAAAAGGATTATGACCGTTGGTCTGCAATCATTCTGGACGCTAAATGTAAATTCCATCGTGAAGACCCAGACAACGCTGTAAAGTTTCTCGCAGCAGCATTAAAAGATATAGCTGTAATTAGTAAAGAAAAACGGAGAATAATACCATGGTATGTTCTCACAGGTGGTGCTGAATCTGAAGTGTCTGATTCTATTATAGACGACCGAATGAAGTGGGATGCTGATTGGACAGAAGCAACCAACAAAAACTATTATTCAAAAAACATTGACAATGAAACTTTGTTTAGGAGAATTAGATATTATGCAAAAAAGTCACCACAAATTCAGATACGAGAGATGTATCGAAATGTTTTTGAAGCGATGAAAGCATGCGAAATAGATAATAATGGTTGTTTCGCTTTGGAAGATTTGCTTATTCCGATCCATTTCCTAAATGAAGTCAAATATAAGGACTATAATGGTCAATTTGTAAAGGCGCGAGAAGTACTTGAATATATGTTTCGTTCTATGGCTTCTCATGGGATTTTGCCAGATTGGGGAAAGAAAATCAATTTGAGATGGTCGTGCTTAATTCTTTCTGGTGTGAGTGCAAAGAGAAAAAGCAATAATGGAGAAGATATTACTGTCATAGAAAGCAAATATGCGGTGCTTCCTCCAGTACTTAAAAGAGTCTTGCGTGAGATGGCAGATATTATCCCACCGTTCTGTCATTCGGATACTGAAGATGATGGCGAAATCAAGAAAGAGGAGTATTTAAGCAGTGTAAGCAATTCTCCGCTCCTATTAAAAAGCTTTGCGTTACAGCTTTGCGATTTAATCCTTTGGTATAATGGTTATATCAACACACATCCAAATGTAGATGATAACAAGATGGCATGGCGGGACAATAGAAATAGCAAACTTCAAGAATAATAAGCCTGTTTAGTATGCCAACGCTCTCAACAAATAAGGCCAGGTATGAAGAGCTCATGAAGAATCCGTTGCTGTTTCTTCATAGGGATGAGCATTCATATACTGACGAAAACGGCAATGATGTTGTGCGTTATGCATGGAAAGCAGTTGATATTGATTTCAGTAGCAGCATTGATGATGGAGAATTTCAAGGAAATTGCTATGGATATAATCTTGTTGTATCGGAAGCAATAACCAAAGAAAAGTCATTAAACCAGGAAATTGTTTCGTTTGACATCCATGAAGTTAACGCCTCCGATATTGACGATTGGCGTATTGTCATCAATAGTTACATAATACGTTCACAAGCTCCCGCCGACAGGTATCCATACATACATTTGCTGTGGATGCTTGACAATTGCCAATGGAACAGTGAAATTATCGTCAAGGCATTGGGATTGTATGATGTGATGACGCAACCATATATCATCAATGCTTTAAGCAAGATTTGTAGGTGTTTGTCTGTTGACAAACAACAACTGATGAAAAATGCTTTGATGCGTTTTAATTACAACTATGAAATCTACCTTCCTGATTCAATAATAGAAGCGAGAAGCTTTGAAGCTCCAGAAACAAATGAAGAATACAAGAATTGGAATCTCTTTGAGCTGACTGATTTTATACTAGGAAATGATGTTGTAGAATTTACAGGCGAATCGATAGATGATCAAACACAAAACCCATTTTTGCGTTTTTTACGCTGGTTACACAACGATGATGCTTCTGTGGATTATTCAACATTGAATTCCATTTATGCCCTATCGTCTCATAAAATTCAAATGGAGATAGTCAAACGCTATTTCCATGATGTTCGACTTGGCAAAACAGTACTTGACGCTGAAATCCTCGAACAATTCAAGGAGAGCAAGTATTCAGAGTTTATTCGATACAGGTATTGTCTTTACTCACCAGATGAGCCAATCAACCTTTCCGTACCATTGCTTAATGATATTCTGCTGACAGTGCTGCATTCCAATGGAGAGACATTCCAGACTTTTGATGGTGTATTGGATTTCGTGATAACTCATTGCGATGTGACAAAACCAAGCATAACTCTTGGGATGGAAGAGTTTCTTCCCCAATGCGATGGCGGAGCTGTTTATAACAGACAATTCTATGGATTTATTGATTATGACATTGTCTTTGAATTGGATGAGAGTAAGTTTACCGAAGAGAACCTGCTTGGGACAATTCGCACATGGTTAGATGCTAAAAGCCGACATCAAACATACTATGCTTGTGGTTATGACGAAGAAAAACGACCTCTTTCTGGAGAATTATTGGAACGTTGTTTAAGCTCGCGAATTATTGAGGAGAAAACACCGGAGGGTGTTGTGCGTAGGAAAGCCAAGCTTACTTGCTTAAAAGAATGCCAATATCAAAACAAGTGGGTGGTGTATGATAGTGACTATAAATGGTTGAATCATATTCTTAAAGAGCCTATGCCAGAGGTTAACGACAACCATTACCCGAATAATACTCATATCATCGATTTGGAGCAAACCTCAATTGAGAAAATGAGCAACTATATTCGTTCACGGGTTGGCGTTTGCAGAAAGATCGATGAAAAACGCTTTATAATTAGCTCTGGAGCATTAAAAACACTGCGTTTACTCGTTCAATATTCAAAACCGCTCACCATGCGCATCATACCTCAGTCGAAACCAGTGGTAGGTTGGAAATTTGACGTTTTTGGAATCAAAAAAGCAATATGTGAAGAAAAGAATATCCATCCGTTTAATGCATCGGATGTGGTTAAGCAAGATTTCAAAGACAAAGAATCTATGGAGCTAAAGAAGCGTGTGGTAGAAACCTTGAAGATAGAACTAAAAGCTAATGAGTTTGACGGAAAACACTTTGAGGTACCGTATAATAAGGAACTATTACTCAGACTAAAAAATCTGTATTATTTCAACAAGAGCATACCACATGATCCCAAAGATTGGCAGATTCAGTTTTTAACAAGCCAAAACAATAAAAACCACAAACCTTACTGTGCGCCTAAGCTAAGCGAAGAGAGAGACAAAGCAACTGGTTTGCCGTATTTCTGGTGTCGAGGGTTGGAGTGTTTCCACAATTGTTTGGAACAACAAACATTGGAAAACTGTTCGTCGTGGCAACATCATTCACTTTACCATTTGATAGAGATTATGGGCTTCCCAAAACTACGGAAAACAGAAGCTGGATATGAGCCCGACGAAACGATTACTGATTTTATTGCTTGTGCCAATCGTGCAATGAAAAAATTCAGACGTTTAAAGTGCAGAAACTGTGGCCACCTTATGTACACACATAAAGGCAGTGGAGGCATCAATCTACACAACTATTATTCATGTATTAACCCAACATGTCCCGAGTACAATCAACCCGTTTATTTGAGTTATTGTTTCAAATGTAAAACAGGCTTGATTGATTCACGAGATAGTGCAAAATGCCCTAATGGTTGGTATATTTGCCCTAGCTGCCTATCTTGTTGCGATGATGACCTTTATGATCGGCAAGCGCAAAGATACACTTTGCAGAACAAGCCCGTGCCAATTCGTGTTTTAAGCAAACTAGGGCAAGGGCATAATGATAAGGGCATATACTACTGCCACAAATGCGGAACACAACTGCAGTATTATGTTGAAGATGATAAAGAAAGATGGATATGCCCAACATGTAGTATCGAATATGATAATGGATTTTTCAAGCAGCCAGAATCTACGATTGTATAATTCTGATGAAGCGGCGTGCTTTATTCAAACACCTTGGGCGAAGGCCTCTCCTTCTTAAACCATTTATCAAAGTTGGTGTAGATGACATTCATGGTTGGGGTTTTGACGATAACAGCGTTTGCCCAACGAGCTTTGATGTCGTCAAGTGTGCTTCCTCGTTTCGGAATGATGTCGATGATTAACCAGTTTTTGGGATGTCTAAACCCTTCAGGTCTGCGTCGGCCTTTGACACTTATTGCGATGAAGCTTTTCTTGCCATCTGCCTGCTTCTTGGATAACAGGATGTCACACTTGAATCTTCGATTGTTATAATGCGCTTTGTGGAAATCGTAGCCTAGTTCCTTCAGGTCGTAAAGCGCATCTGAACCAAACATGGAATAGTTGTCCTGGTATTCCAGATAGGGATGCAGATAGAGCGTGTTTTCAGCAAAAATTTGTCTCAACAAATCGTTGGCTTGGCTATACACAGGATTCCGAGAAGACGGGTATGATATATCTTCAGTTTCGGTTTTTTGAACTGCTTCCTCTGGTACTACCCATTCCCTGTCTTCCGTGGAATTGGTTATGAAATCAAAGAGCGAGGCTTTGTCGAAGTCTTGAAAGGCGAGGTCAACTTCCAAGCATTTGAGGTGGTTTTCGATGATGAGCCTCTGCTTCTTCTTCCCCACTTTATGGCTGTAGTAAAACTCTATCAACAAAGTTTCTCCAGTTTCCATAATGCCCACTACATCTGGCTTGATGCGGTAATGCTCATCCCATTTCTCGGCTTCTACCTGATGGAGTTTCACCAAGCCTGACGGGAATTTGCCCGACGAAGGCGGCAACATTATCCGTCCAGCTTCCAATAGCACTTCCTTGGCCATTTTATGGATCAAGGATTCATCAGAGCCTTTGCAATCGTGATTGTAGGCGTGGGAAAAGTGATGAGCATATTTCTGTCCCTTTCTTGCGTAGAGGGGTTGTTCGCAGATGGGACAAATGCAACCGCATAATGCGCCCTTGGGCACATCATCGACGTGGACGAGAACCTTGTTCTCATCCCACGCACGAGTCAATAAGGCACCCATGTCTAAAACTTTCGTTCGATGAACTTCAGTAAATCACCTTCGAGGTACTTGATGCCTTGGGGAGCGCGAAGGAAACCGTGCTTGACCAGGTTTTCCTCTGTGAGCTTGCCGGAATGGGATTCCTTGACCAGACGCAGAAGCGCATACTTGATTTGAGATTCGTCTTGGATGCGTCCTTTGTCGACCCAAAACTCTTCCTCCTTGACCATCCATCGGTCGTATGGCTCATCGACGCGCTCAACAGTCATCTTGTACTTGATTTCACGCTCTTCAGAAACATAGACATAAACGATGTCGCCAACGTTGATGTTGAAGCGCGTCTGCTGCCAATGGTATTCACCATATTTGGCAAGACATTCTGCCAAACGGAAGGTGGATTGCTTGGCCGTGATGAGGATGTTTCTGTGTTCTTCAGGAACCTCACGCGGTGCACAATGGACTTGGTAGTTGTTGTGGATGGCACCGATAGGAATGATTTCGACAGAGCAGTCCATTGCGGCGGCAATCTTACAAAGGACATCGAGACCAGGCGAGAATTTTCCTTTCTCTATGCGGGAAAGGTTGGAGGCATCAATGTCGGCATACTGAGCCAGGTCTTTAGCCTCCAGATTACGTTCTTCGCGGAGCTTGCGAATTTGGGCGCCGATACGCTCGCGCTCGTTGTCGCGGTCTGGACCGAACCAGTACGGCGTAGACCAGCAGCCCCTCTGCAACATTTCACGATAAATCGGACCCATGATAACAGCGGGGTCGCCCTGGTAATACTTATCGAAGAGGTAGGCAATGACTTTGGCATCCTGTTCTTGGAAGCCGATGGGGACTACATTGCTAAGTCCCAATGTGAAACGGTCACCTTGTGGCGTTTCAACCGTCACCTTGTTAAGGCTGACGAATTTTACTTTAGTTTTGATTTCCATAACTCAAATTTTGCTACAGGGAATACCCTTAAAATCAGTTGAATTATTGCGCAAAAATAAGGATAATAGTTTAATTGGCAAATAAAACAAGTGAATTATTTTTCTTTGCATAAAAAAGGCTGTTGAAGTTTCCCTATTGATGGGGTTGTATG
Source organism: Bacteroidales bacterium (assembly GCA_017428285.1). The sequence goes on along the minus strand of JAFRRE010000172.1, from coordinate 19,654 downwards.
GACTGCGGGGGATGCGCCAAAATCCATATCAATTAGAAATCTATTGTCAAAAGATTCATTTTTTGCAGCCTCTTTTCTATCGCTGCTTTTGACACGTTGAAGTGTAAAGCCAAATTGGACAAAAACCATTTTAGCAGTTCGATGTTACATGGCTGGGAATCTATATGCAGGTATGGATAGTTCCTTACGCCTTTTTGAAGGAACAATTTGCAATACTCTAAATTGAGTTTGCTTTCTGGAATAAGCAGCTGAGAAGCAAAACTGTTTGCTTGTATCTCCATCCTCTTGATAGTATCATCACTTATTTCAACTTCAAGTTCTTCATCGTCGATGGATTCTTCGATAGTACTAATCTGAGACTGACGAATTGCAGCAGAATGGAGCACAATATGACCTAATTCATGAGCAACAGTAAAACGCCAACGTGGTGTGCCTTTTATCAATGTTTCAGAGATACGGACCTCTTTGGACTCAAAATCTATCTCGCCTAGCACTTTGCCTGTTATCGATGACGATTTCATTGAATAACCTTGGTCTAAGACAAATTGCACCAATTCATCGTCGGTGATGGTGCCATGCTCTTCTGAAGACAACTGCAACGAATTGTAGATTGCCTTCAGTATGTCGTCATCTGACATGTACTTCACCGTAAATGACTGCTTAACAGGAAGCCCTAGTTCTTTATGGAGAAAATCACACAAATTGGTATAACAGGCATTCCCTTCAGCGACAAAACCATAGAGGCCGTTGAATGACTGACCGGTGATGATATTAAATACCTCAGAATTGATTTCATATCTATCCCGAATTGCAATACGTCTGGCAATCCACTGGAGGCTGTTAGTCTCATCCATGACAGCAATTCCGATGTGATTAGCTTTTGCCTCATCTCTTGCACCTGACTGAAAAGAACTTGTAGTGATGAAATAGCCTTTTTGTGCACCAATCTCTTTGATTCTTTGTTGAAAGTCACGGATTTTATCAACGGTAATCGCTGATTTGTAGTCCTTACATTCTATGAGCGTCAGTACTTCGATTTCATTAGAACCAGGCATCATCGTTTCTATGGAAATATCAATCGTGATGTCGTGAGATGTTTGAGTAGATTTGTACTTCTTTTTGTGATAAATTTTTGATTGCCGACAATTCACGGGAAGTTGTTCGGTTTGGAGCAAACTATTAAAGGTGTTGTAAACCCTTTCCTCAAAAGCATCTCCTTTAGCCGTTGTATTGATTGACTTCTTAACCATATTGTACGGTACAAGAGAAACTATTTTAACCCAATGAAATCGCTGAGCGGTTGGATGTGTGCCACTTGGGTGTATTGGCGTTTGTGGAGGTCAATAGGCTGATCGAATGGCACTGGTGCCGAGGGGTCGAAGCGCATCACGGCGTAATACGGTGCGTTTTCAGCTGAAAAGCCTTCCTCACGCAATGCTTCAGCCGTCCATATCTGGAAACCTTTTTTGGTCAGCTTGAACAGCTCTGGATTGTCGCCACGGGTATGTATGCAGACATATCCCAAGCGTTGAAAGCCTTCCTTGACCAACAAAGAGCCTTTGGCATCGCCAACGCGAACATAGGTAATTCCCAGCTGCATTGCTCTCTCACGGTCGGACTCGCGCATGTGGTTGATGAGCACGGTTGACTCTTCGGGCGTGGAGCGCATCTTATCAAACAGTTTCTGCCGCGTTTTGTCATCCTCCAAGGCTTGACGACGACGAAGGGACAACTCGCAGAACTGCTCATCCTGCTCGATGCCGATGTATTTGCGGCCAAGAAGATTTGCAGCAATACCTGTGGTTCCTGAGCCGCTAAAGGGGTCAAGGACTGTGTCGCCTTCGTTGGTTGCTGCAAGGATAATTCGATACAGCAAGCGTAATGGCTTCTGCGTTGGATGCTTGCCTTGCTGCTTCTCCCACAGGCTGACTGCAGGAATGCGCCAAACATCGGTCATTTGTTGGCCACCATTGAGCAGCTTCATCGCCTCATAATTGAACTTGTGAGGCTTTTTCTCTGTTTTCCTGGCCCAGATGATTAGCTCGGTGGAGAAATTGAAGTAGCGGCAAGAAAGATTGGGCGGTGGGTCGGTCTTTTGCCAAGTGATGGTGTTCAGCACTTTGTAGCCCAGCTCTTGGAGGCAACGCATGACAACGTGGATGTTATGATGGGTACCGCTGATCCAAATCGTTCCGTTGTCGCGCAGTTTGGAACGGCACAAGGAAAGCCACTGGCGGTTGAACTCGTATATGTATTCAGGAGTGCCACCTTTGTCCCAATCGCCTTTATCGACACATACCTGCTTGCCGCTATGCACGCTGATGCCGCCGTTGCTGAGAAAGTAAGGCGGATCGGCAAAAATGGTATCGATGGAGTTATCTTCAATCTCCATGAGCCGTTCCATGCAATCGCCTTGCAGGATGGTAAAATCATGATATTGGGGCAATGAATTGGTCATAATGATTCCAGCAATTCTTTGTAAGCACCCCAAGACAAAAAGCGTCCTTCGCCGTTCGGATAGTTCACGTCTTCCTGTCCCCAAATCCATTTATACGCCTTAATCAATTCTTCCGGGCGTTCGCCTGTTTGAAAAGCAAGATTTCGGATGTCTTCTATAAAGTCATTCGGCTCTTCACCGTTTAATGTCTTTTCAAGTAATGCAATCAGCTTCTTCCCTTCCGCAGGATTCTCTTCACATTTCGCCGTAACATCCTCTAAAATCTGCTTATGAGAAATCTGCCAAAGTTCGCTGTTCTCTGGGTTATAGATGAACACCTGAATATCCTCTTTCTTAGGATGTCCGAACACGCTTTTACCACCAGGCTTTGTGATAACAATCTTACGGCCATCTTTGCACTGCTCAACTTCGTAACCGCGATATTCGATGCCAATTACCTTCTCGGCAAACTCTTCGCGTGGAGCATTTGTAATGGTCAACTTTTTCAAGTCGATGGAATGGGAATAGACGTTTTTTGCCATAGTATTATATTCTTGAGATAAATTCACTGATCGTGGTCAGGTTATAGATGCTTGGAATAGCGGCAAAGGCTTCTTCCAGTTTGTTCTTGGCACTGTTCCAACCTTCGCCATCGGTAATCCATACGAACTCGAATCCTGGCACTCCGTTCACTTTGGGTGCCACATCCGTATAGGAACGCGCCACCTCGTTAAGCTTGGATCCGCCGCCAGAATAGAAGTTGACTTCGATAAGGTAGGTTTTGCCATGGGATGAAATCGCGAAATCGAACACTTTTTGGTCGGCACCCAGCACCGCAGAGATGGCAGGGAACTCTTTTGAAGAGACCTGCTCTCGATAGCTGATGCCGGCATTGTCGAAGATACGAGCGACAAGCGTCTCTGTAATGGTACCACTCCTATTCTTGCGAGCGTTGGTGTCTAATCCGGTCTCAACTCCAAAGACATAATCCACCAGGTCTTTGACCTCCTTATTCTTGAACACCTTATCGAGGCCAGTTCCTTCGATGAACTTCATCACGCCATCGACGGAGCTGAAGAGCGAGTGAATCGAATACATGGAGCCGTCGTTGTCGATGTACTTCTTATCGTCCTTTTTGCGCGTAGCGATAAGGATATCCATCACTTCAAACACTCGTTTGTCCCTATTCCAAAGGGCTTGAACCGCTGAGTGCAGGTCTTCTTTTCCGATGAGATAGTTCAAGGTGTTGAGACTGATTTCGATGTCGGCCACGTTCTTTGCAATCTTGGGGAAGTCGCAATAGAAATCAAGTGTCGCATTCGTCTCGCGTAATTGAGAAATGAACAAATTGAATTGTTCTTTCGTGTGTGCTGCCATTTTATGCTCTTATTGCTTGTTTGGTTTCGTGATAATTATGGACCAGGATTTCTGTCAATTTGCCTCGCTTCTGAGGGTTGGAGTTTACGCTACGGGATGCCCAAACACGCTCGATGATGTATTGCGCATAGAGGTCATCAAAGAACATGTCGCTGCAATCCGAATTGCTCAACATAAACTTATACCCAGCGGCCTCCACCTTGTCGCAGAACTCCTTCAGACGCCGCTGAGCCAAGTCATTGAACGCCTCTTTTGCGTAATCATTAAAGCTACTTGTGTTGTTTAACGGACGATAAGGTGGATCAAAGTAGAACAAGGTGTTGTCCTTGGCATGTGCCAAAGTCTTCTGGTAGTCACCTGTGAGGATTTCGACATTTTGCAGCAGCTCGCTGTCGGCATAAATCGTGTTGGGGTCGCAGATAGTAGGCGTTTCGTATCTGCCGAAAGGCACATTGAAAAGGCCAGCCTTGTTCACGCGGAACAATCCATTAAAGCATGTGCGATTGAGGAAGAAGAACAAGGTCGTGTTGCGGATGGGATCCAAGGTCTTCGTGTTGAACTCGGAGCGCATAAGCAAATAGAACTCCTTGCGTAATTCATCCGTATTCAGTGCATAGTACTCCTTTTGGATTTCTTGTAGGGCATCAACCAATTGTTTAGGGTGGTTCCTCACCACTTTGTAACAAGTAGTAAGGTCGGCGTTGATGTCGTTGATGATGGCTGACTTGATGTTGGAGTGTGTCTGCAACATGTAGAAGAGCATAGCCCCTCCGCCTACAAAAGGCTCAATGTAAGTGACGTTCTCCCAATTATCAAAGTCAGCAGGAAGCTTAGCTTCGAGTTGTTCAATGAGTTGGCTTTTTCCGCCCACCCATTTGATAAATGGTTTCGCTTTCATTGCATATAGGTTAGAAGTTTTGATTTCTTGGGTGCAAAGATACAATTATTCCGAATACTTGGCAAAAAAGTTTTCCGTCAAGAATGAAGGAAAACTTGAAGGAAATAATAAAGGAGTTTTTATTTTCCTTCACTACCCAAAAGGACAAAAATACTACCCAAAAGACCAACGGAAGGCTTGTTTCTACTACCCAAAAGGGATGAAAGCACTACCCAAAAGAGCGATGTACTACCCAAAAGAGCGATGTACTACCCAAAAGAAAGCTTTGTGATTCTGAAAGGGCAGATAAAACGGATGAAAGCAAGTGATTTCTAACGAAAAAACCATAATAATAGCTTAAAAATCAAGTGATTGGAAAGGGCTGATAAAAAGGCAGATAAAGGGCGGAATAAAGGGCGGAATAAAGGGCGAAGAAAACAGCAAATCACAGCTTTTTTAAGGTTTTTATTTGGTTTAATCAACTGAATTTCAGCATTATTGAAAGGGCGGAACAAAGGGCGGAACTAAGCGAAGAGGAACTGGATGCCGATAATCGAAAAAAGGTTATATTTGCAGCCGTAAAAGGACATAAATAATAGGGCTTTACGCTCGGGTTCCCATCAACGAAATCTGGAAAATTTCAATAAAAATCAGCGGAATCAGAACGGCAAAGCTCGCGCCGATAGGCGTGAGCTTTCCGCTGCTATGCTGATTGGTTTTCCAGAGCCATGTTGATGATAGCACGGATTGTCTCACGCCTCTTTATATCTATTTGTGTAAGGTTGTGTGAGACGGAAAGCGCGAGGCCAAAAACGCTACGAAAAATGACCAAAGAAGAGGAAAACAAGCTGTTTTCGGACATGAAAAGCAAGTTGGATGCAGCACAAGAAATCTTGGATAGGCTCAGCCTTGAAGATGACATAGATGCCAGTGAATACAAGGCTTCGCTGATGGAAGTGGTCAGGCTACACCAAGCCTTTGCGGAAGACTATCGGCAAATAGATAAAGGCTGATATAGACTGTTTCCTCACGACATTGCGAGTGAGGAAATGAGGAATCTGAGGAATTTGAGGAAATGAGGAATTTGAGGATTCCGAAAATGTTGTATTTTTGTCGAAAATTATCAGCGTTATGAAAGTAAAACTATACATTGAGAATGAATTATGGCGATTTGATGAATGTTTCATTGAAGCAGAATTCTTTAGTGCACCTCATGCTGGCGATTATGTTAGTGCGGATTGGGACAGCCTCATAGACACCATAATAAAAGCCAATAAGGTCAAGTATTACGTTCAGTATCTTACGAGCGAAGTGAAATTATGGTACTTAGACCCAAAAGCGCAAAAGACAAGGAAAAAACCAACGGATGAGCAGATACGAGATGCTTTTATGTTTGACGGCATTGGATTGATTACGTCTGTGAGTTGGGATATTGATGATGGTGTGGCGTATTGTCGGGCATGGGTGGGATATATTGAATAAGCTTTGTTTTTGACAAGAAATTAAAAGCCTCGAACATCGTAAGATGCTCGGGGCTTTTGGTTTGTTGTGTAGGGCTTATGGCCTCATTCATCGACTTTGATTTCATATCGGCAATCAGGTATTTTGGCATCGTCCCAGGCTTTTTGAAGTGCTTCTACAGTTTCCTTCCCTCTTCGGGTCCGTATGGTGCAATAAAAGCAAAACAAATACCAGCGACGCTTGATGACGTTGGATTTTATCACTATGTGATGGATGGCGACGTATGCCGGAAGGCTGTAGGTTGAGATTCGGATGGTGGTGATCATATTAGTTAGGAGTTTGGAGTTAGGAGTTGACTCCCCCGGCCTGCGGCCACCACCTCATGGAGGGGGACGGACTGCCGTGGAGCTGCCAGGGGTTGACACCCCTGGTTAGTGTCGTTGCGCCCCTACGGGGCTAATGTTCTGGAGGGCGACGATGCTGTACTCGTTGCGGGGGATGCCTGCGCTTTGCGCGGCGATGTTCACGACATCGACGAGGTAGGCATAGTCCTTTTGATAGATTGTGGCCGAGAATGTGAGGCCACAAACGCCGACGTAGCCAATATGAGCACCGACGATGGCGGGGCGGATGGCACGGTAGGCGGACATGGTGTAAGCTTCGATGAGGATGACTGATTTCATGGTATGTGAGGTTAGGTGTGTGAATGCCAGGGGTTGACACCCCTGGTTAATGTCGTTGCGCCCCTACGGGGCTCTTTTGGTATTGGCTGTTGGCGGGATGCGCCAACAGGCCAGTTTTGCAGAACTCGCCGATGTAACGCTCAGCGGTCTTCTCGTAGATGCTGAGCGAAGCGGCGATTTGGAGGTAAGTTGGACGGTCGAAAGTTTCTGGCAAGGCTGCCAGGAACTTCTGCCGGACGGCATCGGTGAGCTGGTGACGGCCTTTTGGTGCAGGCGCGGAACGAGGGAGAATCTGAAAGACTGCTGCCGTGTGCTGCAGCAGGACTTTGACCATCGCGAGAGCGGTGGTAAAGTCGGCATCGGCACAGACCAGGTGCAGCTCCTTCTCTCCCTTCTTGGCGGACTTCGGCTCATCGTCGATGAGGCGAAGGACGGTCAGAGTCATAGCGAAGCGAAAGAGGATGAGGCCGAGGCGGCGGACGGAAGCAATGATGTCGTCGCCGAACAGCTGAGCGTAGCGAAGCTGGGTGGCCTCAAAGAACTCGTTGAACTGTTTTTGCTGGGCACGGCTGAAAGCAAACTGGACGCGCTTCTTCGAGAAGGCCTTGTGGAAGTCGTAGAAGTCGCGGCCAATCTGCTTGAACTGCTCATCGGCAATGCTACTGGAACAGGCAAACATATCGTGCCATACAAGCTGTGTAGGCATGGAATAGAAGACGAAACGGCTGAAGAGTCCGTTTTCGGCATCGGGAATCAGATTGAAGATCTGTTGAGGCGTTCCTGAAAGGACCGCCGAGAACTTGGGTTGCACAATCTCGACATATTCATGGTCTTTCTTGCGGAGGTATGTGATGGACTCATGATGAAAGGCCTTGCGGAAGCCATCGGAGTAGTTGCCCAAGTCGGAGTTGAAGGCGTTGGCCAAGGTGTCGCCTTCTGTCTCGAACAGAAGGCCGACACCGTCGTTTTGGCTGAGCGTCTGATAGACGACCGTGGCGGTGCTGTTGGCCGGGACAAACAACGTGAGGAACGGCGGTTCCTGAGGCTGCACGGTGAGACCGCTTTTGCGGTTGACGACGAAGGCAGCCTGGGCAGCCTCGTATTTCTTCATCTGCTTCTTGTACTTGTCGCGGAGTGCTTGATGCAACGGCGCAGCAAGATGGCGGCACAAGGAGAGCCGTCCTTTGCCAGCCGATGCACGGGCGGTGACGAAGAGGAAGAGATTGGCGAAGACCTGTCGGCGATCATACACGCCGAACACATTCGGGATGCAGGCCGAAAAGACCGTCAGGGAGCCGAGCACGAGGATGTCGGCATCGACATCCGAAGTGGAGTCGGCGACGATGCGCTGCATGATGGATGGTAGGTCTTTTCGGATGGCCTGTGAGAAGGTCGGGAGTGGCATTTCAGAGGTGTTTTCCTCAGATTCCTCAATTAGTTTTTTTGAGGAAATCATAGGAGATTGCGGGTCGCAGCCTGCAATGACTGAGGAACGGAACGGCTTGCCACGACCATTGGAAGCGGGACATGGAAGATTGATTCCGTGGGACTTAGCGATGTGGAAGAGGGTGGCGATGGTGATGGGAGCCTTGCCCGACGGCACGCTGTGACGGAGGCAAGCGGCATACTGTTTTTGGGCTGTTTTTGGGTCATATTTTGGATAAAAAGCCGAAATTCTGTGAAAAAACGGCTCACCATCGGCACCAAATTCGTATGCCAGGGCGAAGCCGATGTTGCACCAGTCGCCATAGTCGGCGGTGATGTCGGTGCCCGACAGCTCGATGAGAACTGTCAGGGCCTCGACGGACTCAACGGCAGAGGTGGCGTAGGTGGTTGGGTGTTTGGTCATGACAAAGATGGATTGAGGTAGGCGTTAGGGTCGAACGGCAGGAAGCAAGCGCGGCTGACATCCTTGCATTTCTCGTCCACTTCGAGGGCGTAGGCGTTGCGGAGGTAATGCTGGACGGCGTAGAAAAACAGTACGTGGTAGGAAGCGGGCGTTTCCAAGGGGAAGAAACGCTCGCGGAAAGCATAGTTTCGTTCCATCGAGACGACCCATTTGAGGCCTTCTCCTGAAGGACTGCGGAAGAGCAGCAAGGTCTCAAAGTATGGGTCGTTCAACAGGGTAAGCCGGACAGCCTCGACATCTGAAAGATGGTCCAGGTCGAAGCATACGAAATAGGAATGCTGGATGAGATATTCGGCCTTGCGCTTGCGGAACGTTCCAGAAAAGGTGCAGAAGTCGAAATTTGATCTCTTGTAGGCGGGCCGTTGGTCGGGCGACAGCGAGCGAAGGCGAGCTGTAGCACGAGCCGACACACCGCCTGTGATGTAGTTATAGGCATCGACCAAGGAAAACTCCATGGTGGGCAGTTTGTTCTCTATCGGCTTGGTGAAGAAAGAGAAGCGTGAGAAAGTGGCCACCGATGCGACTGGAGCGCATACTGAAGGGATAAACGGTTGAGGGTTAGCGAACGGTTGTTCCATGGCGTTGAATGATTTTGTGGGATTCGATGAAAGCCTGGACTTCATCCAGTTTGTAGAGGCAGTAATGCGTGTGTACCTTGTAATAAGGCATGCCTTTGGTGCGCAGCTTGTCCAAGGTGCGACGGGAGCAATGGAGCAGCCTCATGACATCACCAGAGTCGAGCCATAGCTTGGAGAGGTCGGGATGGGTCAGGATGACATCCTCTTTGTTGACATAGCCTTGGGGATTGGTCATCTGCGGCGTCCTTTCTTTTCTTTAATTGGGCGAGCCTTGACAGGAAGGCGGATGACATCTTCATCATCGTCGACGGAGAAGGTCTCGCCCAAAATCCAAGCGTCAATTTCAGATCTAAGGAACTGGAGCTTGGCTCCAGCCTTATGATAAGGGATGGCTTTTTTCCAGACCCACGAATAGATGGTTTGGCGGGCAGGCTTGCCGGGAAGGTAAACGATGAGGTCATCGACGCTCATCCATTTCTTTTCGTGCTGGCCTTCGCGGTTGGCGATGGACTGCAGCATGGTCTTCATTTCGCCTACCTCATCGATAAGCTGTGACACAGCGTTGGGCAGGTTGTCGAAAGACAGGGGTTCGTTGTGTTGATACATGGTGTGTTGTTTTTAAAGGGTTATCATTCGCGTTATTTTTCGAGGTGCCGGACACCGATGAAAAAACCGCATCCGTTGAAGCGGAATGCGGTTGCGAAATAAGTAGGAAAAGGCGGAAAAAAACCATGTGCCATATATGGACAATGGTTTTTTGAAGGCGTTCTATTTGCTGTTAAAGTCTTCTGTTACAGCCGATGACAACTCTTCGAAGATGGCGATGTTCTTGGCCAGTTTATCGTTGTCGGCCAGTGCGTTGGTGTATTCCGTTGACCCATTGGAGAGGTCGGTGCCAAGGAAGTCGCCGAAGTTCTCAAACAAGGTCTTCTGGGTAAGCTTGGAGCCATCACGGGTTTTTAGTTTCCCTCTCTTGTACAGCGACATGATCACGCGGATGCAGTCAATCTTGGTGAAGTTCTTGGAGATGGTGATGTTGGATGTGTAACGGCTGGTCTCACGTTCGTTCGCCATAACTTCAGCGGCCATTACCATGTCCAGATAATCATGATTGATGTCGTCAAGAAGAAGGCGAAGCACAAAATAGATGTTTAAGGTTTCATTTTTGTCGGCCACACTAAGCAGGTCTTCGATACTGACGTAGCCTTGGCGAGCTGCTTCGATGGAGTCAAAGGGAATGAACAACTGGTTCTTCCTGTCGACCATTGGCGGAGGGATGGAAGCGCAGAGCGCATCGTATTGCCTTTGGAGAGCGAAGTATTTCGCTTTCCAATCCACTACGGGACCGCTCAGCTCATCGGCCAGCCGTTGAAACGCCTTGAAATAGGCAGAATTGACATCTACGGTGTTTTCGATGGCCGAGATGAGCAAGCGGCTCTTTTTGTCATCGCGAAGCCGTAGCAGCGTGAAATCGACCGACAGGACGATTTCCGCTGCGTAGGTGTCGATGAGACGGTTGCAAACTTTATAGAAATGCTTTCTGATGAAGTCTTCCTCTGGATGAAGCTCATTGACGAAGTCGTTCATAAGGGAATAGGCTTCGGTGAAAATCACCTCGGGTGGACGAGGGATTGGATAAGGCCTGTTGGTTGCGACATCATGCCTGTCGAAGGAAAGGATGGTGTCGTAGATCATTTCATTGACTTGCCCCATTGCAGGGTCATCGAGATAGCCGTCCAGGTCGGCATGGATCTTAAATGATAATGCGTTCATGACTATAAGATTTAAGAAATGCGCGAAACGGAGCAGTAAGAAAAAAGCCCAGCGGAGCGCCGGGCTTTTTGAATCATTCTTCGTCATCCTCAATCTCTGGGTCAACGAAAAGGAGGTTGTTGACCTTCAGCCTCTTCTTCGGACTGATGGTGCCTTGGTAGCCTCGAAGGACGTTCTTGGAATCGACATGGCCGACCATGGAGTCGATGAAGGCATCGGAGATGTTGTGCCAGGTGAGCGTGGTAATATAGGAATTACGCGCGGTGGAAGCGGTCACAGGCGGGATGCCCAGCTGCGCACACACATACTGCATTCCCTTGCGGATTTGGCGGTTGAAGTCGTGGGAGCGGCTTTCAATCTCGGCCTCGGTGGTGGCATTGAGGAGAATCTGCGGGAAGACGCGACGGCCTTTCTCAGGCTCGGTGCCGTACTTGGCCAGCAGCTCCTTCAGCGGCTCGGTGATGGGGATGTGGACGGTGACCTGGACCTTATCGGCAATCTTGCTGCGGATGTAGGACAGCTCGTTACGATAGAAGTAGTCATCGTTCCAGACCAGCTTGGCGATGTCCTTCATATTGGAGCCATTGCAGAGATACAGGATGAGCCACCAGTCAGCGGCCTTGCGGTTGCGGCCTTCATAGTCGCGAATCTTCACGATGTCGGACACGGGGATGAAATCCTCCTTGCGGCGGGTGGATGCCTTGATGGTGAACTTGGGCGTTTCGGATATGATCTTCTGTGCGCCCAGGCTATTGAGGACGGCACGCAGAGCGCGGAGATAAATACTCTTCGAGGAGTCCGAGAGGCCTTTCTTGGTCATGTACTCTTGCCATTCTTCGATGACCAGCTCATTGACGAACGACGGGGCGAGCTTGGCTTTCTTGCCCTTGATGGTGAGCGATTTCTCCTTGGTCTTTGGGTCGGTGACGGTGCCGACGGTGCAACCGAGGAAGCGATAGAAGTTCTTCAGGGCATTGATGTACTGCTCGCGCGTCTTGTGGGTGTTCTTCTTCAGTCCGAAGTCAATCCAATACTCGAAGAGCGAGATGGTCTTCTTGGTCTGCTTCTGCTGTGGGCTGGCGAGAGCGGCTTTGAGGTTGTCGAAGGAAAACTTGTTCTCGGCATTGAGGGCGTTGACAGCGTCGACGACCTTGTTGAAGAGCTGGCCGATTTGGGCCCTGGCCTTGCGGATGGAGTTGGAGCCAGCCTTGACCTGGAGCGCAACGGCATAATCATCGGGGCTGAACGACACGCCTGTGGGCAGCAGCAGCCTTTGATGATGGCAGTTGACGCGGACATAGACCGGGTACAATCCGTTCTTCTTCGTCCTTCGCGCATCGAAGAAGGTGTTGACGAGGATGTTCTCGCAGGTGTTTTGGAACAGGGGTTCTTTGATAGCGGGGTTTAAGTCCATTTTTGTAATAATTAAAAGTACCTAAAAATTGCGTTTTTCGTCCTTACTGAAACTTTGCTGAAAATTTGCACGCAATTTGCACGCGATTGCCTTTATTTATCGTGGAAAATTTGCACGCAATTTGCACGCATTGTTTGAAAGACATGCAAAAATAGGTATAATTATTCAATTGTGCAAGTGATTGAATAAGAAACTTTTAATTATTTTGGCAAGTGCCTAAAAACATGGATTTTATGGGTTTAGCTGCTTTGGGAGCAGGGGGTCGAAGGTTCGAATCCTTTTGCCCCGACGATGAAAATCAAGGAGTTACAAGCGATTGTGACCCCTTTTTTTTGCCCATTTCAAAAAACAGGACACAAAAAGGACACGCTTTTTCGAAACATCTCCTATCGTTTTCTTATACTTTTTCGTAAATGCCCTGCCAAAAAGGACACGCTTTTTACGAAAAAATAAAAAAAAGCCGCCCCCGAAAGGACGGCTTTCACGCAAATATAAGTTTGCTCATGTCTACTGAGCGATGCAAAAATACAATTTTTTTGTTTCTCCACAACTCTTTTCTTGGTGGGTTGCTTGATACTGCTTCTTCTCCTCTTCTCCCCCGCTGGAGCCTGACTGACTGACAAAGGCTGCGGGGCAAAAAGCTTCCCCACTGGGGACGGGCTTCTCCCGCAGCCTTTGGCAGGCAGGCAGCCCTTCCGAATCGATTAAACTGCTGGAGCGGGTTTGAGAAATGAGACCAAGGAAGGGAAACGAGAGCGGGAAAACGCAAACCCACTATTAGCCGAAGGCGGACAAAGGATGCGGCCATGGAGCTTCCTAAAAGATGCGACATCTACCCCCGCATCCTTTGGCCGACTGAGGATTAATTAATAAAGGAAAGACCCCCATCAGGAGGTCTTAACCATTTTGATCACAATTACTATAGCGGTGATGATGACAGCCAGCAACACAATCACCATGCCAAGGAGGAACCACATGAATGCAGGAGGCTTCTTCTTCTCAGGAGCCGCCTCGATGACGACTTGCTGATAGTGCAGCGTGTCGGCATAATGGATGGGTTCCGGCTCTGCCTCGTAGGTGACTGTGAGGCTGTCATCGGTGGCCGTCGCCGTGAAGGTGCCCTGCTCCGTCTGGATCTTGACGGCTTGGCCGTCAAGCAGCGGAGCAAGGGGCATCACGGCGGTATCGGCCAAGGGAGGCAATTCAATGAAGGTGTCGATGGGATGCGCCTGGACCGTGACCAGCTCCGGGCAGCGTTCCGTTATCCGACGGATTTGACGCTGAGCACGGCGCTTGGCATCGCAGGCGCATAGCACCACCATCGACACCGACAGCAACATCAGGAAGAGGAAACAGCGTGTCTTCATAGCCTTATAGGTTTTCGATGAGCTGCTTCAGTTCGGCATTCTCCAGCGTAAGCTGGGCGACCTGGGCCGAGAGCCCGACGATTTCCCGTCGGGCCTCGGTAAGCTCGTTGTAGACGCGCTTGTTTTCCTCGACCAGGTTGAAGATGGTCTGCTGCATCTCGCGGATGGTGCGGTTTTGGCGCAGCCGCGTAGCGGCGAGCCAAGAGGCCACACCCGTGATGGGAGCCAGCAGCAGAGATGTCCATTCAAAGATGCTCATGGCCGTTAGGATTTGTTGATCTTACGGCCAACCTTCTCGGCACGGGTCTTGATGATGAAAGACCCGAAGCCACGGAGGTACACATTCTCACCCGAGGCGGCATAGGTCAGGTAGAAACGGACGGAATCGCCCTCCTCTGCCCAGCTGCCGACGGGAACATCCACACCCATACTGGGGTCGGTGATTTCGGTGTTGAAAACGCCGATCTTCTTTTGGGTGAGGTTGTAGGCCACAGCGATGAAGTTGGCAGCGGCTGGTTTGCCGATCATCTCTGCTGCCTCTGGCTCTGCGTAGATGTCCAGGACACCATTGGTGTCGGACACCAGGCTTTCGAGCATCGGCGAGTTGATGCGCTCGCCGTTGCCGATGCCCTCCATGACGGAGAGGTCGACAGATTTTACGTCGTCCACGACGGCAGCGGCGGCAGCCAGCTGGCGAGTGAGCATGTTGCGACGCGTCATGCCACGAGTGGCAGACGGAAACAGTGACTGCAGCTGCTCATCGCTGAGCTGAGCAACAAGCCCATGCAGTTCCTTGAAGAAGGCGCGCTGCGTCATTTGTGCAGCGGTCTTCGGGTTCTTGTGGGATTGGGCGAGGCCACGCATGTAGCTGATGCCGTTCCACGAGGCACCGATGACGGTGCCGACTTTACCTCTGAATCCTCCGAGGATTCCTTGTTTGATTTTTCCCATGATCTTTAAGTTTTTAGGGGTTAGACATTAGGTTAGTTGTTCTTTTTTGGTGGACGTGCAGGACGGGTCATCACGCCCATCGTGTCAAAGCCGTGAGGCGCAGTGGTGGCACCAGTGGCCAGCATGAAGCCGACGTATTCATCGGAGCCGATGCCGTAGGCGGCGAACTCCGAGGAGAAGGACTGCTCACCGGATGCACCGATGACAACGGTGGAATGCACGAGGAAGATTTTCTTCCGAGTGACATTGGCCACAAAGATGGTCGGGTACTCGTTTGCATGAGCGGTGCGCCAATCGTTTTCCTTATCCCACGAGATGGTGAGGTTGGAACGCGAGGCAGTGACAGTGACACCGGGAAGGTCTGCTTCGGGTGCGTTGCCGATGGTGGTCAGGTTGGCCAGGTCAACGTGCTTGGCACCCTCTTCTACGACTGACAGAGCGGCAAGCTGCTTCACCATCGCATTGCGGCGGGACATCTGCTGCTCTGGATTGGGGAACAGGAAGCGAAGCTGCTCGTAGGTCAGCTGACCGACGAGATCCTGGACTTCCGCGAAGAAAGCACGCTGCGCCTGCTGCGCTGCGGTCTTCGGGTTCTTTACCGATTGTGGAAGGCCTCGCATGTAAGCGATGCCGTTCCACGAGGCACCGATGACGGTGCCGACTTTACCTTTGAATCCACCGAGGATTCCCTGTTTGATTTTTCCCATGTTTTTTAGTGTTTTTTAGGGTTGGTTTTTCGACGTTTGAGCTTGCGGACTTGGTACGGACTTGGTACGGACTTGGTCAGGACCAGAATCGGACTGTTTTTCCGTCCCAGAGGACTTCGTTTTCTTGGGTGGAAAAGGCGGTCGTTTGGTGACTCCCAAGGTGCCGAATCCGACCTTTGCACCGCCTTGGCCAGTGGCAAACATGAAGCCTGAGAACTCGTCCCTCTCCCTGCCATAGGGTTTGAGGTCGATGTCGAAGGATTGTTTGCCCGAGGATTTCATCATCACGGGCGATGCCACAAGAAACAGCTGCTGCTGTGTGATGTTGGCCACGAGGATGACGGGATAGTCCTCTGGATGCTGGTCGCGGTAGTAGGTCACATCCTCCCACGAGATTTGCAGGACGGTGCGGTTGGCAGCGACGGTGACCGCCGGAAGGTCGGTCACGGGAGCGTTGCCGAGAGAGGTCAGGCTGTCGAGGTCGACGGTCTTCGACTTGTCGACAAGGACAGCGTAGGAAGCCAGCTGCTTGACGAGCAGATTCCTGCGAGTCATGCCTTTGGGCTTCCGAGGGTAGATAAATTCCAGGTCCTCGTTGGAAAGAGACATGGCGAGGGTGACCAGCTCTTTGAAGTAGCCCTGCTGCATCTTGGAGCCTGACCTCCCCTTTCGATAGCTCTGAGGCAGGCCCTTCATATAGAAGATGCCGTTCCAGTAGGAGCCGACGACGGTGCCGACCTTGCCTCTGAAACCTCCGAGGATTCCTTGTCTGATTTTTCCCATAGCGCTTCGATTTAGATGTCTTCAAAAAAAGCCGCCCGACAGGACGGCTTTTCGACAATCATCCCGGGAAGGGCTTAGTCGCGCTTCTTGGGTTTGGCGGGACGCTTGGTCACAATCATCGTGCCGAAGCCGACCAGCGGCACCTTCTTGCCCGTGGCGAGCATGAAGCCCGAGAAGGTGTCTTCGGCTTCGCCGTAGGCGGCCAGGCCGACGTTGAAGGACTGGGAACCTTCCGTGCCGATGGTGGCGGTGGAAGGCACGAGATAGACCTTCTTTTGGGTGACGTTGGCCACGAAGATGACGGGGTACTCTGCACCGTGCTCAGCACGGAAGGGAGCAGCACCGTCCCAAGAGATGGTCAGGTTCTCGCCAGCGGCGGCGATGGTGACCTCCGGCAGCGTGTCCGTCGGCGCGTTGCCGAGAGAGTTGAGATTACCAAGGTCGACAGACTTGGTGTCGCCGTCGATGGCGGCGACAGCGGTGAGCTGCTTGACCAGGAAATTGCGGCGGGTCATGCCGCTGATGCCCTCGGGGAACAAGAACTTCAATTGTTCGTCCGAGAGCTGGCCGGCGATGTCCAGCACTTCCTTGAAGAAGCCGCGCTGCGTGGTTTGCGATGCGGTCTTCGGGTTCTTGTGGGACTGGGCGAGGCCACGCATGTAGCTGATGCCGTTCCACGAGGCACCAATGACGGTGCCGACTTTTCCTCTGAATCCTCCGAGGATTCCTTGCTTGATTTTACCCATGATTTGTAAGTTTTTAGGGGTTAATAAATAGGTTAATTGCAGGCCGCCGCCGGACATGGGTAGAGAAGCAGATCATAATCTTTATATTGTTTTTCCTCTGCGGCTCAATCACCTATTTGGGCTGCGGTACGGCAAAAATATAATGAAAAGCGGATAAAAACGGAAATAAGCGGGTTTGTGCGCTTACTTGCGCTTTCTCACTGGCTTTCAGGCAGAAAATGAGGGCTATTTTTGCAGCGCAACTTAAAACAACAAGATTATGAAGAAGTTTTTGATGGTGGCGGCTGCTCTCCTTATGCTTTCCTGCAGCTGCCGGAACGAAGTGACGGAAAGCAGGTCGAGCCGCGCAGCGGCGAGCGTTACAGGATGCCTTTCAGGAAGAGACACCATCGGTGTCGTGCTGCATGTAAGCCGAGTTATCGACGGCGACACTTTTGAGGGTCGGCTGGACAATGGCGGGAACCCCGGTGTCAATCCGTGGATGCTGCAGCTGACGAAGATTGTTGTCCGTATCAACGGCATCGACGCGCCTGAACGCGGGCAATGGTATGGGGATGTGGCCACGGTTCATCTCCAGTGGCTCATCAGCGGGAAGGCCGTAGGCCTGAAGCTGAAGCAGAAGGACACGTATGGCCGATGGATTGCGACGGTCTATTTGAACGGCGCAGACATCAGTGAAGAGATGCTGAAGGAGGGTTTAGCCTGGCACTACAAAGAGCATGACAGCAATCCTCACTATGCACGTCTGGAGATGAAAGCGAAACAAGCCGGATTAGGCTTGTGGAGCGACGACAGAGCGGTGCCACCATGGGAATGGCGCAAGATGGACAAATACGAACGCGATGCGTACAGATAAGGAGGTGCGAGATGGAACTGTCAAAGTTATCGATGGAACGGCTGGAAGGCGTGGATGAGCGTCTGAAGGCCATCGTGATTGAGTGTGCTGCTCGATGCCTCTTCCCTTTCAACGTGTCTGAAGGGCTGCGCTCTGTTGAGCAGCAGCGCGAATATGTGAGGCAGGGGAAATCGAGGACGATGAACTCGAAACACCTGACCGGAAAAGCGGTTGATCTTTATCCGCTGAGCATGGACAGAAAACAGGTTGACTGGTCCAGGTTTGAGGAGCTGGCAGACCTGATGTTTCAGGTGGCCAGCGACCAGGGCACCGAAATCGTCTGGGGTGGCCATTGGAAGACGTTCGTCGACAAGTGCCACTTCCAGCTTAGGGATTGAGGATGCCCCATATATTAATTAAGTATCATTTTTTTCATTTTGTTACTGGAAGCTCCCACATTTTTTTTGCGGGAGCTTCCTTTTCTTCTCTCTGAAAAAAGAGACGATTGCGCGAAATGCTGAAAACGAGGTGGTTAAAAAAGCAAGTACCCTAACGGCAAACGGAGTACCCGCTTCGGCGGGGCGTAGTTTATTTAGGGGCTTGGCTTTTTTAAGCACCGTACCCACAGGAGGAGACATTAAGCCTTGTTAGATTGAAATAGGCGGCAAATAAAGAATAGTTGTATTTTTGCGCAAACAACAACTTGACCATGTTAATTCGACCTATCCAGACTGGCAGCACATTGGTGTCAAGCGGAACGCCTGACCGCAACAGTCATCGTTTCAAGTACGCTTATACTGGACTATTCCAAAGCAGGAAGAAACGTATTCAGGTGCCTGTGAAATGTTTCTACATAAAAGTTGGCAATCACCATTTGCTTGTCGATGCAGGATGGAGCCAGAAAGTGCGAACAGAGCCGTTGAAGCATCTTGGATTCGGACTTTGGTTTGCCTCCGAGCCTGTTATGGGTGACGGCGAAGCCGCCTGTGAACAACTTGCAGGCCAACCGATAGATGCCATTTTAATGACGCATCTTGACTGTGATCATGTGTCTGGCTTATGTGATTTCAACGGCATCCCAATCTATACTTCCACTGAAGAGATAGCATATTCGCAGAAAAAACGCTTACGTTATGGCAAGTTGGTTGAAGGCTTCGACTTCCACACGATGGAGTTCAAGGCAGATGGCGAAGCACCTTTTGCGGTCTCTTGTGACCTTTTTGGTGACAGCACGGTCATTGCCCATCTCACGCCCACGCATTCTGCTGGAAGTATCATATATAAGATACAAGAAGAAGGCAGGTTTGTGCTTTTTGTTGGCGATAATGGTTACATGCATGCCTCATGGGAGCTTGGCATACTACCTGGTCCACTCTACGATGAAAACAATATGCGAAAATGTTTGTATTGGATTAACGAGCAGAGTAAGTTACCTAATTGTGACGGCGTATATTGTGCACATGACCCACTGTAACTTTTAGGGTGGCGGTTGGGGACGATGGTGGTCACGGAGCGAGGTTTGCCGAGCGACTTTCTGAACTTTCAAATACGGGTGGTTGGCGGGGTCGATGGTGGTTGACCGGAGCGAAGCGGCAGCGGAGCGACAACACTTTCCAAATGCTCAACTTAGGGTGGTTGGTGGGGTTTGATGGTGGTTGGCCAGAGCGAAGCGACCTGACCTGTACTCTGGGGCGGTGGACGGGGGTGACGGTGGCATGGATGTGCGTTGGCAACCGAGGGGGAAAAGCGCCTGCGG
>JAFRRE010000171.1 GCA_017428285.1 Bacteroidales bacterium | reverse complement strand
CGGTCAGTGAGCCATCGTTGGCCGCTTTCAAAAATTTACGCGTATGCTCATCGTTATCGCAATTTTAACCCTAATCGCAGGCATCGGGGTATTTTTGGTGGCCTGCAAAATGTTGAGTACCAGTCTTGAAAGTGCAAGCAGCGCGGGCTTGAAGCGGCTGTTCGCCAAGATGGGGAATAGCAAGTGGCTCGGCGTGGGCATCGGAACAGTAGGCACAGCGGCCATCCAAAGCTCGGGCGCGGTGACGGTGATGGTCATCGGCTTCGTGAACGTGGGCATCATGTCGCTTGCCCAGGCCGCCACGGTCATCTATGGCGCCAACATCGGTACCACGGTCACCGCGCAACTGGTGGCCTTGGGCATGTTTGGTGGCCACGGCATCTCCACGACAGTGCTCTTCTCGGCCTTGGCTGGCATAGGGGCCTTTGTGATGATGTTCTCGAAACGCGAGAAGTGGAAACAAATCGGAAGCATCCTAGCGGGTTTCGGCTTGCTGTTTGTCGGCCTGGGCATCATGTCGGGCGCCATGGATGAATTCGCCGCCTTGGATTCGGTGAAGCAGTTTTTGGCCACCATCAGTAACCCATTGCTGATTGTTTTCATCGGTGCTTTGCTCACGGCCATCATTCAGTCATCCTCGGTGCTGACGTCCATCGCCATTACCATGGTCGTGGCGGGACTGCTCTCGCTCGACCAAGGTATCTACCTTACGATGGGTTCCAACATCGGCTCGTGCGTAGTGGCGATTTTGGCCGGCATGACCAGTGGCCGAAATGCCAAACGAACTGCGCTTATCCATTTGTTTTTCAATGTAATGGGGGTGGTGCTGTTTTTGCTTATCGCCTTGGTTCTTCATCTTTTTACCCAAGGGGATTGGGGATATGGGAGGATGTTTGAAGCTATGTTCCCGCACGCCCCGCAGGTGCAGCTGGCCATGTTCCATACCGTTTTCAATGTCTGCACCACCTTGGTCGCCCTTCCGCTGACCAATGGCCTGGTTCGCTTGGTGTGCCGCATTATTCCCGACCATGTCGAAGAGCATCGCGACGACAAGTTTCATCTGCATTTCCTTGACGACTCGATGTTGGTGACACCCGCCTTGGCCGTTAGGCAGTTGAAGGCAGAGGTCGAAAACATGGGTGCGTTGGCCCACGACAACTTCTGTCGTGCCATCCATATTGTTACCACATTGGATTTCAGCGATTCGGAAAAGTTTAAGAAAACCGAAAACGAGCTCAACTTCCTAAACAGTGAGTTGACCCGTTATGTGGCTGCACTCTCTGCCAAGCGACTCAACGAAACGGATAGTAAGTACCTTAGCTGCAGCGTGAAAAGCGTGAGCGACCTGGAACGCATCGGCGACTATGCCGAAAACATCGTGGAGTATGCGGAAAGCCTTAAAACCCAACATGAAACGTTCTCCGCGCCTGCTGTGCTGGAAATCAAGGAGATGGCGCGTAAGATCACGGCGCTCTACCACGAAGTCATGAAAGCCTACCACGATCTCGACTTCACTGCCCTCGAATACGCCTATCAGATTGAGGAACAGATAGATAGCTTTACGGAGACCATGGAATCGCAACATATCCAGCGGCTTGTGGCGGGGCAATGCACCCCACAAGTGGGAGCCGAATATATCTCACTGGCCCAAAACGCCGAGCGCGTGGCCGACCATTTCATCAATGTGGGAAAGAGTATTAGGAATTTTGCGTAAGATTCATATTATCGGCAATAAAATCGATGATTTGTCGCCGATTTTCTTCATTTCGATTTCGATTTTCCGTTTTTAAAGTCGTTTTATCAGGCTCCTCTTCGTTCATCGAAGCTATCAGCTCGAATACCAAATACTTGCAGAATGGGCACAAAAAGCTCTATTATGCATGTCCTTTTAAGGCTGCAAATATAGCCTTTTTTCAATTATGGTCACCTATCACTTCCCAATGTCCATTCTTGCGGCCACCAATACGCTTCAACACCCTATATTGCTGCAATCGACCAATGTTGTACTTAACACCATCCTCGGTAATGCCGTCGATAGCCTCAGCCACTTCCTGTCGGGTTGCTGTCGGATGTTCTTGCAGGTATTTTATGATTTTCTTTTGGGTAGTTGTCAAAGGCTTTTGGGTAGTAATTTCGCTCTTTTGGGTAGTGGATTCATCCTTTTGGGTAGCGGAAATCAGCTCTTCATTGGCATTTTGGGTAGTGGTTTCGTCCTTTTGGGTAGTCCTCCAAATGCGAGCAATGAACTGATTGCCGTCGGGACGGTCTATCAGTTCCACGTCACAATTCTCAGCCATCACTCGCGGAATGCCCGAGCCAAGTCCCCTGTAGGGCATCGTCTTGGATCCAAATTGTGCCAGTTGGGGATTGCGTGGGTCTGAATTGCCAAGCAGGATTTCATCGATGGTCTGTCCGTCTGGCAAACAACCAGGATTCACAATCTCAACCCTGTTGTCAAAGACAAGCAACCTGATGGCTGCAGGCTTTAGAAGGTCCAGATGCACCAATGCGTTCTGGACAAGTTCTTGCAATACCACCTCTGAAATCTCCAAATCTCCTTCGCTGTTGAATGACTGGCCATTTTGCGGACGGCTCAAACAAGACTTCAACCATCGCATTGCGTCCTCATACATCTCAGGGATGGTTCCCGTGATGTCGCGACTATCACGATAATGTGTGCCACCGATGTGATTCCCCACAAACCATACCGCTTTGATGCAATGTTGGGGACGAAACATCTGAGGCTCCTTGGCAAAATACATCAGTCCTGCAATGGTAAGCCGTCCAAGTTCATCTGTGATGTGTGCATTCTTCAGAATCGTTGGGACTGGGATATTGAACTCGTCAACCCTCTTTCCGAAAACCTTGTTGAAGTATTCGTCAAGAGCCTTTGTGTCAATGTCAGCCTCGCTACTGCCGTCAACACCTTCCTCGTCTGCCTGGTATTGATGTGACTTCTGGAAAAGCCTGCGAATCTCGGCGTTTTCCGTAACACGACGTTTGTCGGCGCCTTGCTTTACCCAGATATTACCTGACAAATCTTTGTATGGCTTGTAATCACCACTTTTCACGTAGGCCACCAGATAGGCTTGTCCATCATGTTTCAGTGTTTCAGTTTCAATAAAGATGGTCGGCCTCACATGGTCATTGGCAGTATTGCCCAATTCGCGTGAAGTATATTGCAACTGTTCGTAAGTGAGTCCCACCATTCTGCCTGTCTTATCCTCGGCACCAAACACAATGGTGCCTCCGTGTGTGTTGGCAAAAGCCACCAACTCTTCTGCAATCTGTTTTGGAGTGGTGAATTCCAACTTAAACTGCACAGTGGTGTTTTCACCCAAACTGCATAATTCAACAAGTTCTAGCTCTGTCATACAATTCCGATTTCTTTTTCAGCCCACAAAGTTACAACTTTTATACAAACCCGTCATTTCGTGGATTACTCCCAATAGCTTTCCAGTATCTCTACACCAAATTCCCACCCATGCAAGCCATTCACTTCTTAATCCTATATTTCCTACTTTTATACTCCACCTCAAAGATGCCTTCGTCCATGAGCTGTTTGTGATGGTCGTTTTATTAGATTCCTCTTCATTCATCGAAGCTATCAGTTCGAATACCAGATGCATCTGACTATAGGCAATTTTATCCGCCCTTTTCTTCGCCCTTTCCAATTTAAATTAGTGAATTAGGCAAATACTTTCCAAAATCCACCATTGGCAGCTTGCTTCCTTTTGCCAACACATCCTTGACAAACTGCTCGCATTCTTCAACTGACATCTTTCCTCGCTTTATTCCATAATAAAGGAAGTCAATCGTAGTCAGATAGGTGATTTGCTGTTTTTCACAATACTTCCTAATGTCTTTCAGATTGCTGCTACCGATGACATTGTGGGTATAACGGCAATAGGCCATACAAGCACTCTCACCTTTGCCAAAAGTCTGCAAAAGCCTGGCATACTCGACCATCATCTCCCCTGTCGGGTTGAACATCTCCTTTGAAATGTTTTTCAGAAAAAAGATTTGGTTGTCCAACTGGTTTTGAATGGATCCGATCTCATCATATACCGTACTCAAAACGACATGTTCATATTCCGGCAATATTTCCGGCAACATGTTTAGCCGTCCCGCCTTGGCGAAATGAAGCAACACGTCAGCATCCAGTATGATTTTGACTTTCGCCATAGCCGATTAGGTTAAGCAGTTCGAGATAATGCCCTTCGGAAATCCTTTCCTCGTCGAATAACTTACGGGCCTTGGAGCCAAAATCACCAATGACCAATCCTTCGTTTCCTTTTGAATAGAGTTCGACATCATATCCCCGCAAAACTGCCTCCTGTGTAATCGAAATCGCCAACAGTTCATCAGTGGACAACGGACTGATAATGTGTAATTCCTTCAGCCTCACCACCAAAGTATGATGCGAAACCCCATAAAGATGCTCCATCCGAAGCAACGTGTCAATACTGACACTCTTGTTGACAATCTCATCGGATGGAATGTTTTTCAGCAAGCCCTCCTTAGGCATTAGCAAAGCGGAAGCGAACAGGTTGGCCGACCTCTCAGCGGCATCGGTATAGATTGAGTTGTCGCAGAAATGCGGTTGGGGATTCTCATCGTAATACAAATGATACAATTCGTGCGCAATGGTAAAGTGCTGCCGTCCCCGCCTCGAATTGCTGTTCACCAACATGAATCGATGCTTCTTGTCTGGGGTCAACAAAGACAATCCAAACAGTTTGTCCGACAGGGGCCGATAGAGCGTCATCACATTCAATTGACGGAGGACTGTTTTCATATTGAGCGGCTCCGTTGCGGAAACACGCAGTAACTCGCTTCGCATCTTTCCTGCAAGGATTTCGGCCGT
>JAFRRE010000170.1 GCA_017428285.1 Bacteroidales bacterium | reverse complement strand
CGCAGCCATAGACCTCTACTGACTTTCTGCCCATAGATCCCATGCTCCCCACATGCCAACGCAGGGATGACATGGGCAGAAAGGCTGGCATGACATGGCTGCTGGAACCATCCTACCCTGATGTAATATCCCCAAACAATTAATGACAATTCGTGGTACATTAACGGTAATTCGTGTAAAACAAACAATTAATGACAATTCGGTGTAATAGAATTTCCTCCATCCCCTTGCGGGTTTGTGGAAAAGTTGTAATTTTGCAGCGTGAAACGCAGATCGGCTTTTGCATGGATTAACTGCGCTTTCATCATAAAACGTGTAGATCGGCTTCGGCATGGATTAACTACACGCTTTTTTTATGTGCTCTAAGCTGTACTGAACGTGTTTCCCATTCTTTTTCTTTCCGATTGTCAGCTCGATGGTAAAATTCATGTAAGCCAGTTTCTGGCTATTAAAGGTGTATCTCAGTTTAATTAATTCAACATATCGGTTTTTGGTTTGAAAGCCTTCTTTAATATCTGTGAATCTATATTTTTCGTCAAATGGTTTGGCGTGTTTGATGATTTCGGGTAATTTAAGCACAGCGTAGGTGGTTTGCCAATAACGGGTGGCGTTGTTTGAGGCTTTCTGAAAACTTTCTTTCCAGATAATGTAAACATCCTCGTTCAGGAAATCATTCTTGATATAGTTCTTTCCATTTAGCTTTGATAGCAATAGCTTGTAAGCCTCTCTGATTACAATTCTCCTTTCGCTTCTGAATTCTTTGTTCGGGTTGGTCGGAATCTTGAATATTTGTTTTGTTTTTTGGAGATTGGTCACGATGAATTCGGGTAAGGCTATTTGTTTTACTTGTTCCATTTTTTTATTGTTTTGATATCGCAAAGAAAAAGTAATTGTCAAGACTAAGCCGTTGATTAAACGTTTGTAGTCGACACTAGTCGTTTGTTGTCGTTTGTAGTCGGGTATAGTGTTGATATTGTGTTCTTATGCCCCAGCCATAGATGCCCACCAGCGCGCAGGCAAACGTCGGCATGACATGTCTGCTGGTGCCATCCGCATCCTGATGTAATATCCCCAAAACAATTAATGACAATTCGTGGTACATTAATGGTAATTCGTGTAAAACAAACAACCAATGACAATTCGGTGTAATAGAATTTTCTCCATCTCCTTGCGGGTTTATGGAAAAGTTGTAATTTTGCAGTGTCGTTGGCCGGTAAACTGGGCTGGCCGTAAAATCGATCCTACGAGTATCCTTGCGGAGATAACGACAAAGAATAAAAGCTCCTATCTTTTAGGGGCTTTTTTCATTTCTTTTGCCCGCTTCGGATTTTTTCTTGATATGGGGCGTAGGTCGAATGCTGTAAGTAGCAGCTGTTTCGACTTTCCATACCATTCTGTGGTGACAATCAGCCTAAATTCTTTGCCTTCAAGGTAAATCCTGTTTTTCTTTCCTTCTGTGTTAAGCTTGCCGAAATTCATAATCATCAGGATGAAATCGATTGGGTCGATATTGAAATCCTTGATTTCGACACCGTGGTCTGTAAGAATGTGCGATAGCCCGAAGCCACCCTTACCTGTGGCTTTGTCGTTTGGCTTTCCCCAAACGAAATCAACAAATCCGACATCTTCACGATAGAAGGCTTTTGGACATTCTCCATTTTTTACATTGCATAGGTGGATCATGGCTTCTTTCGGTTTGCTCTCGAATTGGGTGTAGATGGGCCCAAAGGCTCCTTGTTGTAACTCATCCATTTTCATTGTTTTTGTAATTATGTCGCAAAGATGCATTGTTTGTCAAGATCTATCCGTTGAACAAACGTTTGTAGTCGACAGTAGTCGTTTGCTGTCGGGTAAGTGATTGGAGATGAATTTTTTTTTGGAAATTAATCTTACATAAAACTGTCATAAATGGATTGCTTCGTGCCTCGCGATGACGCGAAGCGATGACAAGGGGATTGCCCTCTTGCGGTGTAGGAGATCGCGGGTCTGTGCCCGCGATGACGGCAAGGGGCGGGAGAGTTGTCCATTAGTGCTGTTTTCCTCCCTTGTGCCGTGTGTGGGAACGCCAAATCTCGACCGGGTTGGGCGCGCAGGCCCGGCCGACATGGGGGAGGGGCGGTCGCCAAGTGCGGTAGGCCTATGATGTCGGCCTTGAATTTTTGGTCCTTTTGTTTCAAGACAAAAGGACAGAAATAAATGTCCGCAGCCACAGATGCCCTCTATCGCACAAGCTCATGCAGTCATGACATGGCTGCCGGAGTCATCCGCATCATGATACAATACCCCAAAAACAATTAATGACAATTCGAGGTACATTAGTGCTAATTCGTGTAAAACAAACAATTAACGACAATTCATTGCAATAGATTTTTCTCCATCCCCTTGCGGGTTTGTGGAAAAGTTGTAATTTTGCAGGCGGAAAACCAATCGTATGTGTTCCCTTCAAGTAGGGTAATCGCTGGATACGATTGGTTTTTTGTTTTGTGTCTCTATCTTGTTCACGCAATATTGTACATGCTTCCCGTCGCTTTTGATCCCAATTGTAAGTTTTACCATAAAGTTCAAATACTTCAACTCGGGATGTACAAATTCGTGATATAGGATGGCCATATTCTTGTATCCGTTTTTCTTTTGCGTTCCTGTCTTGGCTTCCATATAAACAGGTGCGTCTTCTTTTCCGCAAGCAAGGGTGATAACTTGTTTAAGGTGTTTTACGGCATAAGTCGATTTCCAGTCGGCAGAAGCACGATTGATTGTCTTCTTGTCGCTTTCACCCTTTTTAATAATGACAGTAACGCCCAAAAATGGGTTAAAAATGCCATTTGTTCCATTTTCCCGTTGCAATGCTTTCCATAGCAGCTCATAATATTGTTCGATCAAATTACGCCTTTCATGGCTTTTCTTCTTCTCTGTTGGGATGCCTTCAATGTATTCTGGTGTTTCCCTAATTTAGGTTTAAATGTTTGTCGCTGCAAAGATGCAAACCTTGTCAAGACTAAGCCGTTGAACAAACGTTTGTAGTCGACAGTAGTCGTTTGCTGTCGGGTAAGTGACTGGAAATGAATTTTTTTTGGAAATAAATCTTACATAAATCTATCATAAATGGATCGCTTCTTCCGTTTTCACGGAATGAGGCCTCGCGATGACGCGAAGCGACGACAAGAGTGTAGTCCTCTGGCGGTGTAGTAGATCGCGGGTCTGGGCCCGCGATGACGGTAAGGGGCGCAGGCATTGTCGTTTCGTGAGAATGAGTGCATCAGAGTCCTGAAATCGAAGATTCGACGTAGTCAAAGGACGATCCTAACACACCCCGATATGCAATGTCGGGTTTTCATAATAAGACGGATGACAAGCTGCTGGCTCCCCCCACAGGCATGACATGACTCCAGCATAGGCAACACAAAAAATTAGGGCCGACCGAACAGGTCAGCCCTAAATCTAAACTCTGAACTCTGAATTCTAATCTACTTCTTTACCACCTTTTTAACGCTCACCCCATCCTTGGTCAAGACACTCAAGAAATACAATCCCTGCGGCAATCTTGCCATATCGATCATAATCCTGTTGTCAGTAATGTCACTGTCGAAGACTGTGGCTCCCGTTATGGAAATGAGGCTGACGTGTCGTAGCCCTTCACCTTGCAAGGTGAGTTGGTCGCTGACGGGGTTGGGATAGGCTACAAAGGCATTGTCTTGTGCAGCCGTCTCCTCGATGCCTACACTCGGACCGAGATAGATGGTGTTGGAGAGCTCGGTCTCGCGACCGTTCCAGATAGCAGTCACGTTGTATCGCTGGTTTTCAGTGGTGTTGTAGTTGGCTTGTGTGGACATGAGATTCTCGTAACCCAGATTCAATTGTTCATCGCCGCCTTCCTCCGGACCCCAATAGACGTTATAGGTAAAGTCGCTGCCGCCGTCGATGGGGCTGGTGTAGGCGCGCAGCAACCATGAACGGTGCAATCCGAACTCAACAGCGGGTTTCCATGTGGTTCCTTGTCTGAATTGGCAGCTGTTGCTCTCGCCGACATAGTTGCAGCAGGGAATGGGCTTGCTGACACCCGAGGTGGAGACGCAAATCCACAAAGGGAGTGTGGGGTCGAACTCGACGGGCTCGTTCAAGGCGAATTTCACGAAGCTATAGCTGGCTTCCATGTCGTGTCCCTGTTCGTATAAGGGTGTGCTGTTGTTGGGTGTCTCGCCATTGAAGATGGTGAAGGTGTAATGCCCTGAAGAACAGTCGAACATTTCGATGTGGGTGAGCGGGTGGCCGGCAAAATGAGCCAAGAGGTTAGGCTCAATCTTGATGCCCCATTTGTTTTTCGAGACTTGTTCGATGAAATGGTTGTCGTCATAGGCCAACATGCCTTGCCCGATGGACTCGGGCGCTTCCCAGCTGAGTTCTACATGGCCGTCGTTGTAGGTGCCTTCAAGATTTTGCGGTGGCTCGCAATAGTAGTTCATTGCAGTGGCATAGGCTAAATTGTCGGGGTTCCACGAGGAATTGTCTCCGATGGTGGTTTCCACATGGTAGTTATGGGTGCCCGAACGCATGAACTTGTCGTCGAGATAGCCATAGTTTTCTTGTGAAGCTATCTTTCTGCCGTCGCGATAGATGTCGAAACTGTGGTTTTCGGTAGGTATTGACCATTTGAGTTGGATGCTCTGGCCGTCGGAGGTGGCGGTCAGATGATTCGGGGCAATCAAGCCTAAGCTAGAGTCGGCTACGGTATAGGTGGCCACCACACCAGCTTGGGGACGGTCGAGGTCAAAAATGGTACCTTCGCCGTTTTCGTTGAAATGCTTGGCCATGAGGTGGATACCTTCACTGTCAGGGTCGAAGCCTGGATTCCAGCGGAAAGTGACCTCGGTGTTAGCGGGTACATATAGCTCGGCATCCTTCAAGCTACCTTCGTAAATGGTGAAATACTGTGTAGGCATCTGTGGATGGTCGAAACTCACTTCCAACTCGCCGCCTTTGGTGCCGTATGGCGATTCGCAGCTGAGCGAGAGATGGATGGTCTCGTAGTTGCCGAGGATGGCCCAAGCGTGGGTTTCGGCGTGATAAATGTGCATCATCCCTCCAGTGACATACATTAAGCTGTAGTCGTGATACCCGTTGTCGGCTTCAGTATAGGGGAAAACGAAAGTGGTGTCGGTGATACCCTGGGAGATGCCCGAACCGTCGCAAAACAGTTTGTAGTAGTCGGCATAAGGCATGGCATTCCATGAAAATTCCAACTGATGGTCTATACTGTTGACATGGACATTGAAATTCTCGATTAATGGACCGCCACCCTCTCCCTCGGGTGAAGGCAAAATGTCGAAAGTCATCCTGTCGCCAGTTCTGCTGATGTTGGTGATTTCAAAGCCTGGGTCGTAAAACTGATAAGGTTGGTTGTGGATGAAGGGGTGCGGGTCAGTGCCCGTATTGAAGGATGTTCTTCCCGATTCTTCGCTGAAATAGGCGTGGTCGAGGTCGCCAACAGCATTAGGGGTTCCGCCGGGGCGGAAGAGATAAACTTCGTCAAGATAGTCGTTGCCGTTCCATCCGGCATTGCCGTCAAAGCGGGTGTCGATGAGGTAGATAAGCATTCCACTAGCTGGAATCTGGCTTTCGAAAATATTGTTCTTGTCGCGGTATTCAACGAAAAAGTACTGGTCGTTTGTCAAAGGAATCATATAGCCGTTGCGGCGACCGCCTTCCCAAGAGACAGATTCCAGCTCGTAAGTGCCGAAAGCGTCAGTTTCTGGGTTGATGACGGGAATCTCATCCACCCAGTGACCATATTTGTATTTCATGTATGTGCTCATTTGTTGCGGAGGCTCGGTGGTGCCACCCATGAGGTCCCAAGGACCAATTGGGTCAGGACCATCGCTATAATGGTACAAGTCAGGCGCACCCAAGGAATGGTTCATCTCATGGCAGAGTGTGCTGACGTTGAAATAGCCACCGATTTCAAGTTGGAAGTTGAAATCGTAAACCTGAAGGCCGTTCAGCGGCACATAACGGTCGTAGATGCACCAACGATGGGGCCAGAGCAATGATGCCCATTCGCCGGGTTGACCTTTGATGACAAACACCACATTGTCGACCATGCCGTCGTCGTTGTAGTCGAGGTCGAGGGTGTCGGGCACTTGGTCGGCTACATAGTAGATGGCGCGCTCCAGCAACGAGAACTCGCGTTCAGCCGTTTCGCCATCCTGATAACCCAAAGGATTGGTCACAGGGTCGAAAGGCATATAGTATTCTTTGGGGTAGATGTCTTCGTAAGAAAGAATGGTCTCGCCGTCGGGTTCGGGGTAGCAATAGGAGCGGATGTCGAGTTGGTTATAGGAAGCATGATGGAAATAGTTGCGCAGCGAGATGGACTCGTAGTTCGAGGCATTGAACATCGAGTCGACGGTCGAAAAATGCGTGCTGTGGTAGGTGTCGCCCGCAAAACGGATGAAGACGACTAAATTGTTGTAAATGCCATGGTTGAGCTCACGGTCCTTAGGCCGTTTGATGGGTTTGATGTGTTGCTCGCGCTCATGACGACGCTGCTGATAGGCTTTTTCAGAAATCTTCACGTAAGGTTGAAGCCCGACCTTGGCTGGGTCAACGCTGTTGACGCGGTATGTGGAGGCGACCACCTCACCTTTACTATCATGAATCGCATAGCAGTAGTAGCCGTCTTTGTCTTTCGCGAAGGTGAAGCCATTGGCATCATGCACATAGTTGTAGAACTCATCGCCCGAGGCAAAGCATTCGATGACCTGACCATCGGGTTGGGTGAGGCGGACGGGGATGTTCTTTAGAGGAGCGGCAAAAGCCCATTGGAAGGCACCCAAAACCAAGGCGAGTAGGAATAGTAGGGATGTTCTTTTCATGTTTTTAAGTTTAGGGTAGTTCTATAATGTGTTAGGACTATGACCAATGACTATGACTATGACCGCTTTTACATTAAGGAATGAAGTTGCTTCTTCTGTTGAAGTGGTCATTGTCATTGTCATTGTCACAAGTCATAGTCCCCAAAGGATTCGTAGTTAAGGAATGAAGTTGCTTCTTCTGTTGAAGTGGTCATTGTCATTGTCATTGTCACAAGTCATAGTCCCCAAAGGATTCGTAGTCCGGAAATGTTACTTCAAATCAATAAACGGTACTGAGTTGCCCAGCATGTATTGCGGCATCTTGCCATCCCATTTCTGTACGGCTTCGTAGTTCACCAACTTGGGGTTGCTCTCCAAAGCAGCCGCCTTGATGCTCATGGCCTCGGCTTCGGCTTGGGCCTTTATCTTGGTTTGCTTGGCCTGCTCTTCCACTTGGATGGTGACATTCTTGGCTTTCAAGGCATTCTGCTCAGCCACCTGCTTCTCCTTGATGGCAGTCTCGAAGTCGTCGTCGAAGTCGATGTTGGTGATTTGGAATTGGACATTCATGAAATAGTTGCTGTCCAAAGTCTGACGCAATGATGCTTCTATCTCACGACGGACGGCGTCACGGTTTTCAACGATTTCCGTTGCTGCAAAATTACCAAAGCTTTGTTTCATGGCCGAGCGGATGAAGGGCACTACGATACGGTTGTGGTAGTCGTCACCCACGTTCTTCATCAGCTTGCTGACGTTCTCGCGCACCAGGTCGTAGTTGATGGTGTATTCCACCTCCGAGGTCTGCACGTCCTTGGTGTAGCTGTTTTCTTTACCGTCAAACTTCTTCTGCTGCACGTTCACGCGCTTGATGGTCTGGATGAAGGGGATCTTCATATGCAGGCCGTCGCCGATGACCTCGTCACTCATCTTGCCGAAGGTGGCGAGTACCCCGCGCTCCGATGAACGGATGGTGTAGAACGAGGAGAAGAACACGAGGATGGCGAAGAGTCCCACAATGCCCCAAACGATGTAACGTCCGATTTTCTTTTTGTTAGGGTTGATGTTGATGTTGTAAGGTTGATTCATAGTTGTATTGTTTTGAATTATGTATTTGAAGGCAAAAGTACACATTTATTTGAAATCTCGGCCTTTTTCTATTTATGTCGGAATTTTGTTTATCTTTGCCTTTTCATACTAATACGAAAACAAAATACATAAAACAATGGATAACAGACTATTAGATAGCAAACTCCCGTATCTGGTGGCCGACATGAACCTGGCCGCTTGGGGACGCAAGGAAATTGAAGTATCGGAACACGAAATGCCCGGTTTGATGTCGCTGCGCAAGAAGTACGGCGACACAAAGCCGTTGAAAGGCGCGAAGATCATGGGCTCGCTCCACATGACCATCCAGACGGCCTGCTTGATTGAAACTTTGGTCAAATTGGGTGCCACGGTGCGTTGGTGCTCGTGCAATATCTATTCCACGCAAGACCACGCTGCTGCAGCCATTGCCGAGACGGGTACTTCCGTTTTCGCTTGGAAGGGCGAGACCCTTGAAGACTATTGGTGGTGCACCAAACGCGCCATCACCTTCCCCGACGGCACTGGCCCAGACCTCATCGTGGATGATGGCGGCGATGCCACTTTGCTGATTCACAAGGGCTATGCCTGCGAGAACGACCCCAAACTCCTTGACGCACCTACGGGTAGCGAAGAAGAAAGGGCATTGATGAGCGTCATCAAGGCCACCTATAAAGAGAATCCAACCTTCTGGCATACGGTTGTGGCTGGCTGGAAGGGCGTCTCGGAAGAGACCACCACGGGCGTGCATCGTCTGTATCAGATGCACGAGCGCGGCGAGCTGCTGGTGCCCGCCATCAACGTGAACGACTCGGTGACCAAGTCGAAGTTCGACAACCTTTACGGCTGCCGCGAATCATTGGCCGATGGCATCAAGCGCGCCACCGATGTGATGATTGCCGGTAAGGTGGTCGTGGTGTGCGGTTACGGCGAAGTGGGCAAGGGCTGCTCACACTCCATGAAGAGTTATGGCGCCCGTGTGCTTGTTACCGAAATCGATCCCATCTGCGCCCTGCAAGCCGCCATGGAAGGCTTCGAGGTCACGACAATGGAAGAGGCTGTCAAGGAAGGCAACATTTTTGTCACCACTACGGGCAACTGCGATGTCATCACATTGGAGCACATCCTGAAGATGAAAGACCAGGCTATCGTGTGCTACATCGGCCACTTCGACAACGAAATCCAGGTGGATCGCCTTGAAAAGACCGAGCATCTGAAGGAGAAAATCAACATCAAACCTCAGGTTGACAAGTACGTCTTTGATGACGGTCATTGCATCTTCCTGCTGGCCTCGGGCCGTTTGGTCAACCTCGGCTGTGCCACAGGTCACGCCAGTTTCGTGATGAGCAACTCGTTCACCAACCAGACCTTGGCCCAGATGGACCTTTGGGAGAAGCGCGGACAATATAAAGTAGGTGTCTACTGCCTGCCCAAGTATTTGGACGAGGAAGTCGCCCGCCTGCATCTTGAAAAGATTGGCGTGAAGCTCACCAAGCTCACGCAGAAGCAGGCCGATTACATCGGCGTGCCCGTCGAGGGGCCCTACAAGTCGGACATCTACCGCTATTAAGATGCCGCTATGAAAATTGCGGTAAATACGCGTTTGTTGCTGAAAAACAAGTTGGAAGGCATCGGGTGGGTGGCCTATGAGACCTTGCGTCGCATGGTCAAAGACCATCCCGAGGTGGAGTTCTACTTCATCTTCGACCGAGAGCCCGACCCGATGTTCATCTTCGGCGACAACGTGAAACCCGTAGTGTTGTTCCCGCAAGCACGACACCCATTCCTGTTCATTTGGTTCTTCGAGTTTTCGGTGACCAAGGCCTTGAAGAAGATCAAGCCTGACTTGTTCTTCTCGCCCGACGGCTACTTGAGTCTTCGCTCTGATGTGCCACAAGTGACACAGTTCCATGACCTTAACTTCGAGCACTTCCCAAAGGACATGCCGAAAATCCATCTTTGGCACTACAAGAAATACTTCCCGAAGTTTGCCCGCAAGGCCAAGCGTATCGTGACGGTGTCGGAGTTCTCGAAACGGGACATTGTGGAGTGCTATGGTATTGAGCCAGAGAAGATAGATGTGGCGTACAACGGTGTGAATGAGATATTTGCGCCCATATCTGAAGAGGAGCAGGAAACCATCCGAGCCAAATATACGAACGGGAATCCTTATTTCATGTTCGTTGGCTCGTTGCATCCGCGCAAGAATTTGGCGCGTTTGTTCACGGCCTTCGATTTGTTCAAGAGCCAGACACCATCCAATGTCAAGTTGTTGATTGTAGGGGAGAAGCGCTGGTGGTCGGAACCGATTGAGCAGGCCTATAGCTCCATGCGGTTCAAGGATGAGGTGGTCTTTGCTGGGCGGTTGAGTGCAGAAGACCTGCATTTGGTAACGGCAGCGGCCTTGGCATCGGTGTATGTGTCTTATTTTGAAGGTTTTGGTATTCCGATTTTGGAGGCCTTCAAGTGCGACACGCCGGTCATTACCTCTAATGTCACTTCCATGCCCGAGGTGGCTGAGGATGCGGCACTGTTAGTCGACCCGTTCAGCGAGACCTCCATCGCCGAAGGCATGAAGGAGATGCTTGATGAGAAGGTGCGTGAGGCGTTGGTTGAAAAAGGCCGCCAACGTGCCAAGGATTTCTCTTGGGATAAAGCTGCCGATGATATTTGGAATTCGTTAATGAAAGCAATAAAAGAATAAAATATGGCAAAAATCATAATGTATCCTGGCGAAGCCAAGAAAGATGCAGTCGATTGGAAAGAAGTCCAAGGACAACACATCACTGCTGTGAGACGCAACATTTTAGTGCTTGGCTCGGGTGGCCGCGAACATGCCTTGGCATGGAAACTGGCCCAAGGCGAAGGTGCCCATGTCTTCATTGCACCAGGCAATGCTGGCACTGCCCAAGTGGGTGTCAATGTGGATGTGAAACCATCTGATTTTGAAGCGATAAAGGATTTTTGCTTGAAGCAAGAGATTAACCTTGTTGTGGTCGGTCCGGAGCAGCCTCTGGTGGATGGTATCGTTGATTTCTTCAAGGGTGACGCCGAGTTGAGAGGGGTGAAGATCATCGGTCCCGACCAGCGTGGCGCACAACTCGAAGGCAGCAAAGCCTACGCCAAGGACTTCATGGAAAAGTATGGCGTGCCTACGGCAAAGTGCTTCAAGGTGAATAAGGATAACCTCAACGAAGGTTTCAAGTTTCTCGAAAGCGTGAAAGCCCCATATGTACTGAAAGCTGACGGCCTTGCAGCAGGTAAGGGGGTTTTGATTCTCAATGACTTGCAAGAAGCAAAGGCCGAACTCAACAACATGCTTGACGGCAAGTTTGGTGCGGCATCGGCCACAGTGGTTATTGAGGAGTTCCTCAAAGGCATCGAGGTGTCAGTGTTCGTTTTGACTGACGGCGAGCATTATGTGCTGTTGCCCGAGGCCAAGGACTACAAGCGCATCGGTGATGGTGACCAGGGTTTGAACACGGGTGGCATGGGTGCTGTATCTCCTGTGCCGTTCTGCACACCTGATTTCTTGAACAAGGTTGAGGAACGCATCGTGAAGCCTACGCTCAAGGGCATGAAAGCGGAAGGCATCGACTATAAAGGCTTCATTTTCTTGGGCTTGATGAACGACGGTGGCGACCCGTATGTAATTGAGTACAATGTCCGCATGGGCGATCCCGAGACCGAAGCCGTGATGACCCGCATCGAGGGCGACTTCGCTGACTTGCTCATGGCTTGCGCTGATGGGCGACTGGATGAAGTGCATTACGCCAAGTGCGACAAGACCGCTGTCACGGTGATGATGGTCTCTGGTGGATATCCTGAGGTCTATAAGAAAGGTATGAAAATGAGTGGGTTGGACAACCTCAAGGAGGTGGTTGCCTTCCATGCTGGCACGGCATTTGATGCCGAAAACAATGTGGTCACGGCGGGCGGGCGCGTCATCGTGGTGACGGCCCACGGCAATTCGATTGAAGAGGCGAGGGGCATTGCCTATCGCGAGGTGGAGAAAATTCATTTCGAAGGCGTTAACTACCGCCACGACATTGGACTTGATTTGATGAGAATGCAATGATAAAGTTTTTCAGACAGAGCTATGCCGTTCAGTATGTGGTGGTTGCCTTATTGGCGATTGCCCTCTGGATTCCCGCATTTGTGTCGGGAAAGGCCATCGTGGGCTTGGATGAGCCGGTCACGCCGCTCTTCAACCTTGTGGACAAGCTGTTGCACGGTTCAGCTATTGCACAACATGCTGTTGCTTTTGTGCTGTTGGTGCTTGGCACCTTGGTTTTCAACTCCGTAATGGTGAAAAACCAGATTGTCGGCAAGGTGAGTTCGATGGGCGCCTTCGTTTTCGTCCTGTTGATGAGCCTCACTGTGACTCAGACCAACTTTTATCCCTTTGCCTTTTCGGTATTGTTCATCTTATTGTCGATCAGTAATTTGTATGATACCTATTTGTTGCCCAATCCTGAGTTGAAGTTGCTGAAGTCAGGTGTTTTCATCGCTCTGGCTTCCCTTTGCTATTTTCCTTCTATCTTGTTGTTACTATGGGCAATCATCGTGCTTCCCATCGCGAAGAAAGGCTCGTTGCGCTTGCAACTGATACCGCTTTTTGGGTTCCTGTTTGTCTACTTCGTGTATTTTGTCTGTGTGTTCCTCTTTGGCGACTTCGGTGCCTTGTTGCAGGGGTATAAGGACTATTTTACCTCTTTCCATTTCACGGTGGAAGGATTTAACTTGCGGAATATCATCTTGTTGTCCGTCCTGATTGTTTCGACCGTGATAATGTTCCTTGGCAATAATTCTGGCTTTGAGAAGACGGTTGCCGTGCGCACCAAGATTTCAATGACGTTCATCCTTGCCATTTTCGCCTTGCTGACCTTGTTCTTGGGAGGCAATGTGTTGATGAACGGTTTGGTTTTCATCGTCTTGTCCATCCTTGTGTCGTACGCTTTTTCCTATATGGGCAACACAGGTTGGGCCAATCTGTTTCTGACGCTGTTTATCCTCTTGGTCTTTGCCAATCAGTATTACTTTAAATGGCTCTAAACCATGGGACTGTTAACGCATTATTCGGATAAGATTGAGGCAGGTTGCGATGAGGCTGGCCGTGGCTGTTTGGCGGGTCCGGTGGTGGCCGCTGCTGTCATCTTGAAGAAGGATGTGGATTATCCTGAACTCAATGACTCCAAGCAACTTACTGAGAAGAAAAGGATGCAATTGCGGGAATTGGTCATGAAAGATGCCTTGAGCTATGGCATCGGCATTGTCACGGCACAAGAGATAGATGAGATCAACATCCTGAATGCTTCATTCTTAGCCATGCACAGGGCTTTGGACCAGCTGAAAGTACGTCCGGAGTTGCTGTTGATTGACGGTAACCGCTTCAATCCCTATAAAAAGGTGCAGCATGTCTGCATCGTAGGTGGCGACGCCAAATATCAATCCATAGCTGCGGCTTCCATTTTGGCCAAGACCACGAGGGACATGATGATGGTGGAGTACGGGGAACAATACCCCGTTTACAACTGGAAAAAGAACAAGGGTTATCCTACGCCCGAACACAAACAAGCCATCGCCGACCATGGCACCACGCCTTTGCATCGCATGACGTTCAACATGGCTATACAGTTAAAGCTGGACTTGTAATAAGGTGATATAAAGTATAGAATATGAAAAAGATAATCCATATCGCTTTTCTTTTCGTTTTGATGCTTTCATGGGCTTCTATGAAGGCACAAACCGATGTGATGTCGGGTTATTGGGATGATGTGGATTTCAGCGATACGACCTTGGTCACCTCAAAGGCTTTCTCCGATAAGATGATCAGTTACTTCTATTCTTTTACTGATGGCGATGAGCAACGCTTCGACAGTCTGTCCATTGCGGGCCTGGGCGTGCTGCTCGACAAGGCCAAAGTCAATATGAGCGTATATGAGCATGTGCTGGAGTTTGCCTTGAACGGCTATGCCTCCATGGGCAGGGATGCGGTGACGGATTATCTCTTGAATTATCCTCAACTTGCTGAGGGTGAGATAACTATGGAAGAAGGCCTGCGCTTGGATTCCATCACGGAGCCATATCAGAAGGTGAGAGTGAGTGCAAAAGCCCCTGACTTTGAAGGGGTTACTATCGATGGGAAATCCTATTGTTTGTTTGATTCCCAAGCGCCGCATATCATCATCGTTTTTTGGTCGACGGACTGCGAATACTGCCATGATTTTTTGACGCAAATCCGCAAACATCTTGACTTGAAGGCTGATTTTGAGCTTGTTACATTTGCTTTGGCCGACAACAATGATGATGTGACAAAAGAGGTTAAAAAAAAGCGTTTGCACGGATACCATTTCTATGATGAATTGCGTTGGGATAGTAAAGCCTTTTTGGATTACCACATCACTTCCACGCCAACGGTTTTTGTGTTGGACGAAAACAAGACCATCGTTTGCAAGCCTTACGATTGGCATGAACTAAAGGATTGGTTGAATAAAAATAAGTAAATTTTTGAAAATTAAAGTATTATATGAGTGTTAAGAAGTGTCTTTCAGTAGGATTGCTGATGCTGGCCTTATCGGTCGGCAAAGCGTTTGCCCAAGATGTGGAAATCACAGGTTGTTTTGGGCCGACCGCAGTTGACCGTTGGGTGGACTCGGTGTACAACAGCCTCACTATGGAGCAACGTGTAGGTCAGTTGATTTGCATGCGTGCCAATCAGCCTGACAAGCCATTTTATGAAAACGTGGCGAAATACATTAAGAAGTATGACATTGGCGGTGTGTGTTTCTTCCGCTCTGATGCCGAGGCTATTGTGAATCAGATTAACGATTGGCAGGCTATAGCACAAACGCCTCTGATGGTTAGTATTGACGCGGAATGGGGCTTGGCCATGCGAGTGAACAAGACCTTGGCCTATCCTTATCAGATGACTTTAGGCGCCATCAGTGACAATCAGCTCATTTACGAAATGGGGCAACAAGTGGCGGAACAGTGTGAGCGTATGGGCATCCATGTGAATTTTGCTCCTGTCGCGGATGTCAATTCCAATGCTGCCAACCCAATCATCGGAATGCGCAGTTTTGGCGAA
Source organism: Bacteroidales bacterium (assembly GCA_017428285.1). The sequence continues at coordinate 7,559 of JAFRRE010000170.1, read as the reverse complement.
GACCCTGTATCGGTAGGCATTAAAGCCCAGGCCTATGCGATTGGAATGCAAAGCAAAAGCTTGATTACCACGATGAAACATTTTCCTGGTCACGGCAATACTTCAACGGACTCGCATCTGACGCTCCCCACTGTGACTCGGACGATGGAAGAAGTGCGCGACATTGAGTTGGCACCTTTCCAATATATGATTGATAATGGAGTGAACGGAGCAATGGTCGGTCACTTGTATTTCCCTGCCATTGAAAAGGTTAAGAACACATCTTCGTCGTTGTCGCATGGTGTGGTCACAGGCTTGTTGAAGGAGGAAATGGGTTTCGAAGGTCTGATTTTCACCGATGGTCTAGACATGAAAGGCGTGTCGGAAAAGGTGCGCAACGATAGCGTGCCTTATGTGGCTTTCATGGCTGGCAACGACGTGCTGATTTTGCCCCATGATGTACCTTTTGCCATCAAGACGATTAAGGATGCAGCCGAGCGCGACCCCGTGGCAGCCGCTCGTTTGGAAGAAAGCTGCAAGAAGATTCTGCGCTACAAGTTCAATATCGGCCTGCACCGCTACCAACCCATGCCGACTGAAAACCTGATGAATGACTTGAAGAAGAAGTCATACGTTGACTTGCGCCGACAACTGTTTGAAGAGGCTGTCACTATGTTGCGCAATGACGACCAAGTGATTCCTTTGGCCAACAACAAGAAAATCGCAGTGGTGACTATTGGCAACACCAAAAACGATGTGAACAATGGCTTGATTGAGAGAGGTTATAGCACAACATCTTTTGTGGTGGAAAAGGATAAGATTGCATCCAAGTCCGCCGACTGGCTGAAAAAGCTGGAAGCCTACGATTTGGTGGTGGTCAGCATTGAGAAAACGAATATGTTTGCCAACAAGAACTATGGCATCAATGAAGCCACGGTGAATTTCTTCAATAGACTTGTCGCCCAAAACGACGTGATTCTCAACTTGTTCGCTTGTCCCTACGCTTTGGATATGTTCCGCATCAACAACAGCGTGAAAGCTGTGGTGGTGGGATATCAGGATGAAGTGCCTGCCGTGGATGCTGTGGTGCAACTGTTGGCTGGTGAGCTGGAACCCCATGGCACTTTGCCCGTTTCCGTGTCGAAGTTCAAATGTGGTGAAGGTATTGTCATCGGCACTCCCGTAACACCGAGATATACCCTCCCGTTCAAGGAAGAGCCGGTGAAATCTGAACCTGTGAAAGGCCAACTTATGCAGAATGAGCCCATTCCCGTTGAAAGCGAGCCTGACATGACGTTACCAGTAATGAAGTTGGATGAGAAGTATGCCCAACGCTTGGACTCAGTGGCCAAGGCTGGCATCAAAGGGAAAGCTTATCCAGGGTGTCAGATTGTTGCGTTGAAGGACGGACAAGTAGTTTACGACACTTGCTTCGGCACATTCACCTATGGTGGCGGCCATCATGTGCAGCCTGATGACTTGTATGACATCGCTTCATGCACCAAAATCTTCGCTTCCACCTTGGCTATCATGAAGTTGTATGACGACGGCTTGATTGACCTCAACAAGACTTTAGCCGATTTTTTTCCCTATCTGAAGGGTAAGGCTCACGGCAAGCTGAAACTCATCGACATCATGACGCACCAAGCTGGACTGAAGGCATGGATACCTTTTTTCAAGGTGACGGTGGACGAAAACGGTCCGATGGAGGCTTTTTATAGTGACGAGATAGATAAAAGCCATAGTGTCAGGGTGGCGGAAAACCTTTACCTTGTGAATGATTATGCCGACCGCATTTTCGATTCCGTTTCCAAGACGCCATTGGGGAAGAAGAAATACCTCTACAGCGATATGGGTTTCTATTACATGCCGAAAATCGTCAAGCAGCTGACCAACCAGAACATCGAAGACTATTTGAACGAGAAGTTCTACCATCCCATGAATCTGTGGCATATCTGTTACCAACCTTTGAACCATTTTATTCGTGAGCAGATTGCCCCTACCGAAAACGACACGGTTTTTCGTAAACAGCTGATTTGGGGCGATGTGCATGACCAAGCTGCGGCCATGTTTGGTGGTGTGGCAGGCCATGCGGGTCTGTTTGCTAATGCCCGCGACTTGGCGGTACTCATGCAGATGCTTCTTGACGAAGGCACCTACAACGGTGTGCAATACCTGAAACCTGAGACGGTACGCTATTTCACCAGAGCGCCTTTCTCTAGTAATGATAACCGTCGTGGCATCGGTTTCGACAAATTGCCAGTCAATAAGAAAGGTTCGAGTACGGCTTCCAAATCGGGCTCGATGAAGGGCTTTGGACATACGGGTTTTACGGGCACTTTCGTTTGGGCTGACCCGAAAAACAAAACGGTGCTCATTTTCCTCTCGAACCGCGTACATCCCGATCCCGAACCCAACAGGTTGGCGCGTCAAAACATCAGGACGGCTTTGCACGACATCCTATATGAGGCCTATCCGATAACGGAATGAAAAAAGCGCATCTCAACGAGGTGCGCTTTTCAATTGTATTGTGATTTACTCACTTGATTTCGTAGGTGTTGATGATGCCGATGGCCTCTTCCAGCACCATCTTGACCATTTTATTATCGGAGATGCGATAGGTCAGTTCTACCGATTTGTAACCGCCTTTCGGCACTTTGCCTTTGGCTTTGATGGAGATGGTTTTCAAGCCATTGTCCTCGGTGATGGTCGTCTCGGCTTTGTTGTCGGCAGCGGCCTGTTCCCAGTTGCCGGAAAGACAGTTCAGCAAGGTGGCGCGTTGCAGTCCAACCATTTTGACCTTGCTGGCATCGAGGTCGGCTTTTTTGCCATCCATGTTGATTCTCACCAGGTTGCCTTCGATGATGAAATAATCGCCTTCAGGCTCAGTGTAGATCATCTTGAGTTGGTCCTTGCCATCGAAAACGATGTGGCCGACCTTGTTGGTGGTTTTGCCCGACACTTTCATCACCTTGGTTTGGGTGAAATCAGTGTTGAAAGTTTGTTGTGCGAATGCGGTTATGGAAAACAATACCGCAATGATAATCAATGTAATGTGTTTCATTTCTTGAGGTTGTCTAAATAGGTGACTACATCGTTGACGGTTTCAAATTTGGCCAAGGCCTGGTCGGGGATGGTGATGCCATAGTCGTCTTCGAGACGCATGAGCAGTTGCAGGATGTCGACGGAATCGGCACCGAGGTCTCTCTTGATTTGGGCGTCGAGCGTGACTCGTTCTGGGTCGATGCGCAACTGACGCGCTAAGGTGGCTTTTACTACTTCGTACATGTCTAACTATTTATTTAATATTCATAATGTTCATACTTCATAATAATCTCTTCCATCTTCGATGACAATGAACTGACTTCCATCTTGTAGGCTTGTTCGATGCATTTCTCCACTGCTGTCGCCTTGCTGGAGCCATGACCTTTCACGACCGTCTTCGAGGTGCCGAGCAGCACGCTGCCGCCGTAGTTCTGGTAGTTCATGAACTCTTTCTCCTCCATAAACATCTTCTTCATCAGTAGGGCGCCGAGCTTGTAGATAGGTCTCGAATAGATGTCCTTCTTCAACTTCTTCAGCAACTCCAAGGCGGTACCTTCAGTGGTCTTCACCAGCACGTTGCCCGAGAAACCGTCGCAAACCACCACATCGTAGTTGCCCGACAGCAGGTCGCGGCTCTCCATGTTGCCCACAAAATGGATTTCCGGGGTCTCACTTAACAAAATGTGTGCCTTTTGTCGGATTTCATCGCCTTTTTCTGCTTCTTTTCCCACATTGAGCAGCGCAATGCGCGGATTTTCAATGTTGTAGACAAATTTCATGTATAGGCTCGACATGATAGCAAACTGTCGCAGATGCTCGGGTGTGACCTCCACGTTGGCTCCGCTGTCGCAGATACCTACAATACCGCCATCCATGGTAGGCAGGATAGGGCAGAAGGCCGGACGGATGACCCCTTTCACGCGCCCGATGCGCGTCAAGGCGGCGGCCACGAGGGCACCCGTGGAACCCGTGCTCACCATCGCGTTGATGTCGTCGTTGTCACGCAACATTCTCACTGCCTTGATCATCGAGCTTTCCTTTTTCAGTCGGATGACGTCGACGGGACGTTCCTCGCAGCCGATGACCTCGGGTGCGTGGACAATCTCAAGACGCGAACTGTCGTAGGTTTTGCCTTTCAGGTAGTTCTGCAGGATGGTCTCATCACCCGTAAGGATGAGATACAGGTCAGGCATTTTTTCCATGGCTGCCAAGGCGCCGTCCACGTTGGCCTCGGGGCTGTGGTCGCCCCCGAAACAGTCTATTAGGATTTTAATCATGCTTGTTTCTTTTTTGTCACAAAACCTGCAAAACCCACAAAACCTTTTTCGGCTGGGGAAAGCGGCCAACTGGCCCGCTTTCCGGCGGCAACCCGGTTGGGTGCCGCCACATGCTTTACTTTGGACTTAGACATTGTTTTGCAAGTTTTGTTGGTTTTGTGAATTATTACGCACCTAATTGCTTGATATAACACCTATGGCGCTTAATCTTCTCTTCATCAAAGCGTTTCCACTGGTTCTGTATGGCGTAGTTGTCTTCAAGGTTCATGTTGGTCTCAGCGTACATGACGTTTTTGAGCATCTTCATCATCTCGGCGGAAATGATGATGCTCACGCCGCGGTTGAGCCATTCGGGGTCGACGCCGATGAGGCAGAGGTCGATGACATCAGGCTTCTTCAAGGCTTTGAGCAACCGAATCAAGGTAGTTGGAGTCAGTCTGCCGCCCGATGGACGCACGGCATCAGCAATGGCAGGGAAGGCTAGGCCGAAACAGACCATCTTGTCGTTCTCATCGAGGATGGCGGCCACATATCTGATGTCGATGACAAGCTTGAAATTGTCAATCATCATCTTCTTCATCCCTTCGGTGAAAGGCACGGTGCCGTAAAGCAGTTCGTAGGATTTGTCGAGCAGCTCGAAGATGCCGTCAGCGTATTTCTGGAGGAAATCATTGGTGTTGCGTGCCGGTCCGAGATGCAGGTTGTAACGTTTCATCACGAATTTGGCCAGCTTATCGACCTCGCCATCGTAATCCTTAGGGATGCGCAGTCGGCTACCCGTCCAGTCGACTTCTTTTTGATAGCCAAGATGCTCGATAAAGGTCTGATAATATGGATGGTTGTAGGTCTCCTCGAAGGTGGCAGGATAGTCGAAACCGTCAATGAGCAATCCTTCGCGTTCGAGGTCGGAATAGCTCAGGGGTCCCACGACCTCGTTCATGCCTTTCTCGATGGCCCAAGCCTCAATGGCTTTGAAGAGTTCGCGCGCGATTTCCTCATCTTCAATGACATCGAAATGGGTGAAGCGTACTTGCTTCTTGCCTGTCTTTTCGTTGGCGGCACGTTGTACGATGCCTGAGATGCGTCCAACCATCTTGCCGTCCTTGTAGGCGTTGAAATGGATGGAGTCGCACATGTCATTGTAAACGAAGTCCTTGCGGAAGATCTTCTTCTCATCCATGTACAAAGGCGGCGTGTAGTAGGGATTGCCCTTGTAGAGCTTCAAAGGAAAGTCGAGGAATTCCTTCTGTTGCTTTTTGGTCAGTACCTGTTCGACAGTGATCATGGAAGTTGTTCAGTTTGCAGTTGTTCAGTTATTCAGTTGAAGCAGGTTGCTGAGCCTGTCGAAGCACCGTCATTTTCGGTCGGCCCTTCGACGGGCTCAGGGACCTTAGCTTTTTAATCAACGATGTTTGGCATGGAAGCAGATGCCGATGGCATTGGGGCCGCAATGACTTCCGATGGTCGGGTTGACGGGGGTGATGATGACGTTCAGGTCGTCGCCAAACTTCTCTTTCAGTTGGCGTTCGGCCTCGGCGGCGATGTCGAGAGCATCCGAATGGCCAATGACCACGCGGTGGGCTTTCACGTCTTCGCCCAGTTCCTCGACAAACTTCACCAGACGTGCGATGGCCTTGGCACGACCCGTTTCTTTGCCGATGGAGACCATCTTGCCCTCGTTGTCGAGGTAAATGATGGGACGGATACCAATGAAGCCTCCCATGGTGGCTGCCAGACCGCTCACACGGCCGCTGCGACGGAAGAACTTCAGGTCGTCGGCGAAGAAGTACATCGGGAACTTCGGCACTTCCACCTTGGCCCATTCCACAATCTCCTCGGCGGTCTTGCCCGCTTTGTACAAATCGGCGGCTTCGAGGACCACATTGTACGACAGTGCCGTAATACCCAGTGTGTCAATCTCATAGAACTTGCGCTCGGGGTATTTTTGCTTCAGTTTTTCCAAAGCCTGTCTCATGATGGTGAAGGTGTTGGAGGTGCCCGAAGAGAAATGCACATAAAGGATGTCGTTGCCAGCGGCAAATTCAGGCTCAAAATACTGGATATAAGCCTCTTCGCTCATGGCGCTGGTGGTCGGCATGGTGCCTGTACGAAGCATATCGTAGAACTTGTGGAAGTCGAATTCCTGGAAGTCGATATAGGGGTAAATCACTTGTTCACCCACGGTGTACGGCATGCTGATGAGTTTGATGCCATACTCGGCACACTCCTTGGGAGTGATGTCGCAATCGGTGTCGCTAAAAAAAGTCAGCATTTTGTGTTTTTTTAATTGGACTATGATCAGTGACCATGACTATGACAGCTTTCACTTACGTTGGAGCGGTCATAGTCATTGTCACAAGTCATTGTCGAAAATTCATTCATAAACAAACAATTATATAATCATAAACCGGCTGTGCGCCGTTGTTCAACATAATTTCAAGGTTTTTGTATTGGGTTTGCAGGTCGGTCACGAGGCGTTCTGCTTCTTCGGTTGGCACGCTTTCGCCATAGAATACCAGCATCACATCACGCGAAGCGGCACCAAGACGTTCAATGAGTTCTTTGGCAGCGGTTTCACGGTCGGGGCTGTCGGAAAGGATTTGCTTGCCACTGTAGCCCACATAGTCGCCTGTGTGGACGCTCACTTGGTCGCCTTCGACATCACGGATGGCTGTGGATATCATGCCAGTCACCACGGATTGCATAGTTTCCGTGACGCTCGCGATGACCTCTTCCACATTGGGGTTGTCGCGGTCGATGGAGCCGATGCCATAGTAGCCTTCGCCGATGGTGGTCGACGGAATTACATGGATGTCAGCGTCTTTATAGAGTTCGGCAGCCTGGTCGGCGGCCATCTTGATGTTCTTGTTGTTGGGGAACACGAGGATGTGTTGCGCGTTGATGCGTGCAAAAGCATCGAGGAAATCTTGCGTTGAGGGGTTCATCGTCTGACCGCCCGCAATCACCTCATCGGTGCCAAACTCGCGGAAGGCATTGATGAGCCCTTCGCCTGAGGCCACTGTCACGATGCCGTAAGGTTTGGAAGGCAGCTTGAACGAGGCGTTGTTTTGGTTGGTCGATTGGTGGTGTTGCAGTGCCATGTTCTCGATTTTAATCGTCAGGAACTCACCGTATTTCTGCATCTCGTTGAGAATCACTCCAGGTGTGAAGGTATGGACATGCACCTTTATTATAGTATCTTCGCGGAAAGCCACCACCGATTCGCCTACTTTATTTAGATAATCGAAGATTACGTTT
>JAFRRE010000013.1 GCA_017428285.1 Bacteroidales bacterium | reverse complement strand
GGCCTTACGCGAAAGGAAACCTTCGTTGAAATAGACTTTTGAAGCTAAAACCACATCCTCGCGTTTTACCCCAAGTTGTTTGATGGCCGACCCAAGATATTCTTCACTTGTGCCATGCGAATAGCAGTTGGCGGTATCGAAAAAGTTGACGCCTAAGTCAAGGGCGTGTTTTACCATTTGTCTGGTCTCATCCTCGCCAAGCGTCCAAAGATGGAAGTCCTCTGTCGGCTTCCCGTACGACATGCAGCCCACGCAGATGCGCGACACCTGGATGTCTGTCTTTCCTAGATTTGTGTATTTCATAATATTATCATTTTGCAGTGTTTATTTTAAAAATTGAATTGATAAATAGGACTTTCTGTTGCTTCCGCATTGGTAGGCATTATCAGTATGTCCCAGCACTTGCCTCAGTGAACAGCCATTGGCCATTACGCCTGACAAGCTTGAATCGTAGTTGCAGCCGCCAAGTGCTGCGCCCGCCGCCGAACACCGCTGCTGTCACGCGGCTGCGCCCTGTCATGGTGGCATGGTCGCCATCAATTTTGATGTCCATCTGCTCGTGTTGGGCGGCAAAATAATTGAGCGTGCCGTCGGCGATGGCGTGGATGTACTCCTTTTTCGACTGGCGCATCCCCGTCATGTGGATGAGCACCATCTCGTCGGCATAGACACGGTTAAGCGTTGCCGTGTCCTTGGCCACCATGGCTTGGTACATGGTCTCATAGAGCTGCTGGATTTGCTGTCGGTCGTCGGGTTGGGCTTGCGTGGTCATGGTGAGGGGTAAGCTGTTGGTTTTGGACTTTTCTGTGGTTAGTCAGTAACCTATTTCCTTCAGCCATTTGTCGATTTGGCCTTGTTTCTTGTCCATGCCTTGGCCACCCATTTCCTTGGTGACGACGCAGATGCCGTCGCGGTGGTCGCTCTTGGGCGTTGCCTTGACGATGTCTTTCAGCGTGGACGACGGGCCGCTGTAGGCCGTGCAGAACGGGATGACGGTCTTGCCTTCGAAGTTGTAGTTTTCGAGGAAGGAATAGACCGGCATCGGGGCGGTGTACCACCACACGGGGACGCAAACGAACACCACTTCATATTGGTCGAAGTTGTTCACCGAGCCTTTGATGGCGGGACGGTCGCCGCGTTCCTTTTCGTCCTTGGCCTCTTCGGTGCAAGGGTCGTAGTCGGTGGGATAGGCCGCTTCGCGTTCGATGACGAAGAGGTCGGCATGGGTTTGTTGGGCGATGTATTTCGCCGCAGCCTCGGTGTTGCCGCTCCAGCTGAAGTAGGCCACGAGGGTTTTCTTGTCGTTCAGGCTGTTCATGTTTTCTCCTTTCTTTTGTGCGCAGGCCGAAGTGCCGAAGAGGCTCACCATGGCCAATGCTGCGATGATTGACAGTTTTTTCATTTTTGATGAGATTTTGATTACGCTGCAAAAATACGCCAAATCCCCGAAGCCCGTGTTTCACGGATTTCGGGGATGTTTTCACTTTTTGCCGAAAATACAATGTTCTCATCTAAGCTACAGAAAAAACTGTAGCATCAGAAATCTTTGATTCAAGTATTTTTGCTATTTCTTCAAATCCTATATTCGCATTAGCATTTAGTCCCAAAAGTTTTGAGATACCTTCGCTGTCGGTACTGCAACGGCTGTCAAGAATCAGTTTATAGTCTTTATCTTCTTTCTTTAACTTGTATGAGTGAAAGTGCATGGAATCTCCAATCAGTGGCTGTGCATTGACACCTCCAAAGGCAAATTCCTTTTTCATGTAGTCGAGCAGATAGTCTTGTACAACGAGAACAAGATGTTTGTTAATACTTTTGAAAGTATCAATTTTGTGATGTAACTGTACAAGTATGGTCTTTGCCGTCATCTTCCAGTTCATTCCATAACTCTTATCGGAAGTAGGCACACCTTTTTTCAGTCCCAATTCTTGTAAGGCTAATTCTCGTTCTGGCCACAAAGTACCTGTCGTATCCATTGTCTGTAATTCTATTCCGACAAAGTCTTTTACCTTACGGTCAGAATTGGTCGAAACCAAAAAATAGTCAACACTGCCTCCAGGAATGGCTACTTCTGAAATTAAGTGTAGTTCGTTTCCTGGCTGATGACTGGTAAGTAAATGTAGACAATCCGTGAAAATCTGTTTGCGTTCAAGTAAGCGATGGGGACAGATGATAACATCTTTGTTGTCTGTCCCATACTGGACGGTGCAGGTGCCAATAGAAACGTTGGCTTGGCTCTTACGAACTTTGAAACAGCGCTTTCCAGAATAGCGGCACAACTGGTTTTTCACCAAGCTTTTCCATTTTACATCGTCTCGCTCTATTGAAAAGGTAAAAAGTTCCCTGACTCTTGACATATCCTCTGTTTAGCTAATTTTATGTATTCATTTGACAAATCTATTCCTACAGATTTTCTCCCCAGTTCGTATGCCACTTTCATGGTTGTCCCAGTACCGCTAAATGGGTCGAGGACAATGCCATTTTTTGGGCAAGTAGATTTAATAGGTATCACACATAGTTCCTCTGGATATGGGGCAAAGTGCAATTTCCTGTGTTGGGTGTCTTCTGGGATAATGTCCCACACGTCATTAGGCATTGTTCCTTTAGGGTTATAGAACAGGAAATAGAACCCCTTGTCCTTAAGTTCCTTTGCACGTCCCGACAACTTTGTTGAATCCGAATGAGTGGTGCGTTGCTCGTTTCGAATGACCATTCGAAAATCAGAAATTTCTCCACGCTTTATGCGGGCAAGTACGCCTTCTAACTGATCCATTGCCTGTTTCTTCTCTTCATCGGAAAGGCTTGTCGAAAGTTCTATTTGGCGTTTATACCTAATACCGCTCACGCCTGTTGCAGAAATAACAGCTCCATTTTTGACAATAGCTTGACGTGGTTTTGAGCGAATAGAATCAGCATCAAAGTAATATTTGTCACTCTTTACGAAAAAGAAGAAGTACTCAAATACAGAACCGAACCTGTCAGGATTGGGACTAAGTCCGCCTTTATGCTTGTTCCAAATTACGTTATTGCGTAGAATCCATCCATCGTCAATCATCTTTAATGCCACTCGCCATGGAATGCCCTGCAATGACTTGTCGTGATAAGAATCGCCTATGTTCAGCCAAAAAGATCCACTGGACTTTAGCACACGCTTCACCTCTTTGATAATCGCATAAAGACTGTCAACATACGCCTGTGGAGAAGTCTCCAGTCCAATTCCCCCGTTCTCGTATTGACGCTTTTGCCAATAAGGAGGACTTGTTACGCAGCAATCCACCGAATTGGCAGAGATACGACGCAACACTCCCAAAGAATCCCCTTGCACAAAGAGTGGAAATCGGCTTTCTGTATTTCTGTATTCTGATATAAAACACATATTGTGTATATGATTTACGACTGCAAAGTTACACAAAATCCCGCTAATTGTTTTCTCTTTGCCGTCAAAAGTGCAAAAAGGCGGGCCAAAGTGCTTCGTTTTGTCACCTTCGCCCGCCTGATGTCGTCAGCGATGCTTACAATTTATGATTCTCCAACCACCCTGCAATGAGGTCTGCAATCTCGGCGTTGTTCATCTCCTGGAACATGAAATGGCTGTTGCCGTGGATGCCCTGGTCGGGAAGGTGGATGACGGTGGCATCGCCACCATCGGCGTTGTAGTGTTCGGCGAAGTCGCGGCACTGGTTCAGCACCATTTGCCAGAACCCCGTGGATTGGATGTCTTCAGGACCGTTCATGATGTTGTCGCCAAAGAGGAAGAGCATCGGCACCTTGGCTTCGACAAACTTTTTGTACTCGGGCGAGCCTACCATCGGGGCGAAACCCGGCTCCACGGCCACGATAGCCGCGATGTTGGTGGCATCGGTGGCCCAGCCTACGCGACCGCCTTGCGAGTGGGTGACATAGACGCTTTTCTTGCCCGTC
>JAFRRE010000169.1 GCA_017428285.1 Bacteroidales bacterium | reverse complement strand
GATCTTGCTCAGATACTGACGGTGACCGTTAGAAGTCTGATATCCTTTTCTTCTCTTCTTCTTGAAAACGATAATCTTGTTGCCTTTGAGGTGCTGCATCACCGTGGCTTCGACACTGGCGCCGGCTACCGTCGGGGCTCCTATTTTGGTCGAACCGTCGTTTCCAATCAATAACACTTTGTCGAAAGAAACCTTGCTTCCTTCTTCTTCATGCAGCCTGTTGACGAAGATCTGCTGTCCCTTCTCAACTTTGAACTGTTGTCCTGCGATTTCTACTATTGCGTACATTTCTCGATATCTTTTAGTTAGATACTAACTCTCATTTTTTTCGGACTGCAAAAATACAACTTTTTTCAATCAGAAAAGATTTTCTTTTCGTTTTTCGCATTAATTTTCTTCAAAAAGTCACAATACCAACTGCAAGTTGTTGATAAATAATTAAATATAAAAATGTATTTTGTTACATAAAAATGCGTACATTTGCAGCCAGTTTTGCCTTTGGCATTAATACCATTATTAATTAATGAACGAAAACGAGCTTAAGGTTCTTATCGACAAAATGAAAGGAGGCGACAGAGAGTCGTTCAACCAGATTTTCCGTCGTTATTATTCGCCTTTAACCCGTTTTTGTGTCCGCTTTGTAGGCGACGGCGACCAAGCGGCAGAAATTGTTCAAGACCTCTTCGTTAAACTGTGGACCAGTCGCGAAAAACTGACTTTCAACACCTCGTTTGAGTCGTACATGCTGCGTGCGGTGCGCAATTCGGCCATCACCTTTATTAATAAGGAGCGCACCCATGCCGATGTCAACGAGCGTATCTACACCGACGATTCGGATGCCAACGACCCCTCGGAGACCTTGCAGTCCAACAACTTGGAAGCCTCCTACCAAAAGGTCTTGGCCACCATGCCCGATAAGCGCCGCGAAGTGTTCCTGGCCAGCCGTTTCGACGGACTGAAATATGCCGAAATCGCGGAAAAATTCGGATTGTCGCAAAAAACCGTCGAGGCGCACATGAGTGCCGCCATAAAACAGCTCAGGGAAGGGCTGAAAGAATATCTGTAACACTCCTGTGGTCCCTGAGCCTGCGGTCCCTGAGGCCCATCGAAGGGTCGAAGGGCCACATTAATTTAGGCCACATTAAGTAATCGTTCAAAAATAATGTATAGTATTATTGGCTGTAAGCTATCAGCCGTCAGCTATCAGCTCGGTAGCACCAAGGCTGACTGCTGATGGCTGATAACTGATGGCCAAATTCTTTTGCCTTTTATGTAAACTATATTTGCTCATTTACTTATTAAATTAATTTCCAAAAATTTTCTTTTCCCGACTAAGGGTAAAACCAAAGTTGTTAGTCTTTTAGGTGAATTGATGAGATAAAAACGATAGAAATGTACTCGGCAAACGACAAATATGAGGCATTAATCATGAGCTACTTGGACGGGCAATGCTCGGCTGAGGAAGCCCATGAACTGCTTTTGTGGGTGGCCGAGTCTGAAGAGAATCGTCTTTATTTCAAGGCATTAAAGGATCAGTATGAGGTGTGGAACCTCACCGACTTCGCCATGCCCGAGCTTGACGAGGCCGATGTGGAAGCCGCCCTTGATGCCGTCAATGCCAAGATTGATGCTGTCGAGGAGACTGAGACCAAGGTGGTGCAGATGCCATGGCTCCGCCGCAACTACAAATATGTTTCCGGCGTGGCCGCCGCCTTCCTCATCGCCCTGTTCGTGGGCTTCTTGGTACGCAACAACTTCAATTCAACCGTGACTTACGCCTACAACGGACAAAACGAGTCGTCATATATCCTTCCTGATAACACTTCGGTCAAATTCGATAGCGAGAGCTCGCTCAGCTATACCAAGCATTTTGCCGAGTCTGACCGTTCCGTCAACTTCGATGGTGTTGCCTATTTCGATGTCGCCAAAAACGAAGTCCTTCCTTTCGTGCTCCATTGCCACAATGTGGACATTGAAGTGCTGGGTACCAGCTTCCTGCTGAATGCTGAAAAGAACGCCGAGCGTTACACCCTCGACCTCTACACGGGCAAGGTGAAGATGACTGCCTTCGACAAAAAGGGCAACATTCTGTCAGTGACGGAAATCAACCCGGGCGAACGCGGCGTGTGGAATGGCACTGCCAACGAACTGAAGACAATGTCCTATTCCGAAGTGAAGGAAGATGAACTGATGACTGAACACGTGCTGGTATTCAACAACGAGAAGCTGTCGAAGATCGTCGAAGCGTTAGAGTACATCTACAAGGTTGAAATCGACCTTGGCGAGTCGTGCGCCTCCAAGAAACTCACCGCCCGTTTCTCCGATGACGAGTCCATCGACGAGGTGCTTGAGACCATAGCCCTTGTGTCGGAAGTGACCGTCACGAAGGAAGGCGAAGTCTACCAGATTCGCTAATCGAAATCCATTTCCAAGTTTCTTTTTTCAATTAAATGAGAGCCCTCTCATTTTTTTGTCGTATCTTAGCGGCCTATTTTGAACTCATTTGGAAATGGAATACCCTCTTCTCAATATATCTCTTGACAAACAAAAGGAAAGAAAAACGGGGTTGCGATGGCTGCCACTATTGTTCCTGTTTTTCTTGGCCTTGGCTCTTCCCCAACGCTCATATGCCCAAACGTTCAACCCATTGATTTCGTTCTCGGTCAAGTCGTGCACCTTGGACAAAGCCTTGGAGAAACTCTTCGCCGAGTATGAGCTGAACGTGGCTTTCAGCAAAGCTGAACTGAGCAAAATCCGCATCGAGAGCTATTCCTGTTCCTATAAATCCGTCGAGGAAGTGCTGACCGACCTGCTTAAAGGCACCGACTATGGCTTCAAGAAAGTCGGCAAGCAATATGTAATCAGAAAGAACCAGCAGCTGGTGAACGAACCCGAAGCAACAACAGTAACAATAACACCACCGGTCGAACCCAGTACCGAGGTCGTGAAGCAGAAACACGACACCGTGGTCGACAAGACGGAAAGAACCATCCATATCTACGACACTTTGCAGATTATCCGCACCGTGATGCGTTACGACACCATTGTTCAAGTGAAACGCGAAGTACGGACGGACACGGTATATCAGGTGAAATACAGAGGTCTGGAAATTCCGTGGCCTAAATTCCGCAACAACGGCTGGTTCATCACCCCCACGATAGGCTTGGGCGCTGCCCAATTCAAGCATGAGGTCGATATGCCGAAACCCGAAGATGGCTCTATCAATGTGACCCCGAGCTTGGTGTATGGCATCGGCCTTGACGGCGGCTATAAGCAGAACCGGCTCAGCGTAGGAATGAACCTTGGTTACCGTTCTGTGCGTTACCGTTTCCTGCTTGAGCAGACCGTTTATTCCGGCGATTGCTACGTCAACGACACCTTGGATACTTATTACGTGGTTCACCCCACGGGCGACACCACCTACCAATACGTCCTAGACTCGACCTATATCCCACTGACCACGACCCAATATGCCTATCGCGACATCAACCGCTTGGATTATTTGACCGTGGGGCTCTTTGCCACCTTCGACTTCATCAAGATGGAGCATTTTAGAGCCTTCGCCAAGGCGGGTGCCTCTGTGGATTTTTTGGTCGATTATGCTGGTTCTCTTAATTCGACAGAGCCGCCTTTCCATACTCCCATCAACAAGGAACAAGTTGAATCTACTCGATTCTCCTATTATGGCGGGTTGGGTGTCGCTTGGAAGGTAGCCAACCGCATCGAATTCGTACCCGAGGTGCATTACCGCGTGACCAGCGGTTCATTGTATCGCGCCGACTTCCCCTTCGACATGCGCATGCGGATGTGGGACTTCCGATTGGGTTTGATCTATTATTTCTAAACCATGAAACCGCTCAAGCACATACGGCATCTCTTGCTCCTGCTCCTCTTAGCGCAGGGCGTGTGGGTCGAGGCGCAACATTACGTCCCGATCAACGGCGAGATTGACTCGTTGCTGGTTTTGCCGAAGCTGGGCGGCGATTCAGTGTATTGGGTGAATGAGTCGCTGACGGTGCAGAACGGCGGCACTTTGCGTGTGGAAGGCGGTGTGAAGGTGTATTTCGGGCAATCCGCCTACCTGCGCGTCGACGGTGGCAACCTCCTGCTTGAAGGACAACGCAACGACTCGATTTATCTGCTCTGCTATGAAATTTCTCACGACTGGGCTGGCATTCAGCTGAAAAATATCACCGAGGAAGACATCGTGAGGATGTCACATGTCGAAGTCGTGGGCGCCCTGACCGCCTTGAACGCTTCGACCAGCAATCATGTAGTCGTTAGCCATTGCACGTTCAATAACTACTATGCGGGCAAAGGCATCGAGCTTGTGGACTGCAACAACTTCTTGGTCGACAGCTGCTTCTTTTTCCAATGCGTTTCTGGCATTGAATTAAAAGCCCGCGCCACTGACAGCGAAGACAATATCTTTTCGAACAACATCTTTGACCAAGGTCAGATTAATATCGAGATTTCCAACGTAGAATACGGCTTCAAATGCAACCGTAACCACATTTCAGGCAACTGCTTCCAAGGCGCTGCCACGGCCATCAGCTTTGAGAACGTGGGCGGCATCTCCGACAAGGACGCGACCAACTTCATAGAAAACAACCTGATTTCATCGGACTTGCCGGAAGGCGGCTCGGGATACTCCTCATTTGGCTTGAAAGCAGCAATGGACTCGGTCATCATCCGCAACAATGTGTTTTGGAGCAACGATGAAGCCGTCCGAATGACAAGGATGTGCCATCTTGACCTTGAACATAATACCTTCTTTGACAATGAATTGACCATTTCCAATTTGATGACAGCGGGTTCGATGCGTTTCGTGGGCAATACCATCAGCGAGGCAAAGAAAAGAATCGTGAGTTTCCCCTCGGACAAGTCGCAGATGAACGGCAACAACTTCCTGCACTACAAGAAAGACGCGATACTCTTTGCAAATGTCGCGACTCAAGACATCGACATGCGCGGCAACTATTGGGATGCCGAAAGCACAGCCGAGATTGAATCCGTTATTCTCGACGGACATGACACGCCTGCTTTGGGCACAATTGTTTATGAAAACTACCTGACCGAGTGCGACACCACAGCGCCCATTGCACCGCCATTCAATGTGAAGAAACAGTTTGTAAACAACAAATGGTTGATTTCGTGGGACGAGAACAAGGAGCGTGACATTGACCATTATGTGCTGTTTTATGGCGATTTCAACTACTACAAATTCGCCAACCATATTGATGGCATCACCGGCAATTCCTATCTTCTCAACCCTCAACAAGCTGAAAATGTTGCTGTTATGGCCTGCGACCGTCCTTACAATCCCGATGTGTACGCCTCGGTCGGACAAAGTGCCTACGCTTTTGCGACTTATTATCCTTATGCTGGTCAAGATGATTTCCTTTGTGCCTCACCATCTGGATATTCCATTAACGACGCGAACATCCCTTATATCTACAGCAATTTCATTTGGCAGACCTCAGGCTCTGGCATGTTTTCCGACTCGACAGCACTGAGCACCACCTATTTCCCCTCTGATGAGGACTACGATACTGGTGAGGTGACACTGACTTTGCGCGTGACCAGCAATGGCGTGACCAAAACAGATGCCTTGACGCTCAGTCTCTACAAAGCTATACAAGTGTTTGCAGGCGAAGACAGCTATAGTGGCATTAATCGCCCGTTGTCGCTCGACCAAGCTGAGGCCCAGTATTATGACACACTTCGATGGACCTCAATGGGAGATGGACATTTTGAGGATGCGGTGGCACTACACACCCTGTATTATCCAGGTGAGAGGGACATAGAGCAGGGCTTTGTCAAGATAATACTCGAGGCTTGGTCGTTATGTGGCCATTCATCAGATACAGTGCGTTTCGAGTTGTTTAAGGACTATGCCCTTGAAGGTCACACTTGGTCGGGTGGAATTATGCGACCTCACACTCAAGTGGTTGCCGTCGCTTTGAGCGATGACAATCCCTTTGTCTCTGGATTTTATCGAACGATTTCCGATGATGGAGGCTTCTTCAGATTCGACGCCTTGTTGCCCGACACCTATATCTTGTACGCCTTCCCCGACACTCTGGACGCTGAGGCGGGCGGCTGCTATTATCTCGGCGACCTGCAATGGAACGAGTCAAACATGATTGAGGTAGATGGCGATGCCTACGATGTGGATATTGACCTGCCCCTTATGGAGCCTGGCTTCCATACGGGCAACGGCCTCATCAGCGGAGTGTTCGACTATCCCGATTGGACTTTCAAGGCGCGCGACTTCTATTGCCAACCTTGGTTGCAGGAAGGTAGTGATGTAAGCTATTGCTCCGATGGTTTGTCGAATGTCGGCGTGCTCTTGCTCAATGCCACCAAACAACGCATCTTGGGCTTTGCCCTGACTGGCCCTGAGGGTCATTTCAGCTTCAACGACCTGCCTTTTGGAACCTATTATGTGATGGCCGACTTGCCACGCTATGGCCGAGGGATGTGCGAAGAAATCATCCTCTCTCCCAACCAACCTTTGGTGGAAGATTTGCATCTCTTTATCACCCAAGAAGGTAGAGTAAGCATGAGATACCAAAGCGACCTCCCGCTCCCGACAGAATTGAAGGTTTATCCCAACCCTGCTGAAGAAACGGTTATGGTGAGAGATTTAAGCAACAACACCACTTACAATATCAGCGTGATGAACAGCCTGGGAATCGCAATACTACCTGAAACCCAAATGAGTTCTGATTTGTTGGGCGAGCTACCGATTTCTGTGGGCAAATTGTCTAGTGGCATTTACTTTATCCAAGTAAGAGGCAATAAAGGAACGATGATGGCCAAATTTGTTAAACGATAAGAAAGGGCAGCGAGATGAAGAGATGGGCAATGGTTTTATTGGTTTTAGCGTTTTTCGTTTTAGGTCAACAGGCTTGGGCACAAGAGTCTGTCAACGGTACGGTTTACTCGTTGCGCGATCGGGGTCTCCCAGTCCGATATGTGGCAGCACGCCAGTTTACCGATGATTTGGTACGCATCAGTTGGTCGATGCATGACCCGATGCTTTTTGAGGACTTTGAGACAGGTGACTTCAGCCGATTCCCTTGGAACAACAACCTAAGTGACCATCCTTGGGCAATTGACACCGTCAATGCCTACGAAGGCGAGTTTTGCATGAAGTCGAGCTGCGAAGGTGTTGGAAACGGCATTTCCCAAATCGAGGTTTCCGTTTATGTGCCTTTGGAAGGACAAATGAGTTTCTATAGCAAGATTTCATCGGAAAGCCCTTGGGACATGGGCCGATTCTATCTTGATGGTGTAAAGAAAATGGAATGTGCAGGCGAAGAGGATTGGACCGAGCATCAGTTTGATATCACCGTTGGCGAGCATGTGTTCCGCTGGGATTATGTCAAAGACGCCTCTACCGATGTGGGCGACGACTGCTTCTTTGTAGACTGCATCCGCTTCTATCAGGAGGACAGTACGAAAACGACGCGCTCCTTCCAATACTTCGAACTGCTTCGAAGCCGTTTCGAAGAAGAGCCCGTGATGATGGCTTCCCATCTGACCGATACGGTGTTTATGGACATGAATTGGAGTAGTCTTCCGTGGGGAAAATACCGCTGGGGCGTGAGCTGCCACTACGATGGCGGCGACATTTCCGACACCATTTGGTCGGCCTACTTGGACCATGACATGACCACCAATTTTGTCCTTGATGTCACCACCAATGTGGGCTTGTCCCCAGTTGGTGCCACAGTGACGCTTTCTTCTCACAATGGTCAAGGCAATGACTATCAGGCGACTTTGGATGCCAATGGACATCTCATGTTGCCTACAGTCTACCGCGACGAATATGATTTGAGGATACATCTCGACGGCTTTGTGGACTATGTCTCAGATTCAGCCCTCTCCGTTTTCGAACCGACCCAAATCCAAGTGGAGCTGATGGAGGCGACAAATGGCGTCGACAGTCTATATGTCTCTTCCACAGGTTGGGCGATTTGGTCTTTAGAAGAAGCACAGACTCGCGATTTACAGCATTTTGAAATCATGTTGAATGGAGAAGCCATGGGGCAGACCAACCACACTTCTTTCCAATTGGATATCAACAATTTGACTGAAGGCGACACTTGCACAGCTCAGGTAAGACCCGTTTACTTGTCTGACACCTGTGAATGGAAGACCTTCCAATGGATTTATCGCCCGTGTTCCGACTACATGGGAGTTTCTGCTCTGACTTGGACTTTGCATAACGAGGGGATTCAATTGTCATGGGAATACCCTGAAGGAGATTTCTTAGGTGTCATGTTGTTCCGCGATGGTCAGTTCCTTGGTTTCATCGAGGAGAGCACCTTCGTTGATGAGACTGTGGAGTTACATGGCGAGGTGGAGTATTGCCTGCGCTTGGTGTATGACGGTCCAACGGACGGCACCTATTATTCCATGTCGTGTGAGGTGTGTACCTTGGCCGTTTTCCCAGCCTATTGCGACCCGCCTGTGAAATTGGACGGCACGAACTATTACGAGGACGACAACGACCATGGTGCCTTGATTTCTTGGGGCGAGCGTCCCGAGCCTATCAACCAATGGCTCTATCATGATGATGGTGTCTTCAAGCGTTCTTTAGGTGGTAATGATGAGCCGCGCATTTTCTGGGCCATCCGTTTTGATGCCGAGGACTTGACCGACTTTGTTGGGACTTATTTGAAGGAAGTGTCGCTTTTCGATGTGGGCGCAGGCACCTACCAACTTTGGGTTTATGTCGGTGGCGACACGGCACCGCGCACCTTGGTCCGCTCCCAAAACATGACTTTGACCAATGCCCAAGCCTGGCATGAGGAAACCATTAGTCCAGCTTTCGAGATTCCAGAAAACGAGCCGCTTTGGATTGTCATCGGGCAGCAAGGCTTGTCGCGACCAGCAGCCGCTTGCCAAGACATGGGTGATGCCAACGGGCGCTGGGTGTCGTTGGACGGTGAGACCTGGACTGACATGCATACCTTCAACATGTACTACACCTGGATGCTACGCGCCTTTGTCACCAACCAAGCGGGACGCGACATGGCACTCGACAAGGAAGGCTACATCTTGCAGCAATATAACCTGTATCGCTCGTTCGACAATACGGATTATGAACAAGTGGCAACAATTCCTGCCATAGAAAGCCAGCTTTATTATGAATACCACGACAACCTTGCCGATGATGACCACGAGGATGTCTATTACCGCTTGACGGCCTTCTATTTGGCCGATGACGGCGAGACCTGCGAGTCGGACTATGCCGCCTCTTTGAACGACCCCGAACTCAATTATGTCTCCATCGACCTCACCTCGACAGAAGAAAACCTTGAATCTTCGCTTAAGTTGTATCCCAATCCTACCAGTGGACTTATTACCATCGAATTGGAGGGGCTGCAAAAGGTGATGGTTTACAATGCCTTGGGACAAGCCTTAATTAGCAAAGAGACCAACAGTGATGCTTTGCAGGTCGATTTGTCGAGGTTTGAAGATGGTTTGTATTGGGTGATAATCATGTCGGATAACGGATCGGTGACACGACGATTCGTGCTTTCCCGTTGAGCGAAGCCCAAAAAACCTTACCTTTGCCGCTCAAATCGACAAGCGATGATTTCAATCCAAAACTTAAGCATGCACTTTACCGGTGAGGACCTCTTCACCGACATTTCCTTTTTGATTCGGGAGAAGGACCGCATTGGCTTGGTGGGCAAAAACGGTGCAGGCAAGACCACGCTGCTGAAGCTTATCTGTGGATTGGAACAACCTTCAAAAGGCGATGTCATTATCCCGCAAGGCGTTACCATCGGCTATCTGCCTCAGGAGAAGAATGTAAACAGCACGAAAACCGTTTTGGATGAAGCGCTTTCCGCCTTCGATGAATACCATCAGTTGGAACGCGATGTGGAGCGACTGCAGCAGGAACTAGCCGAGCGCACCGATTATGAAAGCCCGCAATATGAGAAGCTTATCGTTAAGTTGAACAACTTGAACGACCGCCTGGCCTTGCTTGGTGGCAATAGCATCGAAGGCGAAGCGGAAAGGATTCTGGTCGGCTTGGGTTTCAGCCACGAGGATATGTTGCGCCCCATGCGCGAGTTCAGCAACGGCTGGCAGATGCGCGTGGAACTGGCCAAAATTCTGCTGAAAAAGCCCAATTTGCTCCTTCTTGACGAGCCCACCAACCACCTCGACATCGAGTCCATCCAATGGCTCGAAAGCTTCCTGAAAGCCTATTACGGTGCCATCCTGATGGTGTCGCACGACCGCGCCTTCTTGGACAATATTACCATCCGCACGGTGGAAATCTCGAATGGTAAGATCTATGACTATAAAGTGCCGTATTCCGATTATGTCAGCCTGCGCGAGGAGCGTGTCGACATGCAACGCTCGGCCTATGAGAACCAGCAGCGCGAAATCAAGAACATTGAGGCGTTCATCGAGCGTTTTCGCTACAAGGCGACCAAAGCCAAGCAGGTGCAGAGCCGCGTGAAACTGCTTGAGAAGATGGATGAGATTGTCATCGACGACATTGACAGCACGGCCATCCACTTCAAGTTCCCGCCTGCGCCACATTCGGGCAAGGTTACACTAGAGCTGAATCATGTTGGCAAGTCTTACGGCGACCAAATTATCCTCAAAGACATCAACCTGCTGATTCCGAGGGGTGAGAAAATAGCCTTTGTGGGACGCAACGGCGAAGGCAAGTCCACGCTGTCGAAAATCATCTGCGGTGTGCTCGACCATGAAGGCGAGGTGAAATTGGGTCACGAGGTAAAGATTGGCTATTATGCCCAGAACCAGCAGGACATGCTTGACATGAACAAGACCGTATTCGAGACCCTGGATGATGTGGCCGTTGGCGACATGCGATTGAAAGTGAAGGCTCTGCTCGGCTCGTTCCTCTTCCGTGGCGACGACATCGACAAGAAGGTGAAAGTGCTCTCGGGTGGCGAGAAAGCCCGTCTGTCCTTGGCCAAGATGCTGCTTTTCCCGACCAACCTATTGGTCCTCGACGAGCCTACCAACCACTTGGACATGCTTTCCAAGGACATCTTGAAAAACGCCTTAATCCAATACGACGGCACCTTAATCATTGTCTCCCACGACCGTGACTTCCTGCAAGGCTTGACTAACAAGGTCTACGAGTTCCGCAAGCCGAACATCAAGGAATACATCGGCGACATCTATGATTTCCTGGAGCAAAAGAATCTCAGCCACTTGAAAGAGTTGGAGATTGCTGCAAAACAACAACCTCAGAAAGCCGCCGCCGAACCTGTCTCGCAGAACAAGATCAATTACGAGCGCAAGAAGCAGATTGACGCCAAGCTCCGTAAGGTCGACAAGGAAATCCAACACCTTGAGGAGGCCATCGGCAAATTGGAAGCCGAACTTGCCGAACAAGACGCCATCATGGCCAGTCCCGACCAACATCCAGACATCAAAATCGACAACGACTGGTATTGGGCCTATGGACAGAAAAAAGAACAACTCCAATCCCTAATGGATGATTGGGGAGAGAAGCAGATAGAACGGGAGGAAGTAATGGCAGAATATGAGAAATAAGATGCGATAAAATGCTGTTAAGTGGAAATTTTTCTTACATAACTGCATTTTATCTGCAAAAAATGTTTGATATCGTGCTGCTAAGTCGATTTTTTAAGGACTTAACAGCACACTATCGTGATTCTTTGAACAAATCATCCATCGTCACTTCCGATTGGATGTTGTTCCAATAAGCATTATGAGCGACACCGTATGTGGTAATCATGGTAAGGTGGATGGCTTTGCGGGTTTTGGTAACTTCCTGAAACACAGATTTCCGTCTCCGAAGTTTGTCATCTTCTTCCTTGTCAATACGATAAACATCATCCGAAAACTTCATTTCACAAAGATTGATGACACCATCGTTACGGTCAAAAAGCAAGTCGATTTGTACCCCTTCATGTTCTTTGGTGGCTTCGACATGCCATGATTGGGCATTGCTAATCACTCCAGCGATACCTAATGCAGACTTGATTTGAGGCAAATGCCACAAACACACTCGCTCAAAAGCCAGTCCTGCCCAGACTGTATGGATTGAAGTAGACAAATTATTGGTCCAGAAATGGTTGTCGTGATGGTAGTTATTCTCGATATAGCGGAAGTAGAACAAGGTGAAATGATCCATAAGTTGATAAATCGCCTCGCGTTTTATCTTGCCAATGACCTGATACTTTCGAATGAAATTGCATTTCTCTAACTCCTCGGTCGCCTGTATGAAAACCTTATTGTCGTCAAGTCCAGTGCTTTCGAGCAGCGCTTTTCGGGTCATGCCCGCTTTCTTGGTTGCCAAGGCAGTAACGATGGCAATGTAAGGTGCAGGTCGCTTGAACAAGGAGGCATAAAGAGCATTGAATTCATCAGCAAGGCGTCCGTCCTCTTCAAAAAACAAACGGTCAATATTCTGTGCCAGGCTCTCACTGCGTCGCAAGAGGCTCCAATAATAGGGTATGCCGCCCAAGATCATATAGGTTTCCACAAGGTCTTTTCTTGTCATGCTGAGTTTGAGTGACTGGGCTAATTGTTCACATTCGTTGATACAGAAAGGCTGGAGGTAAATCTTGTCAGTCAATCGGTTATGCAATCCGCCATGGTCGCGGATGATTTTCTTGATAATCCATGAAGTGGCACTTCCGCAAACGACGAGGACGATGTCTTTACGCATATTGGCCCAACCATTCCAAAAATGCTCCAAGGCACTGATGAGCTGTGACTTTGGGGTATCCATCCACGGCAGCTCGTCCAAAAAAACCACCTTTTTCTTATCGGGAGATTGTTCTAATACCATCTCAAGTAAGTGGAAGGCCTCAAACCAAGTGCGTGGCATCTTGCAGCGCTTCAATCCAGCCTTGCGCAGCGATTCGCGAAACTCGGTCAGTTGTTCTTTTTTCGGGGCATTGGCTACACCTGTGTGATAAAATGCGAAATGGTTCTCAAAGGTCTCTTTGATAAGGTAGGTCTTGCCCACGCGTCGCCTCCCATAAACGGCGCAGAATTGCGATTCGTCTTTCTCCAATAGTTCAAGGAGTTCTCTTCTTTCTTCGTTGCGTCCAATCAGCATGGCGTTATTTTTAGATTGATATTGCAAAGAAACGTAATTTTTTTCGATTATTTGCTGTTAAGTCGCTATTTTTTACACTTAACAGCAAATAATCTGATATTTTTGCTCGATAATATGCTGTTATGTTAATTTTTTGAGGACTTAGCAGCTGATTATATACAATGAATAGAAGGGGAAAAGGACGCAAGCCCAAATGGACGACTGGGGAGAGAAGCAGATAGAACGGGAGGAAGTAATGGCAGAGTACAATTGAGTGCAAACATGCCATTTCTTTATTCGATAAAAATTGATAATCCACAAACGGCTTTGAAAATCAACGCTTTAAAAATGTAATAATCTTATTTTCAATTATTTATGAAAACTGTGGATTTTTTTCCTACCTTTGCGTTCGATTTTGAAAACGAACAACCAACAACAGTATAAATTCAACGGATTATGTACCAAATTTTTAAAGACCAACTCGACAAGTCAAAACTCATCATTTCGGGCGTAAAAAGAAACCAACGTCTCGGTCGCGATGCCGGCGTGGAAGAAAGCGTGATGCAGAAGATGGAGGAAGACTGCAAGCGTTTGGAAGCCATTTCTGCCGAAATCGACAAACTTCAAGAAGAACTTCGCAAGAAGAGCGATGAAGCCCATGTCGCCCTCAACACCTTGAAAAGCAGGACACAAATCGTGAAAAAATCCATCAAATCGAAGTATGACCAAACTTGGTGGACCAAGTTCGGCATCCCTGACAGGAGATAAGACAATTTACTTATGAACCCCATGAGCCGCTTCTGATGAGGCGGCTTTTTTTGTGCGGATGATAACCTTCTCCTCCCCTTTCAAGGTTGTGGCAAAGAGATAGGTCTCATCGCCGTCACCAATCTTCAAGGACTTGCGCAACTCCACAACCGAAAGCGGGAAATTGCGCACAGCAATACTGGCCCTCTCCACATTGGACAGCAGAGATTGCTTCACTTTTTTGTTATAGGGTGCCCAAGCCTCCACCTCGAAGATGCGACCAGGAAAACTGGGAACCAGATTTTCAGATGTATATAGATTGCTGTTTTTGTGCAGCTTATAAACATCAAAACGCTCGGTCAACAGTTTGAAACAGCCTGCTTTCATCACAGCAGGATTGGGTTCGTAGAGGTAGTTCAAAACACCGTCTGCAAGTCGGCTTGGGCATTGGCGTTCTTCCTCCTGCGTGAAACGGACTTCAGGCTGGGAAGTCATCAAATTGACGCAGACAAATTGAGGTTCGCCTTGGTAATCGCGTTCAATATTGAAAACCAGTTCCTTGCACTCGTTGGCGACGGCCACCACATGCACATCTTTCACATGGTGCAATTCCTCCAAAGCCTTACTGATATCGAGCATCGGAGACAATTTAATCATCACTTTCTCAGCCTTTTGAAGAAGCCTGCCTTGTAAAGCAGACACATCGGGTGTACAGTCAGCGATGGATACCGTCTTGCGACCATGCTCGTCTCTTCGGGCAGGGTCAATGAAGATGCAATCCTTGGGTTCGCAGTGAGCTAAATACTCTTCTGCAGTTTCATTCCAAACTTTGACATTGGCCTTCAAAACTTCAAAATTGTGCATCGCCAAGCCGCAGAGCTCAGCCTGTCGCTCCACATAGTCGGCTTGTTGGAATTGTTGTGCGATGAAATAGGTGTCCACACCCAAGCCGCCCGTCAAGTCGGCAAAGGTTTGGCCTTGTAATAATCCCGCTTTGTATTGCGCGCTGGCCTCCGAAGAGCATTGCTCAATGGAGAGGTGCGCTGGAAAGAGCAAGTCTTCATTCTCGCTCCACGAGGGTACTTTTTTGCGCAACAACTGCCGTGCTTCGATTTGTCGCAGAGCCAATGAAACATCAGTGCCGACGGGCGCCTTTTTCAAGGCGAGCGTCGGCACATCAGCATTCAGGTTTTCCCTGATGTATTGTCTAGTGATATCGTTCAAGTTCAGATCTTCTTCAGATTGTTCACCTCAAGGTCGGTGAGGAAACGCCATTCACCACGAGGCAGTCTGTACTTGTCGAGACCAGCGAACATCACGCGGTCGAGCTTGGTCACTTCGTAGCCGAGGTGTTCGAAAATACGGCGCACGATGCGATTGCGGCCAGAATGGAGTTCAATGCCGATGCTCTTCTTGCTGTCATCATCCTGGTCGTAGGCGATATTGTCAGCGGCAATTGGACCATCATCCAATTCAATGCCTTCTGCGATGCGCAGCATATCGTTTTTGGTCAAGGGTTTGTTCAGGATGACATGGTAGAGCTTCGGAATCTCGCTGCTCGGGTGGGTCAGCTTCTTGGCCAAGTCACCATCGTTGGTGAACAGCAACAGGCCTGTAGTTTGCTTGTCGAGACGGCCCACGGGATAGACGCGCTCTGGGCACGCGTTCTTGACAAGTTCCATCACGGTGTCACGCTCATACGGGTCATCGGAAGTGGTGATGTAGCCTTTAGGCTTGTTCAGCAGGATGTAACGAAGCTTCTCGCGATTGAGGGTCTGGCCTCCGTAGACCACCTTGTCTTCAGTCTTCACCTTATAGCCCATCGTGGTAATCACTTCACCATTCACCTCCACGCAGCCAGCCTTGATGAGGTCATCGGCTTCGCGGCGCGAGCAGATGCCACAGTCGGCCAGGTATTTGTTCAAGCGGATCTCGCCAGTGGCTTTCGGACGATCGTACAGCGGGTCTTTCTCGCGGACATAGCCCTTACGGCCACGACGCGGCTCTTCTTCATCCTCAAAACCGCGACGCGGACGGTCGTCAAAGCGGCGATTGCCACCACGCGGTCTGTCATCATCAAAGCGACGGCGAGGTCTGTCTTCGTCGTTGAATCTGCGACGTGGACGCTCGTCATTGTCAAAACGGCGGCGCGGTCTATCATCATCATGGAAACGGCGCTCACGCGGTTTGTCGTCATCAAAGCGACGGCGAGGACGCTCATCATCGTCGAATCTGCGGCGAGGACGGTCGTCAAAACGGCGTTCGCCACGAGGTTTGTCATCATCAAAACGGCGGCGGGGTCTGTCTTCATCGTCAAATCTACGACGCGGACGGTCGTTGTCGTGGAAACGGCGTTCACGCGGCTTGTCGTCATCAAAACGACGGCGTGGACGCTCGTCATCGTCGAAACGGCGGCGCGGGCGGTCGTCACGACGGCCTTCACCGTGTTCGTCGTCGAAGCGGCGGCGGGGACGGTCACCAAACTTACGGTCGTCGAACCTGCGGTCGCCACGATTGTCATCAAATCGGCGCTCACCTCTCGGCTTGTCGCCAAAACTTCTCTCTTCGCGTCCTTCCTCGTCACCGTCACGGTGATAGAACTTGAAGGACCTTCTCTGCTGGAATTCTTCATCAGCAGGCTTTCTGGTGCGCGGACGCTTGCCAGATCTTTCGTTTTCAGTCATTTATAAATATGTATTAGTGATAAAAAAATCCATTCCGTCGCGGAATGGGCGGCAAAAGTACGAATAATTTGGGAAACAATATCGTTTTCAGAAATAATTGTTACTTTTGCAGCTGAAACAATTCAGAAAAGAATGACAACGATAACTCTGAGATACGACGAAAGCAATCAGATGGTGCTTGATGCCTTAGGACATCTGATTAGTTCTGGATTAGCGACTGTTGACGAGACTATACCCGAAGGCAGCATGACTGTTTCGCAGTTTAGCTCTTTATTGAAAAACGGTATTAGGAAGCACTATGAAGATCAGAGAAGTAATCATTTTGCCGCAAGTCAGGGATGACCTTGCCGAAATCATCGAGTTCATTACTTACAACACCTCTGAAGAGAACGCTCTACGATATGCCGATGAACTCATTGATGAAATCAATCAATTGTCCTATTTGGCCGATGCCATGGCCGAGATTCCTTCCAAAACTTTAGCACAATATCATCCTTTTGCCCAAAGGTTGTTAAGCAACAACAGAAAATGGTGTTTCATATTCCATAAAACCGAAAGGTATGTCTTTGTGCATAAAATAATTCCTTCCAAAATGGTTATTTGGTAGCAGTTTTCTTTCTTCTCTCCCGCCATTCTGAAAAGCACTTAAAGAAATCATAATCCAGAATATCACAGATTTTCAGCAGCAAATCGGTGTAAATCCATTTGCGGTTGAGAATCTTGTAAGCGTTTTGCCGCGAGCAACCGAGTCGCTTGGACAACCAAGTGATGCTACGCCCTTGCTCGATCAGTTCAGCCTTGATAAGTTTTCCTATGTGCGGCTCTTCGTTCATCGGTTTGCCTTTGGGGGAGCCTTGCACCCTTGGTAAACAAAACGGGCGGAACCGTTTTGTTTGCTTATCTATACATCGAGGCTCTGGTAAACCGTTGGAGTAAATAAGCACGAAACAGTTCACGCCCAACGGACATGAACTTTTCGCAACCTTATTCTTACTCCAAAATGTACCAGATTTTCGATGTATCAGAATAAGAGCGTAAAGCCCAGTTTTATATCAGTTCGTTTCTACCAATAGTTCTGTCTGTTTTAGTTCGGGGACAAAGGTAGGGATATTTTGTATTTGTACGCCATTTATAAAACAAAAAAAAGAACAACCACAAAAGTTGTTCCCTAATAGTATTGTCTGAAGCGCATTTTACATCACAGTTCGACCAACAACACCAGAAATATCTTGTTTGATAGTACTTAACAAACGAGTATCAAAACCTTTTTTCCATCTAGGTTCTCCACCATACTCCGCCTCCGTTTTAATATCAACTTTTTTTCTATCACTTGAAAACTTAAAAATCACACGAGTTCTGTATTTCCGCATATATTTTCCACGAGTGTTCCATGTGTAAATCCAATTGGTTCTTCCATAACCTCCGTCTTTTGATATCATATCCATCTCAAAACGTCTTGCAACAACATCAATTACTTCATTAAAAGCCTGGTCATATGTCAAGTCTTCACGAATCATAATAGAACTCCAAGTTCCTCCATCAACAGCTCTGACAAAACCAGTTGGGGCGCAACTTGTAAAAAGAAATCCAAATAAAGCACATAAAAACAAAAGATTTATTGTTTTTTTCATTTTACTCCTACCCCGTTCTATCCCATCGGGCGCGTCGGTTTTAAGGTTAATTAATACCTCGCAAAGGTAAAAACAACCCACATAGGACATTCATTTTCAGCGTCATCCATTTGGCGCGAAAGATTGTCCTTTTTTGTTGTCGGAAATGTAAACGGATAGGTGACACAATAACTGTTCACAATTTTGTGGACCACAAGTTTGTGAACCAATGAAAAAAGTTGTATTTTTGCAGCGAATAATAAGGAATTCGTCATCATGAATAAATCATTTATCTATGGCGTGGCCGTTGAAGGCAACAACTTTACAGACCGCACGAAAGAGACAAGACGCCTCAAACAGGACTTTGAAAACGGACAGAACGTGATACTTATCTCTCCTCGAAGAATGGGCAAGACTTCTCTCGTGAGGAAAGTTCAAACTTTAGTTGACAAAGACATCGTGACGGTTTACATGGACATCTACGACTGTCGCAACGAATATGAATTCTATAATAAATTTGCAGCCGAGCTCCTCAAACAAACCGCTGGCAAAGCCGAAGCCGTCATGAAAAACATCAAGGAATTCCTGGTCCGATTGTCACCTACCATTTCCTTCGGCCCCGACCCCAACAACGAGTTTTCCCTATCTCTAGGCATTACGTCCAAAAACTATACTCCAGAAGAAATCCTGCAACTACCTGAACGCATGGCCGAAAAAATGGGCAAGCATATTGTGGTTTGCATCGACGAGTTCCAACAGATAGGCGAATTCCCAGACTCACTGAAGGTACAAAAAAAAATGCGCGGCATCTGGCAACTGCAAAGCAATGCTTCCTATTGCCTGTTTGGAAGCAAAAAGCATCTGCTCGCCAATCTCTTTCAAAGCAAGAAGATGCCATTTTACCAATTTGGCGACATTCTGTTTCTCCAACCCATCCCTACAGAAGACTGGATTACTTTCATCCGCCAAAAATTCGAGGAAAAAAACATGAGCATTGACGATGCCATCATCGAAAAGATTTGTTCTACAGTGCAAAGCCAATCCTCATACGTTCAGCAACTGGCATGGAATGTCATGCTCAACACCACAAAAAAAGCGGATGAAGCCACATTGGAAACTGCTGTTGAAGACCTGCTTAATCAAAACTCACTGCTGTTTCTGCAGCAAATCGAAAGTCTGACTGCCTACCAAATGAACTTCCTGAAAGCCGTCGCAAAAGGCGTACACACCGACTTCACCTCCAAAGAGGTGCTATCCACCTATGATTTAGGGGCAAAATCCAATATTTCAAGGATCAAGACCGTATTGACACAAAAAGAGTTGATAGAAAAAACGCCCAACGGAATCGTGTTCTCAGACCCTGTTTTTGAGCTCTGGTTTACCAAAGAATGGTGTAAATAACAAATTGTTATTTAAGTAATTACAAATCATATTTTAATAGTTCACAACTTTGTGGACCACAAAATTGTAGACCACAAGTTTGTGAACTAAATATATTCAATACAAATCCTCGGAAAAGACCTCTTCAATTTGCTAATTTTCTCCTCTTTCAGTATTTCAAACTTCTTGAAAGCCTCACTCTCCGGAAACAGAGGCTTATGCTGCAGCATCTGTTTTAACTCGGCGGCAGCCTTCATGGCAGGCTTTTCTTTAGGGTCAATGGCGAAATCAACGAAACGTCCCCAAATGTATCGAACCGCCTGATCGGTGGGATGCACCATGTCTTCTTTGTAGAAACGATAGTCGCGCAACTCATCCAAGAGGATTTCGTAAGCGGGGAAATAATGCGCATTGTCGAACTGTTTGCAAACTTGGTCAACCGCCAAAAGCAATGCCGCCTTGCTCAGTTGGTTCTCATGCAAACCATCCTTCAAGTGGCGCAAGGGCGACACAGTGAAAATGAATTGTTTTTTGGGATGGGCTTGTAGCATCTTGGCAAGGCAACCCACCGACTGTTCCACAGAGAGAAACTCCCTGTCAAATTGTCGGGCGGGCAACTTATGGCAATTGGAGACCACCAGACCAGTTCCTTTATACCTAAAATCCCACGAGGTGCCCAGACTGATAACAATCCACTTAGCATTCAAAAACCGCACACAGGCCACTTTTAGGCCATTGTTTACCGTTTCCAAAAGCTTGTGTTCATTGAATTGCCAAAATGCAGTATTGTGGCTAAATGTGCAGAATTGCCCCTCGCCTACCGAAATCACCTCTTCATGAGTGAATGGACTGCCACTACCTAGTCGTTCAACCGACTGGGCAATGCTAGCGGGGTTGTAGAGCACTCCAAAGGGATTCACCAAGGCATCAAAGCCAAAGCCACGGCAAATACCACCCACTTCATCAGCAAAGCAGGAACCTAGGAAGAGCAGACCGTCGCCGTAGGAGATGGCCTGCTCTAAAGGTTGAATCTTTATTTCTGTCTGAAAAATCATTTATGCTCCGCCAAAAACCTCTCCACTTCGATACCAGCCATGGCACCCGTTCCGGCGGCCACAATGGCCTGACGGTAGATGCGATCCTGACAATCGCCACAAGCGAAAATGCCATCCACATTGGTGGCCGTCGATTTTGGCTTGGTGATGATATAGCCTTCCTCGTCCATGTCAAGGATGCCTTTGAAAGGCTCGGTGTTAGGCGTGTGACCAATAGCCTCGAAGAAACCATCCACATAAATGGTACGCTCTTCTTTGGTGTCGCTATGATACAGCACTGCGCCTTTCAGCTTCTTCATGAAGCCTTGCTGTTCACCAAAGAGTTCCTTGGTCTGGTGCTTCCACAACACTTCGATGTTAGGCGTGTTGAGCACACGATGCTGCATAGCCTTGGAAGCACGCAACACATCGCGACGGACGATGAGATAAACCTTGTTGCATAGCTTAGCCAGATAAGTAGCATCCTCGCATGCTGTATCGCCACCGCCTACAACTGCAACATCCTTTCCTTTATAGAAGAAGCCATCACAAGTAGCACAAGCCGACACTCCACCGCCTTTGAACTCTTCTTCGGTAGGTAAGCCAAGATAACGCGCAGCTGCACCTGTAGAGACAATGATGGAATCGGCCAAAAGCTCGCCATCGTATTCAGTGGTCACTTTGAAAGGACGCTGGCTAACATCAATGCCAGTGACTTCGCCTTCGCGAATCTCAGCACCAAATCGCAAAGCCTGTTGACGGATGTCTTCCATCATGTCGGGGCCATTGATACCCTTGGGATAGCCAGGAAAATTCTCGATTTCTGTAGTTTGGGTGAGCTGTCCACCGGGTTGCATACCTTCATAAATGACGGTTTTCACGTCAGCGCGGCAGGTGTAGATGGCGGCTGTGTAGCCCGCAGGACCTGAACCAATTATCAGACATTCAATATGTTCCATTTTCTAAAGTTTAGAGTTTAGTGTTTAGAGTTTAGTGTTATTTTGTGCAAAGGTAACTTTTTTTTCGGAAAGTGAACCATAGTTCAAAAAACATTCGTATCTTTGCAGCCGCAAAAGCAATCGGGGTGTGGTGCAGTTGGCTAGCATTCTTGCATGGGGTGCAAGCGGTCGCCCGTTCGAGTCGGGCCACTCCGACGCCTAAAAGAGCAACAGAATTTCCTGCTGCTCTTTTTGTTTGTATGACGCGCTTCGCGTCATTGCGAGGAGGAACGACGAAGCAATCTAGAGTAAAACTTTATCATCTGGATTGCTTCGTTCCTCGCAATGACGCGAAGCGACATCAACAAAAAAAGGACGCCGTAGCGTCCCTTTTCATTGTCATTAGCAAACCATCAATATTCCCATAAGCTTTGCTCGAAGTCGAACATTTCGTTCTTGATACGCTCTGATTCATAGAGGGCGTCAATATTGAAAGCATAGGAGTTGATGTAACGGTCATAAACGTTCTCTTCCTTGATGATATAGCTGTCGAAGATACGCTTTTGTAAGACTTCATCATAAGTGCGGCGCTGAGCCGAGTTGTTGCGGTTGAAGGCAAAAGCCTTGGCCAGCACGTCACGCGATTCCTCGTAAGGAATCCAGCACACCTGTGAGAGACCGCCATCATCGTCGACAACGATGGGACCCAAGGCAATGATGCGGACAAGGAACTGCGACAATTTCTTGTCGAAATACCAGTCTTCCTTGATTCTCAAGCGCGTCACGTTGATCATACGGTCCTTGAAGACGATCTCATTCGGCACTTCTTCACCGTCCTTCCAAATGACCGGCGGATCGCCAATCTTGACGTTTTCCTTCTCAAAGTCATCACGGGTCAAGGGTGTCACCATATCATCGATGTTGTTCTCAACACGATAAGGCGTGATGTCACCGCTGTTGATACCGTCGTAAATGACCGTGATGAGGTTTCTCCAGTCTTCAGTCGGATTGATCGGATAGTAGAACACTTGATTGATTTTCTGACGGAAGTCGACTTCCCTAATCACCGTCTTCTTCCACATGACGTTAGACTCGTCAATGACTGGAAGCGGCGAAGGGGCCTTTTCGTTCATGATTTGCTGTTGGCCTGAGAGGATGCTGTTCTTCGGCGGCTTGATGTCGGTTGTCTGGGCATTCAAGCACAGACTGCCGAAGAGCGCCACAAGGGTCAACATGGAAACAAGTGTCTTTTTCATCTTATAAAGGTTTAAATAGTACATTACTTGATTTCAACACCGATAGGCGTTTCGATGGTCTTGGTCTTGCCGTCGTTACCACGCACCTGAATGGCGGTAAACACGAACATATCACCAACATTGGCTTGGCTGATGGCATTTCTGATTTCATCAGTAAAGCTACCGCTACTAGCCTTGGCTTCCTTGGTGGTACCGCTCTTGGTCTTGTAACGGAAGGTATAACCAACCACATCATACTTGACACCGTCGAAGTCGAAGTCCTTCATCTCTGCCTCCACACGACCAGCGGCTTGCAGAGCGCTCTTCGACACCTGGCCGTTCACCACGTTACGGATGAGAGCCACAGGCTTCGGCAGGTCTTTCACACGGAACTTCATGCTGCCAAGGCTGGAGCCACCTGAAGTCACACTGATGGTCACCTCGCTGGCCTCGCCAGGACGCAGGTTGTAAGTTCCATTACCCGTTCTGGTCAATGAACCGCTACTGGCAGAGGCATTGATTTCACCTCCGACACCGCCACCAACGGCGATCGGGTTGTCGATACCACGATACACCACATTCATCTTGGTGGCCGAAACACTCACCGCAGGAGGAGCCACAGTGAAGGCACCTTCAAACGGGAATTCTTCAATCTGATTGGTGGCAGGATCCAACATGTCGATAACACCGGTGTATTTGTGCGAACCAACACCGACGTTCCATTCCAACGGAATCACGCCTTGGGCATTGCTGGTGTATTCTTTTTCAGCACCGCCATCGAGTTTGACACGGGCAGTCAGTTGTGAGTTCTTCCAAGCAGTCACCATGGCCTGAGCCCTATAGGTTTGGCCTGACAGGAGATAGCCGCTTTCAGCAAACACACGGGCACCAATCTCATCGAAGGTGAAGTCTTGGGCATGAATGTTGGTCATCAATTGAGTGATAGCATTCAACTCGGCAGTTTCAGCCTCGGAGATGATCTTGTTCAACAAGGTGACGTCAGCAACCAACACCGTGTGATGGAAGTTGTGGTACTCCCAGCTGTCTTGCACCGGGTCGGTCACACCTGGATAGTAGCCGATTTTAGCACCATAATATTCACCTTCAAGCGGAAGTCTCTTAAGTTGGGCATCCTTATAGCCGTTTTCCTCAAGATAAGCTTTCGTTCCATAGATACTGTCAGTAATCAAGCCGATTTCGTGGATGTGTTGAGGTCCCATAGCTTTGACCACTTCACCACGGAAACGTCTGATCTTCTCTGAGAGTTCATAGGCCTTACCGCCACTGCTGGGACCTTCGGGGTCGCCCATCATATAAGCAGTAGGTTTGTTGTAGTTGTCTCTCGATTTGACCTTCGAGGTGTTGATGTCGTAAATCTTACGGCCATTGCGGACAGTGTCAGCAGATTTCAGCAGACCTTCGGTGAGAGCAGTAGTGGCATCCTTCTCCTCAATCTTCTTCACCAAGTCCCACTTGAGGGCCTCGACGTAGTTGATGAGGTCGGTAGCTTCCTCTCTCAGGGCTTGAGCCTGTTCCCAATAAGGACCGACTTTTTCCTGATCCAAGCCATACTGTTCTTCAAAGGCAGCATATTTCTGATTAATCTGATTCGAAAGTGTAATGTTTGTGGTCTGAACACCACTATTCACTGTGTCGAAGGCATCCAAGATGTCCTTCGAGACATTCATAGCTAACAAGGCAGTATAGACCAGGTACATCATACCGATCATTTTCTGTCTTGGGGTTTCTTTTGCGCCTGACATAATTTTACTCCTTTTTTATATTAAACAATCAGGTTTGAGTAGAATTATGCCTTGATGTTCATTGCTGACAACATTCCACCATAGACATTGTTCAAAGCGGACAAGCGCTGTTGCAACTGGGTCAACTGTTGGTTGAGTTGGCCGGCGTTCTGTGATGAAGCGTTGAGGTTATCCATGTACTTGTTCATAGTTTCGGTCAACTTCTTGCTGGCGGCTGAAGTCTGCTCGGCACCTTGGAGCTGGAGCTCGTAGATGGAGTTGAGCGAGGTCATGCTGTTAGCCACCTTCTTGATGGTGTTGGCATCGAGGGCGCTGAAGTCGAGCTTGCCCAAAGAATCAGAAAGTTTCTGGTTGGTCTGGACGTATGCGTTCGAGAAGTCGGCGATTGACTTCGTGGCGCGATCCATAGCGTTGGCATAGTTGGTGGTAGCGGCCATAGCATTGGAGATGTCAGCCATCTGACCAGCGTTCTCAGCCAATTTGTCAATACCTCTACCGAGTTTCTTGAAGGTATCTTCGCTGACGTTCATCTTTTCAAACATCTTGCTCAACATAGCTTCTTCAGCATCGGTAACAGCAGGCTTACCAGCAGCACCACCGCCTGTTGTGGCAAATTGTGTACGCGTCTTTCCGTCCCAATCCTCTTCAAGTTCAACGAAAACGTTGTCCCATGCATAGTCGACATGTTGAGGCTCAAAAGCCGACATGAAGAAAATCAATGCTTCGATACCCAAACCGAGAGCCAACATGAAGTCAGCACCGGGAATGTGGGTCAGTTTGAAATATGCACCAATCATAACCACGGAAGCGCCCCAACCATAGAGGTAGCCCATGAAGGTTTTGAACTTTCTCGAAACGAGGAATTGTTGGAATTTGCTAAGTTCTTTTTTTGCCATGACAATTGAAATTTAAAAGTTTAAATTTTGTTATTTTTTAATTTGTTGATTTCTTGATAATTATCTGTATACCCTCGACAATCTTGGGTTGTCGCCCTTGTTACGGCCCAAGTAAGGCTGGATGCAACGGAAGCCCGTGTAACAGTTGGCTGTATCTTGATATTGATAGTCGCGAGTGGTAACTTGCATGTAGTAGGAAACATCCTTCCACGAGCCACCACGCACCACTTTACGCTTCATGACCGGCGGGTCGTCATTCTTAGCGTTATAGGTATAGTTCGGGTTCATGTCCCAAGTGAAGTTGTAGGAGTTGGGGTCATAGGCCGTATTGGTCCATTCGGCCACATTACCGGCCATGTCGTAAAGGCCCCAGCCATTGGGAGGATAGCAGCCCACCACGAGAGTGCGCAGACCACCATCGGCGAGGTAGTTACCTCTTCTAGGCTTGAAGTTGGCCAAGAAGCAACCCTTAGCGTTGCTGGCGTTAGGACCACCCCAAGGATAAGGATTCAACATCTTGCCACCACGGGCAGCCCATTCCCATTCAGCCTCGGTGGGCAGACGGAACTCCGAAAGGTCGACATCCTTTTTCGAACGCAAATAAGCGTTAAGCAACTCGGTGCGCCACACGCAGAAAGCACGAGCCTGTTGCCATGTGACACCCACAACCGGGTAGTTGTCGTAGGCCGGATGCCAGAAATACTTCTCGGTCATCGGGTCGTTGAACGAGTAACTATAGTCATGAATCCAGCAAAGCGTGTCAGGATACACATTAATGACCTCGGCACGGGCATACACTGAACGGTCGGTGTAACCCTGCTTACGGTTCGACCAAGCACCCTTACGGTCGACATTAATGCCCGCATCAGCCTCGCCAAGCGAATAGTCGTTCGGCGCCAACTTGTCGTCGGAGAAATCCTTCTTGGCAGCGGCCACCATATCGAACCAGAAATAGGAATAATACAACTTTCTGGTATCGATTTCCTTACGGCGGAAATATCTCTCATGTTCAGGGAGATACATCGGCTCAAGAGCCTCGCGCACTTCCTGTTCCTTGCTGTTCCAATCGAGTTTTTCCTTCCAGTTCAGTCTCGGCGGGTCGTACACCTCACCCGTTTTGCTCTCGGTAATGGCAAATCTGTCTGGGAAGTTGTCGGCAAGAATTCTTCTTGCGATAGAGTCTCTAACCCAATATACGAATTGGCGGTACTCATTATTGGTGATTTCGGTCTCATCCATAAAGAATGCCGACACCGAAACTGTTTTGGGCTCATTGAGATAAGAGCCGGTGATGTCTTCACCACCTACACCCATCGTATAACTGCCTTGTGGGACAAAAACCATCCCATAAGGATCCGGTTGATTGAAGGTCTTGTTGGACTTACGCACTCCAACCAACTCGCCTTGGTTTGAATTGCCGCAGGCTGTGAGCAGCAACGCTACGGAAACCATGAACAATAGTCTTTTCATCTTCTTGACAATGATATGATTACTATTTATTTTCTTTATTTTTTTCGATTCAATCTTGCTGACATTTCAAGACAGCGATTCTTATTAAAAACCGCCAAAATTAGAAAATATTATATTCCGCTCCATTTTTTTTCCCACTTTTTCCCCTCAATTACCATTTAAATCATCATTAATGCCTTCCCAAATGTCTACATCTTCCACTAAAATAATTACAGATAACGCACACTACGATAGTCGCGCGGCGTTCGGTCGAGATCAAGTTTGAAACAATAACTCAGACCTATCTCGTGCGAGCCTGGCAAACCCAAGCCCAGCGTATTGATATCGTATGAATAAGCGACGGTCAAATCCTTAATGGTGATGCCAGCCATCAAGCCGACAGACTCCTGAAAGCGATAGTTGACCCCAAAGGAGAACACATTGTTGTATATCGCACGCGCACTGATGTTGAACTGGGTCGAGGCGATGTCACTCATCACGCTGGCCGACGGAACGAAGGTCAGATAAGGAAGGTCCTCAAACTGGAAGGGGTAGCCAGCAATAGCATAGAACGTGCGGTCGGTGGTGAAACTGGCACTAGACTCAGAGTTGTCGTTAAGTGCCTCACTCATCGATTCCAACACGTTGACAACCGAAAAGCCCAAGAAGAACGAATCGGGGATTTGCCAGAAAAGACCCACATTGAAATCAAACATCATAGCGCTCTCCTCACCCAAGCCCACCAAAAGCGGGTCGCTCTCCTGATTGGCATGCAACTGCGAGAAATCGACCGAACGGTTAAGCAAAGTGCCCGCTACGCCGATGCCAAGAGTCGAGCCTCCAAGGTCCATGTGATAGGAATAGCCCAAACCCACATTGACATTATTCTCAAAACCCAACTTGTCCTGCATGATAGAAAACTCCATACCGCCATGCAGTTTGCGGAAAGGCATGTCGCCCGACAAAAGGAAGGTTGTCGGCGCAATCTCGTTACCATCCATATCGGTGAAACCCGCCCATTGCATACGATAGAGACCCAACACATTAATGCCTTCGCTCATACCCGCAAATCCAGCATTGGCGTAAGCGTAGGAATTCGCGTAATTGGTGAAGATGGGTGCCTGTTGTGCTTGGGCTCCCATGCCTGTCGAAAACAGCATCACAATGAGTATTACGATATGTGTTATTTTCGTCTTCAAATTCAACAATACTGCTGCGATTGAAACCGCGAATTTACGAAAATAGTATTTATCTAAACAAATTAATTTTCGAGCGGTTGAACTAATACTTTGTTTTTCAGTATGATATTTTTTATTTGAACAGTCTGATAATGTCGTTGCCATTGGCTAAAATGACCAATCCCAACACGAGGATGAGACCCACCGTTTCGGCCACTTCCATGAACTTGTCGGAGGGTTTGCGGCGCGTGATGATTTCCACCAACAGGAAAAGGATGTGGCCGCCGTCCAAAGCCGGGATGGGCAAAATGTTCATCACGGCGAGGGCAATGGAGAGGAAGGCCGTCATACGCCAGAACAAACTCCAAATCCAGGTTTCAGGGAAGATCTTGCCAATGGAGATGAAGCCGCCTACACTTTCATAGGCCTTGGTCTTGGGACTGAAAATAAGCTTCACCTGTTTCCAATAGTCGCTCAACCCACTGAAGGTCTCAGAGAAACCTGCGGGAATGGCCTGGAAGAAGGTGTATTGCTTCACTGCCATGTCAAACGACTTGACGGTGGCTCCGATGAGAGGTTGTTCGCCCAGATGCATATCCAAAGCAATCGTATCTCTTGCTCGAAGTGCCAACAGCTTGAGATCCTGGTTTCTATATTTTACAATCGTATTCTTGAAATCATGGAAATAGGGTGTGGCTTCATCATTAATGCCGATGATCTGGTCACCTTTTCTCAGACCTGCCTTACGAGCGGGGCTCACCTCCATTTTGCCATTGACCGCAATGCTATCGGCCACGCTGTCAATCACAAAAGGCAATCGGGTTGAAATAAACTCTGCGTCTTGTGTGCTAAGCAAGGTAGCCGTGGCATCTTCAGGCAGTTCGACGACGACATTTTTGCCTTCGCGTTCTACCTCAACGGTTTTTGCCTTGTCGATGATGATTTGCAACGGTATCTTGGCAAAGTCTTCATAATACTTTCCGTCAACAGACAATATCTTGTCGCCATCACGGAAGCCCAACTCATAGCCCAAGCTGTCGACCGCTATACCGTATTTGTTGACTTCGGCTGTAGGCAAGTATGTCTTACCCTCCGAGGTCAGCAGGCCAATATAGATAATGAAAGCCAACACCACATTCATGAACACGCCTGCCACCATGATGATGAAACGCTGCCAAGCAGGTTTGCTGCGGAACTCCCACTCCTTCGGAGGCTGCTGCATCTGCGACTTGTCCATCGACTCGTCAACCATACCAGCGATTTTGTTGTAACCACCCAACGGGAACCAACCGATGCCGTATTCCGTCTCGTCACTGCGACGCCAGTCGTCCTCGGGCAAGGTATTCAAATCAATAGGCTCGTAGTTCTTTTGTTTTTTTCCAGCTGCGTCTCTATATTCGGTGACAGTATATTTCTCTGGCACATTCTTCGAGAAGAACTTGAAGCGCCACTTGCCGTTCACCTTTTTGCAACGGAAAAGCGAAAAGCCCCAATCGAAGAAAAGATAGAACTTCTCGACACGAGTCTTAAAGGCCTTGGCAGCAAGGAAATGCCCTAATTCGTGGACAAAGATCAAAATGGAAAGGGAAAGGAAAAACTGTAATACCTTTATTAATATAGTCATAGTAGGTTTTGTTTATCGTTGAAAAAAACGGCGCAAAGATAGTGATTTTTAGTTTTCGTCGGGATGATTAATGGTCATATAATCAACAGGGTTGACTGCGATACCGCTATGCCATAGTTCGAAATGCAAGTGCTCAATCTCTTCCTGGTCACCTGAGCGGCCCAAAATGGCGATGGCCTCCCCTGCCCTGACATAGTCGCCTTCTTTCTTGAGCAGCGTGGCATTATGCTTATATACAGAGAAATAGCTGTCGGCATGTTGAATACCAATGCAATAGCCGTTGTTGATGCTCCATGAGGAAAAGACCACGGTGCCATCATAGGTTGCATTGATGATTTGGTCGCCATCCGAAATAATGTCAACGCCAAAATGTCCGTTATCGGGATTGAAGCCATTAATCACCGTGCCATTAATGGGGACAAAGAAATTCTTCACCAGTGAACTCGGCTTGGTGGGCGGCAGATAGTCGGGGCCGAAGAGATTGTATTGGTTTTGGGCCTCGTATTCGGCGCGAAGCAGGCTGTCCTCCACCGATTTCTTCAGCGTAATGGTATCCGTGACACCCTTCGGCAATGGCTCGTAAATATTCAACGATGCCAAAGTGCTGTCGGCGGCAAAGTCATAGCCTTCGACAATTTTCTTCAGGTTCTCAAAGTAGACATCCTTTTTCCGCATCTCGCGACTGAGCGAATCGGCGCGAAGATTGAGTTCGTACACCTCACGGTCCAAGCTAGTGTCAGTGTAACCAGGAATGTATTCACGCAAAGGCGTGAAAGCGATGATAAAAGTGGTAATGACAATAAGCAGCAGAGCGATGCCGATGATGACGAGAATCAGGTTGAGGAGATTCAGTTTGAAGTTAACTATAGGCCTTCCCGAGTCGTCGTGCGACATGAGGAAGTCGTATTTCCGGTTCAGCTTCTTGAGGGAGACATTGCGCAACTTGGGCCTCTTCGGCTTTGTATTTTGGGGTGTTTCTGACATTTTGCTATGTGATAGGTCATTAATGACCTGCAAAAATAGGAAAAAATTGCGACATACACGAAAAAAGGCTGACCGCTCACGCAGTCAGCCTTTTGCTCGTTTTGAAAAGAAATCCCTATTCTTTCACCACTAACCGCTCCGTATAGCTTTTTCCTTCCGCATCCGTAATGCGCAGCAGATAAACCCCTTCCACTAATCCACTCAAATCAATCTCATTCGTCTCCCGCATAGTCTTCACCAACTGGCCAAGTACATTGTACACCATCACTTCGGAAGCCTCGATGCCAACTACTGTTACCTTTCCTGTAGTGGGATTGGGATATAGTATAACATGCTCGTTCTCAACAGTCTCTCCAATGTTCCATGTGTTGCAAACCTCCGCCCAGTCAATTAAGGGATTTTCGGCATTGGGTGCAGGTTGAGATTCGCAAATATGGCCATATTCATCACAAAACGTCATAGTGACTTTGTAGTTGTAGCAGGAATAATCCGTTACGTCAATCGGGTCGAAATAACGCACATGGCTCCAAAATCCCGGGAAGGGGAATTGCGCGATTTTCTCGTAACTTCCATTGTCGTGCGAGCGATACAGATTGTAGTGCAGTTCGCCCATGGAAGGCTCCTCTAATTGCAGCAAATCTTCCCCTTCCATTTGGTTGTCGATGTCGGCCCTGACCATGAAGGAGCCATTCATTTCAGGCTTGTACCAATAGCCATCGAGGCAAACCCATCGTCCATCATCCGTTGAGCCGTCGTCGTGCGCGTAGGCAGCTGGATTCTCAATGCCTTGTTGGTGGATGATGATCCATAATGGCCATGCCATAATCTGGTACGGATTGTCGAAAGCCAGTGTGTGCCATCGGTTAGCGCCTGTCAGTTGTACAGTCTGTTGCCAAACCAGCGTGTTGGGTGAAGTATTGCCAGAGTAGATCATGATGTCATATTCTCCGTCGGCAACGCAATAAAGCGACACGCTCTTTACGAATGAACCGAATTGGCTTGGATTGTCAGTCTTAATGCCCCAAGAGAGGTTTCCATAATAACCTACGGCATCGACGAATTCTCCGTTTTCATACTGATAATGCGCTTTGCGAAGGTCTTCACCCCATTTCAACCTTACACCATCAGTGCCTTGGTCCCATTCGGCCTCGGCTGCTATGCTACCTATAATCATGCATTCGCCGTACTGCTCAGCAAAATCGCTTTGGCATGAGCCTGTGGGGAAGACATTGTAGTCGTTCACCTTGTAATAATAGGTGCCTTGGGAAACGGTGTCCAAGTATTCAAAGGTTTCCGATGTGTTGTCCTTGGCCAAAGCGCCAATCAAAGCATATTGATTATCCAAAATGCTCTTGCGGTAAATCTCATAGTAAGTTTTTACATCGTCGCGCAAAGGGATGTCATCTTCCTTGTCCCACGTCAGGCGGTTGAGTTCGTCCGTTCCGTTCAACGGCTCGGTGCTGACTTCGAGGTTCTTTGGCGGATAGCAAGGTCTGACCTCAACGCTTTGCAGGCAGGCTTTGGTAGGATAGTCGAAGAAAAGGTGGTCGTAATAGACATTTTGGATGCTGTAGGTGTGGATGCCGTGAGGGACATTCTCATCGATATAGTAACATTGGTTCACGCCGTGGGCGATGAGTTCTCCATCGCGGAAGATGTCGCTATAGGACACGCTAAAAGAAAGAGGTACATAGCCAATGATGTCGAAAGCAATGCCTTGTTGGGTTTGTGTCCCTGGATCAATCATGGGCTGCCACCCCGTAGCCTCGGAATAGATA
Organism: Bacteroidales bacterium; assembly: GCA_017428285.1. The sequence goes on along the minus strand of JAFRRE010000169.1, from coordinate 10,079 downwards.
CGAGCCTCGCCCGTAGTGGTTTCGCCCAATCGAGTGACGGGAATCACATGCACATCGTCGCGTAATGAGCCTTTGAACGATGCCACAAACCAATAGGTATGATTTGGCTCCAATTCCATCCCCATTCCCACATGTTCCAAATGGGCCAGGGTGTAAAAAACAGGCCGACTGACATCCGAGAAATCGTCCTCGCCGGTGCGGTAGATGTGTGCCCATTCGTAGCAGTCCAACCAACCTTGATATAGGCAGTTGATGCCATCCCCACCGCCTATAGGATTTCCACCATTCAATGGGTCGCCGTCATAAATGGTAAGGTAGGCAGCCGTAATGGTTGAAGTCGGTGTTGGGCCTTCATAGACATAAAAGCGGAGGCCGGCAAAACTGGTGGGAGCACCTTCGGGAATGGTGAACTTGTCCATCACCTTGAAACCTGCTTCTTTATCGGCGTTGAAACCGTAAGCTGTTAAGCCGTCATGCAATGCACTGACATCCCAACCATCGTTGTAGCCCGCGCCCGGATGGGTGATAACATCGGGCTCACCAATGAACCACTTCTGATTTTCTCCGTCTTTGGATTTGAAAATCTCATACGGCGTATCCCAAGTCAGTTCCACATGGGTCGAGTCGATGAACTTGCCGTGAAATTCGTAAACACCGTCGAAATTGAAGCAGGAAGAATAAGTGAAAGTTAACGATGTGGTATCGGAGATACCGTCGGTGAGGATGCTTGCCACCGAAAGGGTATAATCGTGGCCTTCCTGCAAGGTGTCCGTGTCGATTTGGTACTCGTTTTCAATAACATCGTCAATCAGAACATCATCCAGCCACAATCTGAAACCGAGGATGTTGTTGGAAACAGGTTCTTCCGTCTCGCCCATGATGGTCACATTGTCGATGGCAAAATGGTCTTGGGGGTAGCGACTCTTGAAGCGGAAACGCATCTCGAAATGATGTGAAATCATCTCGGTTATTTCGCCAAGGAACCTTCCTGACTGGGCGTTCCAAGGCAAGAAAAGACTTTCCCATGACCAAGACACGCCATCACTTCTCATTTGACACTCGCCCTCGGTATCGCTCCAATCCTCCATATAATCATAGTCGAACATGACGAAAGCCCTTTTGTAGCCACGCAAATCGATGGCGGGCGAATGGAAACACTCTTCCATGTAATCTGTGCTGTTCAATTGGTTGGATTGGGCATAAAGGTATGTAGAACCGTCAGGCGGAAAGTTGAGTTGCGGATTGGTGGCAGGCGACTCAAAACGCCATGGCTCCACAATATTGCCTTCGCTGTAAATGGTCCAGCCTTCAGGCAGTTGGCCATCATTAAAGTCGAAAACGGTTTGTTCAAAAAAATCAGGACTCACCCAGGTGGCATACCCCGTAGCACCCACTTCCAGTTTGAACGGTTTCTGCGCCTGAACATGCACCACCCCTCCCGCCATCAGCAGGAGCGCAAGCAAGGTGTATAATTTTGTTGCTTTCATTTCAAAGTGTTTTTCCATGTTATACGCGCAAAATTATTCAAAAAATCACCAAAAAAGCCATCTGTAAAGCCCTAAAACAGTTTTGTCCCTATTATTTTCGGTTTTGAAATTTTCAATGTATTGAAATTCAAATGTTTATGAAAAATCAGATTGGGGGATTGTCCCTATTTTTTCTTGGTTTCAAGAGAAAGGAAGGTCAATAACGCAAAAGACCCACCCCTTTCGAGGCAGGTCATTTGCTCGTTTCCATTAATTCTGGATTACTTTTTGTCTGGATTGCTTCGTCGTTCCTCCTCGCAATGACGCAAAGCGAGTCATACGCGCGAAGCCATTCAGCATTCAGCATTCATAATTCTGCATTCAAAATTACATCATGCCGTCCATTCCGCCGCCCATGGGCATCGGAGGTGTGGGAGGCGTAGGCTCCTTGTGGTTGCTGATGACGCACTCGGTGGTCAGCAGCATGCCAGCAATGGAAGCAGCGTTCTCCAAGGCGACTCTCGACACCTTCACGGGGTCGATGACACCCGTCTGGAGCAGGTTCTCGTAAACCTCGGTGCGGGCGTTGAAACCGAAGTCATTCTTGCCTTCCATCACCTTGTTGACCACGACAGAACCTTCGAGGCCGGCGTTCTCAACAATCTGGCGTAGCGGCTCTTCCAAGGCGCGCTTGATGATGGCGATACCCGTGGTTTCGTCCTCGTTTTCACCCTTCATCTTCTCGATGGCCTTGATGGCACGGATGAAACCGACACCGCCGCCAGGGATGATACCCTCTTCGATGGCAGCGCGGGTGGCGTTCAAAGCGTCCTCAACGCGGTCTTTCTTTTCCTTCATCTCGACCTCAGAGGCGGCACCCACATAGATGACTGCCACGCCACCGGCCAACTTGGCCAAGCGCTCTTGCAGTTTCTCGCGGTCATAGTCGCTCGTGGTGGTCTTGATTTGGGCCTTGATTTGGTTGGTGCGGCCTTCGATGTCTTTCTTGGCACCGTGACCGTTCACGATGGTGGTGTTGTCCTTGTTGATGCTGACCTTGTCGGCCTGACCCAACATTTGCAGGGTGGCATCTTCAAGTTTGTAGCCCTTCTCTTCGCTGATGACGGTGCCACCGGTCAGGATGGCGATGTCTTCCAACATCTCTTTTCTACGGTCACCGAAGCCAGGAGCCTTGACGGCAGCGACTTTCAGCGAGCCACGCAGACGGTTGACCACCAAAGTAGCCAAGGCTTCGCCGTCGATGTCTTCAGCGATGATGATAAGGGCGCGACCGGTTTGCAAAGTCTTTTCGAGCACGGGCAGCAAGTCCTTCATCACGGAGATCTTCTTGTCGTAAATGAGGATGTAAGGATTCTCATAAACGGCTTCCATTTTCTCGGTGTTGGTCACGAAGTAAGGCGAAATGTAGCCACGGTCGAACTGCATACCTTCGACGACATCGACATAGGTGTTGATGCCCTTGGCATCTTCAACGGTGATGACACCTTCTTGTTTCACCTTGCTCATAGCCTCGGCGATGAGACCGCCGATTTCGCTGTCGTTGTTGGCGGAGATGGTAGCCACTTGCTTGATCTTCTCGTTGTCACCATCGACCTTCACCGACATCTTCTTCAGTGAGGCCACCACAGCGGCAACAGCCTTGTCGATACCGCGCTTCAGGTCGAGCGGGTTGGCACCGGCGGTGACGTTTTTCAGACCCGTGGCCACGATGGCTTGGGCCAACACAGTAGCGGTGGTGGTACCATCACCCGCGAGGTCGTTGGTCTTGGAAGCGACTTCCTTCACCAACTGGGCACCCATGTTTTCAACGGGGTCGATGAGTTCGATTTCTTTGGCGACCGTCACACCATCTTTGGTGATTTGGGGAGCGCCATACGATTTTTCGATGACCACGTTACGGCCTTTTGGGCCGAGGGTCACCTTCACTGCGTTTGACAATGCGTCGACGCCTTTCTTCAGGCCGTCACGTGATTCGATATTGAAAAGAATGTCTTTTGCCATGATATTTGTTGTTTATTGTTGACTGTTGAATTGTTTAATTGTTGTTTGACACGGGACTTCGGGACTCGTGACGCGGGACGGTCTCGCGTCCAATAGTCTCGTGTCTCGCGTCTATTTATTAGATGATTGCGATGACGTCGTTTTCACGCATAATCATATAATCCTTGCCGTCGAGGTGGAACTCAGTGCCGGCATATTTGCCATAGATGACAGTGTCGCCGACCTTCAGGGTCATTTGGTTGTCTTTCGTGCCAGGACCCACGGCTACGACTGTTCCTTGTTGGGGTTTCTCTTTGGCGGTGTCAGGGATGATGATACCGCTTGCGGTTTTCTGTTCGGCGGCTGCGGGCTCGATGACCACGCGGTCAGCCAAAGGTTTGATTGATAATTTTGCCATTTTATTTGATGTTTAATTGTTGATTGTTTAATCGTTGAACTGTTGTCGCTTCGCGTCATTGCGAGGAGGAACGGCGAAGCAATCTAGGGAAAAGTCTTTTATCTAGACTGCTTCGTGCCTCGCAGTGACGCAAAGCGCGTCAAAAAGACGACGGATGTTTGTCACATTTCGTGCCAAAGTGGAAAATGGCAGGGTTTTGTCAGTCGGAGTGACAAAGTGACACAAAAAGGATTTATCTTTGCACTCGAATTCGATGACCATGTCAAACATTAACGACGAGCGGAAAATCAACGAGCGGTATAAGATGATGACTGAGCAGCCCGTCAGGCGGCTGATCCTCAAGATGGCTGTGCCGACCATCATTAGCATGCTCGTGACTACCATTTATAATATGGTGGACTCATTCTATGTGGGTCATCTGAGCACCGAAGCCGTGGCAGGCGTGGGCGTTTCGTTTGCCTACATGGCCTTTATTAATGCTTGCGGATTCTTCTTTGGGCATGGCTCTGGCAACTTTATCTCGCGGGCTTTGGGCGCCAAACAAGGACAGAATGCTGGGCGTATGGCTGCCACAGGATTTTTTACGCCATTAATTGTAGGTGCCATCGCAGGTTGGGGTTGCCTGCTATTCATCTCGCCTTTGTCGCGAGCGATGGGTGCCACCGAGAGCATCCTCCCCTACGCCAACGACTACCTGCGGTTCATCTTGATTGCCACGCCTTTCATGATGTCGTCGCTGACGCTCAACAACCAACTCAGGCTACAAGGCAATGCCCGTTTCGGCATGATTGGCATCGCCTCGGGTGCCATCCTCAACATCATCCTCGACCCGATCTTTATCTTTGTGCTTGATTTGGGTGTCAGTGGAGCATCGTTGGCCACGGCGGTGAGTCAGTGCTTCGGCTGGTGCATTTTACTTTGGGGCACTTCACGTCCTGGCAATGTGCACATCAAATTCAAGAACTTCACCCCTACCCTATACTATTACAAGGAAATCACGCGGGGCGGTTTACCTTCCTTGGCGCGACAGGCCTTGTCGGTGGTGGCAACCATCAGCCTCAACCGCATGGCCGTGCATTATGCCTTGCCCGGCAACGAAGCCTCCACCGTGGCAGCTTTCACCATCGTGTCGCGCATCACTATGTTCTGCTTCGCCATCGTCATCGGGTTCGGACAAGGCTTCCAGCCTGTATGCGGGTATAATTATGGTGCCAAGCTCTATGCGCGTGTCAAGGAGAGCTACATGTTTTGCATCACGCTTTCCACGGCATTTCTGATTGTCTTAGCCACCGTAGTCTATATCTTCGCTCCTGACATCATCTCATGGTTCCGTGGCGAGGACCCCGAACTCATCCGCGTGGGCAGTCAGGCCTTGCGCTGGCAGTGCATTGCTTTCCCGCTGATGGGTATGTGCACTGCGACCAACATGCTGTTCCAAAACATCGGATACACTTGGCAGGCCACGTTGCTCTCGATGTGCCGCCAAGGCTTGTATTTCCTGCCTGCGGTCTTCCTCATGTCGTGGCTTTGGGGCATCACCGGTCTCGAAGCCGCGCAAGCCGTCGCCGACGTTTGCACTTTCTTGACCTCGTTGCCGTTTGCTGTGTGGATTAGTCGGATTCTCACCGTGAAGTCACAGCATAATGCGTGAAGATGGATAGTAAATTCAGCCAATTGAAGTTTTGAAAACAATAAATGGTTCCGAAAAAAAGTTCCTATACTCAGCGGAAAGTGGAAAAATTTGATAGATTCCGCTGAGTATAGGCACATTTTCTATTTTTCAAAAAGAGATTCTGAGGTAATTACTGCTTGAAATTCATCAGAATATGGATTTGGCTTCACACCGCTGGCTGAAACAAGGATAAGATGGACAGCTTTGTCGGTGCCAGTCACGGTGATGAGGCGAGAACGGCGGTTCTGGACTTTCTGTTCTTCATCAAATGTCATTTCGTATGGTTGCTTGGTGTATTTCATCTCACAGATATCAATAACATTGTCGTCGCGATCGATAAGCAAATCTATCTGCGCGCCTTTCCCTTCAGAGGTGGCAGGCTGATGCCAGGAGCACACACGGCTAATAGTACCGAAAATACTGAGGGCTTTCTTAATCTGAGTGACATGCAGAAGACAAACACGCTCAAAAGCGAGTCCGCACCAGTTATAATAAATTGGCGAACCCATCTGACGCGACCAAAAATACTCATCGCCGCCAGTGTTCTGTTGTATGAAACGATAATAGAAGAGTGTATAAGAGTCGATGAGTTGGAAGACAGCACTTTTTATTTTCAGCCCGAAGTTGGTGTACTTTCTGACAAAACCACAAGCTTCGAGGTCTTGCAATATCTCGGAAAGCCGTCCGTTGTCTTGGAGATGTGCCTCACTGATGATTTCATCACGGGTCATGCCGATACGCTTGCTACCTAAGGTCTGAACAACGGTAATGTAAGGGTCAGGATTTTTGAAGAGCGAGGCGTAGAGCGCATCAAATTCATCATGGAGTTCCCCATCGGGATTAAAAAAAAGATTGTCGATATTCTGGGCAAGACTAAAGCTGCGCTCGAGTTTTGACCAATAATAAGGAATGCCACCCATAATCATGTAACACTCCATAAGTTGTCGGCGATTCATTCCAAGTTTGCGGCGGGTGGCATACCGCTCGCATTCGTTGAGCGTGAATGGCTGCAGGTGAATCTTTGTATTGACACGGTTATGCAAGCCTCCTTTGTTTTTGAGTATTTTCTTGATGATCCAAGAGGTGGAACTACCGCAAACGATAAGCACCACGTCCTTACGAGCCGACGCCCATCCGTTCCAGAAGTTCTCGAGTGCGGGAATAAAACCGGAACGCTGAGTATCCATCCAAGGAAGCTCATCGATGAATATGATTTTTTTGGATTCCGTTGACTGGCGTATGATCTCCTTTAGAGTCTCGAAAGCATCGAGCCATGTGTGAGGCAGGGCAGCTTTTTTGAGCCCGTACTCGCGTAGGGAAAGACGCCACGCGGCGAGTTGTTTCTTCATAGGAGACTTGGCCAGTCCAGTATGGTAGAAGGTAAAACTATTGTTGAATGTTTCGCGTATCAAGTAGGTTTTGCCGACACGACGACGGCCATAAACTGCCACAAACATCGAGTCCTCTTCGCCAACGGCCTGAAGCAGGCGTTGTTGTTCTTTTTCTCTTCCAATAAGCATAACGATAGTGTTTTTCGTCTGCAAAGATATGAAAAAATATGCCTATACTCAGCGGAAAGTGTAAAAATTTGATAGATTCCGCTGAGTATAGACACTTTTTCTGTTTTTCGAAAAGAGCTTCAGAAGTGATTACAGCTTGAAATTCAACGGAAAAGGAAAGGCTTTCATTTTATTCTGATCCTAAAAGTCCCAAAAGTGTCCATAACTCGAAATTTTGTTGAGATATGGACACTTTTGAGTGTTATTGTCGGAATAAATTGGTCATGACAACCATAAACAAAGCGGCTGCCACGGTGCTTCGACAGGCTCAGCAACCTTGTGACAGTCCTACGCCATCCCGCCTAGGCTGTAGGGCTGTCGTACCACGGCAGCCGAATTATTCATTTGCGCATTGCAAATGCTGATATTCTGGCCTTCCGAATTACAAATTTGGAAGAGCTGGGACTGTTTAAATTATCAAACATATAAAAATGGCATAATTTTTGCAGAAAAACAATTGTTCTTTGAAATAGAATAAGCTCGTTTATTGAAATAGTGGAACCATTGTTTCCGATACGTATTAGGATTGTCATAAGGACAGTCAGGGTTATTAACAGATTTATCAATAAAAATAATGATGAAATTATGAATAATCGCAAAAATACTAAAAGAAACCAAAAGCTGGCAAATCTATTCAAAAAGTTGAGGGAAATGGAGACAATGTGGCTAAACCACAGAGTTCAACTTTCGAGTTTGTTATTTCCCCTCCATCAAAAACAACGATATACTATATACAACAGGAGGCTAATCAAATTTAATGATTAGCCTCTTTAGTTATTTTTATGCAATACTGATTCAAGGATTTCCATAATCTATCACTAAACGCACAGCATAACCGTCAGATGGTGGCATCACACTATTCACATCTATATTTTCATTTGAGATAAGTATTCTATATGGATACCATACAATTGAAGTATGAATATAAGTTGCAGACCAATAATTACAGATATATCTTACATTAGAAACAGAGGTTCCATCGCGTTGCCCTGCTGCAGGAAGGAATACTGCGCCATTTGCTTCAAGGACTGTTATCCAATCATTTGCGGAGATTATATTACTATTGAAAGACGAATAACTTGAATTAGTATCATTTAATGAATAAATTGAAATATTCCAATTATCTGGTAATACTACTAAACCATTTACCCCATTCACCACTGCTTTTGCGAAGAGAATACCAGAGGATGTATTGCGATCATGTAAAAGGTAACCCCATTCAGAAACCCCACCAACCCCATTATATTGTTTTAGAGTTCTCCATCCTATATTTTCGTTATTTCCTCCATTAAAAATAGCATTATACCCCCAGTCTCCTTGACCGCTCATTTGATAAAGACCATTATTTGGAATTTGGGAAGGTCTGTAATCGTCTACATTTGTACTCGTACTCCACGGTTGATAGCAGAAAGAACTATGTTCGTGGATATAACCAGTGGTTCCCCAGCCAAATAAATCTCTATCAACATTCTGAAATTCAGTATTTTGCCCAGTCGTCGTGCCAAGATAATCCCATTGATGTTCAGCAAATTTCCAATATGGGTTACTTGCGCTTCCAATATATTGCAAATTTCCCTTTGAGAAGTATACCTGTTTTGTATCACTCACGGAAAACAAACCATTAATTGCTCCGATTGGAATATCCGAAGCAACAGCATTGTCAACCTCAAAACCTATTCCTTGTGGAAAATATCCATTATCAGTAATAGTTGAAATCGCAGGTCGTGTTCCATTGTAAACTCCATCCTCCGAATAAGCCGACCCTTCTTCTCCTTCTTCCAAAGCCTCCTGCGACAGCAATATCGCCCATTTCTCAACATTCTCGCCACTTCCAGCAGGCAGCATAATAACACCATCACCATCCTGGCTTGGTGTCATCGTGTTTTGCGTGAAATCCACCGTCACCTTGTTCTTCATTCCTGTAATGCAAATCGGTGAATTTGAAGGTGTGGTCACATTGAACTTCACCAAAGCGCACTTGTTCAGCAAATGAGCGGAATAGGCTGTCACGCCCGAAACATAGTTTTCGTTGGATGCCGCGCATGAAATCACAGGCAGATGCTCCGTCTGGTCACTTATAATAACCGAACACTCCTCTGTTGTGCCTGCGGATAGAGTTTCTTGAGGTGTCACATTGCCGAGGAAGTAGAACTGCAAAGGTTGGTTTTCCGTCGGGTTGGTGATGTTGCCGATGAAGTTGGTGCCGTTGTGAATCAAGAAGCCAACATACTTTCCACCACTGCCCACATAAATCTTGTCGCCAGTTTCAAAATCAACTGTGCCGGTAGCCGTGTTTACTACCACTTTTGAATTGCCATTATTTTTCACGTCAAGTGTGATGGTCACAACCTCATCATTGGAGGTGGGTTGCCCTTCGTTCTTTTTGCATTGCGACATAGTTATGGCTAATGCAAGAGCTGCTAGAATAATGCTGATCTTCTTCATTTTATATTCTCCTTTTTGTTTTTGTTGTTTCTTTTGTTTGATTTCATTGCTGCATAACCAGCCCCTGCCAAAAGCATAGTAAATAATCCGCTTCCAAGTGGTGCACCGAAGGTCTGGTTGGTGACATTTACCCCTTCCATTGGATGTCCAAAGGTTTGGTTGGTCACATTAATTGCACCTTCACCGTTACGAAGAAATCCAGCATTTTCATTTGATTCCTCGCCCCTTTGGAACAAGCCGCCTTGAGCTGATGCAATAATCGGTATGGACAATGCCACCGACATCACTAATACTATTAATCCCTTACTAATCTTGATGTTTCGCATAATCTGAAACCATTTTTGCCCTTTGGCTCGAATGGGCAGTTTTGAAAGCAGCTACAGAGCGGAGCCTCCCAAACTTATCCTTATTTCTGTCAGTTGGGTCTGGACTCCCATAAGAAGGAAAATACGAATAAAGGTACTGCTCCGCTGTTTATGTTGTGTTTGTGAAACGCAACACAACAGCGAAAGCAACCT
>JAFRRE010000168.1 GCA_017428285.1 Bacteroidales bacterium | reverse complement strand
TTGTAAATTTGCGGCATAAAAACGCCGCTGCCATGCAAGAAAGAAAATATCCCGTTGGTATTCAGACCTTTGAGAAATTAAGGGAAGAAAACTATCTTTATATCGACAAGACGGACTTGGTTTGGAAGATGACAAAAGAAAGCCCGTATGTTTTCCTTAGCCGCCCACGCAGGTTCGGCAAGTCGCTGCTTTGCAGCACCTTGGAATGTTATTTCGAGGGTCGGAAAGACCTCTTCGAGGGTTTGGCTATTGCCGAATTGGAAAAGGACTGGAAACAATATCCCGTGCTGCGTTTCGACTTGAGCGCGTGCAAGAACCAACCTAACATGCAGGAGGTAGTCAGGACTTTGGAGGACGAACTGAAGGATTACGAGCGCATCTACGGTCGCGACGAAACGGAAACCACACCTGGTAAACGCTTCAAAGGACTTATCCAACGTGCCCACGAGCAAACCGGTCTGAAGACGGTGGTCATCTTGGATGAATACGATGCCCCCATGCTTGACTACTTGCACAAGCCCGATGAATTGGAACAAGTGCGCCGCATCATGCAAGAGTTCTACCAATACATCAAGATTTGCGACAAGGATGAGCAGTTCGTTTTCATCACCGGCATCAGCAAGTTCAGCCAGCTAAGCATCTTCTCCACCATCAACAACTTGACCAACATTTCAATGCAGCCCAAATATGCGGCTATTTGTGGCATTACCGAGGAGGAGTTTGCCTCCGACTTGGCACCAGATATTGCGATGCTGGCCAAAGAGTATGAATGTACTCCAGAGCAGATGCATGACAAGCTGAAGCAGCAATACGACGGCTATCGCTTCGCTAAAGAGTCGCCCGATGTGTACAATCCTTTCAGCTTGTTGAAATGCTTCAACCAGAGAAACATAGCCAACTATTGGTTTGAGAGTGGCACCCCCACTTTCCTTATCCGTCAGATGCAGCATTTCCGCACCGACATTACCACATTGGAAGAGCTGAATGTTCAGGATTTTGACTTCGACCAGCCGACAGAGGCGATGAACAATGCCTTGCCGTTACTATACCAAAGCGGCTACCTGACCATCAAAGGCTATGACAGGGAAAGTGAAATGTACACGCTCTCCATTCCCAATCAGGAAGTGCGCATTGGATTCACGCGTGGCCTGCTTCCAGCCTATATCGGTTTGGAAAATCACCAAGTTGTCTCAGGCTTCGCCCTGAAATTCTGGCAAGCCTTGAAGAAAAACGACCTCGATCTTGCCTTGCGCGAGATGCAGTCCTACTTTGCCGGGCTGCCATACGTGGACGGCTTCAAGAAGAAATTGGAGGATATTTCAAATCTTGAAGCCTTTTATGAGTGGTCAATAATGTTGATTTTCAACATGCTGAATGTTTACGTCCAGACCCAAGTGCGTTGTGCAGGAGGCCGAGCCGACATGGTGGTGAAGATGCCAGACACCATCTATGTCATTGAACTGAAAGTGAACGGCACGGCGAAGGAAGCCTTGGATCAAATAGAGGTGAAAGGCTATGCTACTCCTTACCTGACCGACGGGCGCAAGGTAGTAAAGGCGGGTGTGAAGTTCTCGACTAACACCAATACCATCGAAGATTGGGTGATTAATTAGGGTAATTCATTTTTTACTGTTATTTCTATTTGTTCAAGCTGTTCACGAAAGTTGAAATACCCTAAGGAAAAAATCTTGTTTCCTGACGCTAATTGAGTATTTTTACTATTTTTGCGCCAATAATTCTGTTATTTGGCTTTGAACGGTTTGTCAATAGTTATTACTTAAACTTAATATTATGAAAAAACTATCCCTAATCCTTATGCTTTTGGCTTTCTCTTTCGGGATGAACGCCCAAGTCGAAAAGACCTTCGACTTCAATGATTACGAATATGGAGATAACCCCAACCATCTCCTCAATGGCCAGGACGGCTGGTATGTCCGCGTGCACCACGCAGGCAACGGAGCTTTCACTCCCCTGTACACCGACTACATGGGTCACTTCTGGGGTACCACGCCGCCCATTCCGACGGCCGACGAGACCATCGGTGTATTTTCGGATGCCTCTGGTACCGCTTTTGGTGATATCGCCACACACGACATCACCCAATATGGTTTCGACTTCTCAAATGGCGGTATCATCGAGTTTGAATGCGACATCCTGCGTCAGTGGTGGGGCGACTTCTTCGGCATTGGCTATGATGGCGATGGCGACGGCTCAGTCCTTCCCCCTTTGCGTAAGGCCTCCTCTTCCAACGCCATCTGCGAACCTGTCTATCCCGATGAGAACAGCACGATTCCCGATGGCGGTATCTATTTGATGATGACGGGCGTCAATCCGAGCAACCCGCTCTTCATGAACGGCGTGGTGCTCCCCAACAATACCATCACCAGCAACATCCAACCCATCGGAGCGGAAAGCCATTGGTACCGTTGGAAGGTTTCCATCGACCTCGATGCCAACGATGGTCAAGGTGCCGTCACTCTCTTTATGAAATATGACGATCTCAATGCCGAATGGGAGGCCGTACCGGAATGCCAAGGCGTCAATGCGGGCCTCACTCCCGGCAGTGGTGACAAGTATGACCCTGCCATGTGGCACTACATTTATATGCTCAACAGCGGTTGGGGCGGCTTCGACAATTTCACCATTCGCCATTTCCCTGGTGGATTAGCCGCACAATTTATCGACTTCGCTGAAATTCCTGACCAGTTAGTCTATAATGCTCCTATTACGCTTGAAGCCACTTCTACTTCAGGACTGCCAGTGACTTTTGAGGTTGCCCAAGGTCCGGCTACCATCGAAGGCAACATCCTAACCCTTACGGGTGAGGAAGGCACCGTGAAGGTGAAAGCCATCCAGGCTGGTGACGGCACACAATGGCAACCCGCTCCCACTGTGACACGTACTTTCTATGTGGTGGATCCCGAAAACTATGAACCCGAGATTACCATTCGCCGTCCCTACGAAGGCACCAAGGTGTTTATGCCCGACTTTGAGAATCCCGTGATGATTGTGTTGAGTGCCTATATCGAACATGCCAATGCCATTAAGTTTGAACAAGTGAAATGTGAGGTTGACGGACAAGAGTTGTATTTGAAGACAGATTATCCCAACAAACCAGAGAATGGCTATTGGTACACCACTTGGACCCCCTCGGGTGTAGGCACCTACAATATGACGGTTTCGATTACTCAAACTGGCGGCAAGGTCACTACGGCTTCCAACACCTTTGAGGTGACTACCGACTATGATGACATGGTGGTTTCCGCAATGAATGGCGAGATGGTGGCAACTACCTCACAGTTTACCGACCATGGCGAATATGCCTTCCCGACCCATGTCAATGCCTTCAACGCTATCAACCTGCATTATCTGCACAACTGCGTGAACGGCAACTGCAACACTTACGACCATATCAGTTATGTCCGTGTGAAAAACTACCGTGGCGAATGGGTGGAACTCTGCCGCTATATCACCCCGTTTGGTGTGGAATGTATCGATGACCTCGATGTAACCGACTTCACCTCCGTGCTGCAGGGACTTGTCGAATTCGAGTACTATAGCGAACAATATGCAACAGGCGATGGTTACAATCCCACCGCTATCTTTGAATATACCAAGGGCACACCTGAGTATCCTTATGTAGATATGCAGGAGATTTGGTACGGCAACTATGCCTTCGGAGATTATTCAGACCCATGTCCCATCCCAACTCGCAATGTCGTGTTTGACCCATGCGTTGAGAAGGCAAAACTACAAATCACGACCTCTGGCCACAACTGGAGCGATACGCAGAGCGGCGCCTACAATACGGGCAACGCCGCCGAGTTCTATCATGCCCATCACAATATCAATATCAACGGTGGTACAACCTATACTCAAGATTTGTGGGAAACCTGTAGCCCCAATCCCGCAGGATGCCAACCTCAAAACGGTACATGGCCACATAATAGGGCTGGTTGGTGCCCAGGAAGCATGACTTTGGTGTGGGACTACAGCCTCGACGACTATCTCGCCAATGGCCATGCCGATGTGCTCTATGAGTTCGACCCGACCTATGTCGACCAATGCCACCCCAACTATCCCGACTGCGTGAGCGGCCAAAACAGCTGCCCGGATTGCGAAAACTCCAGCAACCCGATATTGAGAGTCTCTGGTAAGGTGGTGACCTATAGCCACAACACCGACATCCTGACTGAAGTTCCTGAACTGCCCGATGTGGACGCAGAGCCTTTCCAAGTGAGCATCACTCCTAATCCGGCAAGAGGTCAAATGACCATTACCACGGACTACGAAAAGGGTAGAGCCAGCGTCGTCATCATCAACCCGCAAGGTGTCAAGGTGAAAGGCTTCAGCGTGGACGGCCAGCGCACCATCGACGTGAGTGACCTGCCCTCCGGCATGTACTTTGTCCATGTCATTGGTGGCAAGGTGGTGACGAAGAAGGTGATGATTCAGAATTAAAGTTACAATAAATCATGTAAGAATCCCTTTGCTTTGTAAGCAAGGGGATTTTTTATAACATACCGAAAAAATCCCTACCTTTGCAGCCTGAAAAAAGAATAAGCAAAAAAGAACAAGATATGAAAGTTGCAACATTATTAGGCGAACGTTTCAAGAAGGCACCGGCCGACTGCGTTTTCGACAGTCAGGCGCTGATGGTGCGTGGCGGATATATCAAGTCGGTGGGAACAGGATTGTTTTCCTTCTTCATGCCAGCCAAGCGCATCGCGAAGAAGATAGAGAATATCATCCGTGAGGAGATGGACCGCATCGACGGACAGGAAGTCATGTTCCCCGTCGTCATGCCGGGTTCGTTGTGGCAAGAGTCGGGGCGTTACAATAGTATCGGCTCGGAGCTGCTCCGCTTTAAGGACCGCAACGGCATCGACATGGTGCTAGGCATGACCCACGAAGAAGCTGCCGTGCAGTTGGCCCGCGACGCCGCGAAGAGCTACACGCAGTATCCCTTCATGATTTACCAAATCCAGACCAAGTTCCGCGATGAGCCTCGTTCGCGTGGCGGCCTCATCCGCACCCGTGAGTTCACGATGAAGGACGCTTACAGCTTCCACACCTCGCAAGAGGACTTGGAGCAATACTACGCCAAGGCTTACCATGCCTACGACCGCATCTTTGCCCGTGCTGGCGTGCCGCAGGTCGTGGCTGTCAAGTCCGACTCGGGCATGATGGGTGGCCGCATCTCGCATGAGTTCATGCTCCTTACCGACATTGGCGAGGACACCATCGTCATTTGCCCCGAATGCGGCTACCGCTCCAACAGCGAGGCCGCCGACTGCATCGTCCACAACGAAGAATACCCCATCGAGCCTTTGGAAGAGGTCTACACCCCCGAACAGAAGACCATCGAGGATGTGTGCAACTACCTGCACAAGTCGCCTCTGCAGTCGTGCAAGGCCGTTCTCTATCAGCGTAACATGGATGACTCGTTGGTCATTGTCTTCTTACGCGGCGACCTTGAAGTGAACGAGACCAAGCTCCGCAACCTGCTTTGTGCCGAAGTGCATGCCGCCACCGTCACCCCCGAGATGGGTATCTGCCCTGGCTTCATCGGCCCCAAGGGCTTGCCTGAAGGCATCACCGTAGTCTATGATGAGTCGCTGAAGACCTTGAACAGCTTCGTGGCGGGTGCCAACAAGGAGAACTACCACTACAAGGGCATGAACATGGCCCGCGACCTCGGCGAGGTGAAATATGACAGCGTGGCCAAGGCCACCGCCGGCGGCATCTGCCCTGTGTGCGGCAAGCACAGCATCACCATCAGCCGCGGCATCGAGGTGGGTAACATCTTCCAGCTCGGCACCAAATACACCGAGTCGATGAACATGCAGTACCTCGACAGCGACAACACGCTGAAATACCCCATCATGGGTTGCTACGGCATCGGCGTGGGTCGTTTGATTGCCTCGGTCTGCGAGGTGAGCCACGACGACTACGGTCCGATTTGGCCCATCACCATCGCCCCTTGGCAGGTGCAGATTTGCGCCCTGCGCATCGCTGATGAGAATGTGCGCCGCGTGGCCGAAAAGCTCTACGAAGACCTGAAGAAGGCGGGTGTGGAGGTCATCTACGATGACCGCAACATCAGCGCGGGCGTGATGTTCTCCGATGCTGACCTGCTCGGTGTGCCGCTGCGCATCGTGGTCAGCCCGAAGACCTTGGAGCGCAATGCCATTGAGTTCGCCAGCCGCGACAAGAGCTTCAAGGCTGACCTCAGCCCCGACAATGTGGTTGGCGAGGTGAAGGCCAAGATTGCTGAAATGATTGCGGCATTGACGCCTGAAGATTAATGAAAACCTTTGTAGAGACGTAGCGCGCTACGTCTCTACATTATTTAAAAAAATAAACAACATGAAAAAACAAATCCTAATCCTATCCCTCTCCGCACTCATCCTCTTCGGTTGCGCAGGAAAGGGAAACCACAACAGCAGTAACAATCAACCGACCGTTGACACAGTAACAACGGAAAATGTGGAAGCGACTGAAGAAGATGATGACATGTATCAGCTTCCGAGCGTTCCCAACAGTTTCTTCGAGTTTGTAAAAAACCTTCCCCAAACACCTGACCAGCAGGTTTATCATGTCTACGATTCATACGAGATAGAGGAACAATTCTGCGAAATCAATGAGGATAGTTACGCCTTGCCGATGAAAGACGGCGGTTATATGGCGATGTACAGTTACAATTCGCAATGTGAGGCGACTATGGAATGGTATGATAGTACCTTCATTTGCAAAAACGGAGAAATCAACAAAGTAGGTAACATCTTGCCTGTGCCTGAGATGCGTCTCATGCTCGACAGCGAGAAATGCAAAGGACGCGAGGCGCAAGTTCAAGACATTATTGCTCAGTACAACAAACACCCCCAATGGTATCTTCTTTATGGTCTTAAAGATAATGGCGCACTTATCGTCAGTGCCAAGGGCAACGGCTGTGAGCAATGGGGAGAGAGTGATTTGGAACTTATGAGAGATATCGTGTACCAATGGGATGGCGAAAAGTTTGTCCTCCAACCTCTGGAAACAGCAACGATTGCGGAAGATATCTTCACACAACGATTCCCCAACATTGAAGAAGCGTCGGGCTACTATCCTCTTTCTTACTCAGGTGGTTACGATCCTGGTTGTGAAGGTTGCTACTCTAGTGAAGGCGTTTATTGTTATCCATTGAAGGATGGCGGATTCCTTGTAATATCCGAAAGTTGTTTTGCTGGTCCAGGCTGTGCAGGGAGCTATACTTACTCTACTCACACTTATAAGGATGGCGTTTTCGATACCATATCGGACATTTTGCCATTGCCTGAATTGGAGTTGTTGCTCAATCCTTCGAAAACAGATCCATACAAAGCTGAAATCGCCGATTTTAAAGAGAACTATTATGACAAGGCTCCATTTTACCATGTCAATTTTGATTTCACACCACCTCTTTTTTTGAATGTTGAGCTTTATCCTTACGATTGCGAGGAGACTTACGCGGGTATGGATGAAACTAGATGGAGTTCTTATAGAGGTGACAAAACACCGAAATATCTTTGGAATGGTGAGGGATTTGTAAAAGAATAACTTGTTGAACCTCGACGAGCCATGGCTCAGCAATGGAATGACAAAAAAATCCGACAGAATCACTCTGCCGGATTTTTTTCTACCTCTGTGACTTTCTTGTTCTTTCGGAACCACTCCGTGATGTCCTTCACACGCCCATCAGCCAGGCGTTTCATCATGCGCTGGTTGGTGGTGGCGCTGTCCAAGGCGCCCAATTCAGCTACATATCGGCCTAACTTGATGTAGTCGAAATGGTCGGTGGAGACATTTTGTGGCAGGTCGTTCTTGCCGGAATACCAAGCCACTTTGACCCCGTAGTCTTTTTTCACTTGGTTGGCCAATTGAGCCACCGACTCGGGTTCGTTGTCGCCGCCCATGAAACACACGCAGGTGATGCCCGTCTTGTATTGTTCCACAAGGCGATATAACTCTTTGGTGTCTAATGGGTTGCCTTTGTTTTCCCACAAATACTTGCTGTGGCAACCAGGACATTGGTTGGGACAGTTGGAGATATTAATGGCAAGCGTCACCTCTTCAGGAACTTCCTGAAAGACGATATCAAAATTAGCATACTTTAACATCTGTCCATCTCCATTTTTCCATAATAACGGCGGGCGGCTTCCTCTTGGCGAGGCTCGCTGAAATTGCTGACGCGCTTCAGGTAACCGATGATGCGGGTCAGGTAGTCGATGTTGTGGCTGTGGCACTCGGGGCATTCCTTTAGGTAACGCTTGTCGATGTGGCCGCAGTCGTTGCAGATTGTATTCGGGATGTTGAAGGTGAAGTAGTTGCAGCCTTCGCGGGCAGCCACACGCAGCAGCTGGCGGTACTGTTCCTTGGTGAGGTGTTCCTCTAAGTTACAGTGGAGCGCCGAGCCGCCGGTGAGGTGCTTGATGTACTTCTCGCCGTGGAGGCGGAACTTGTCGAGGACATTGGTATTGGGGTCTTCCACGATGTAGAAATAGCTGTTGTAGCAATCGCGGTGAACCTCGTAACCATCCTCCTTGTCCCACTTGGCGTGTTTCACGCCCACATTCTCGGCGGGAATCATCTCGCAGTTGAACATCAGGCCGTCTTTTTTCGAGTAGTACTTTTTGTTGTAACGCTCGATGAGCCCGAGTACATCCTGCACAAACTTTTCATATTCTGGGTTGTCAGAGATCTTGATTTTTAAGAATTCAGCAGCTTCCACAAGGCCGTTTACGCCAATGGTAAGATACTGGCGACCAAGATTAATGTAACCCGCGTCAAACAGTGGTAACATACCCTTTTTCTGCAGATCCTTCAGGTTCTCGTTGTAGCAAATCTGCACTTTGTGACAGAGGTCGACGATTTCCTCGAGGAAGGTAAGATAGTGCATGTTGTTGCGTGCAGCATACTGGATGCAACGGTTCAGGTTGATGGTCAGCACACTCTTAGATCCAGTGGACACACCACCGGCACCGAGGGTGTAACTGAAGCCGTTGTCCTGGATTTCGTTGCGCAGACGGCAGCACGAAGAAAGTGAGTCAGCGTTGTCGCTGAGGTAGGTGAAGAAGGAGTGTCCTTCGGCATACATCTCTGCGGTGAAGTCGCCCCATTCCTGGTCGATGACATCACCGTCTTTCGAGAGCAACGCCATCGTTTCCACGGGGAAGGTAAGCACGCTTCTCAAACGCTCGGCATTGAACCATTTCATAAAGCGTTTTTGGAGCCAACTTAGCGACTCCCAATCGGGTTGGGTGCCATCGGGGAAGTAGAAGTTGCCGAACAGCGACTCAAAATAATTCTTGTCATAGTAAGCGATGTTCCAGAACACCGATTGGTAATTCCTTGCGCCAGCAGGTTGGTTCAAGGAATAGACGATTTGCTGGAAGCAGTCGGTAATGACCTTGTCGATGGTGCGTGGTTTCAACGAAAAGTCGACCACTTCGTCGGCGCGTTTGTAATAGTCTTGGCCGTAGTCCTTGGCGATGAAGTAGTTCATGTACATCAGGAACTCTGGCGTGGCGCAGGCACCCGACAATTGCGATGAGACCATGAACACCATATTAATAAAGCCGCCGCAGAAAGAACGCAGTTTAGTGGGGGCGGTTGAATTGCCGCCAATGGAAGCCGTGCCTTCGTTAAGCCAAGGATACATGGTGATGGAGGCGCAGTAGTTGGCCAGACTGGTCTCATCGTTCTTGTAGATAAAATGGTTGTTGAGCAAATAGAGGTAACGGTCGGCAAGTTCTTTGCCAAACACTTCCTTGATACGGTCCGTCAGCAGGCGGCGGTTGATGCGGATGAAGCTCGACTTGGGCAACTCACCAATCAAAGTGGCGATGTTTTTCTTCTCCACATTGGCGTTGGCGTCGTACTTCGAGCCGGTGGCGGCGTTCGAAGCGTTGACATAGTTGCTCAGGAAGTCGATTTTCTCGCGGATCTCACGGTCTTCGGTGTGCTTTTGGCGGTATAGGATATAGTTTTTGGCTACAGTGTAATACTGTTCCGCCATTAATGCCGTCTCCACCTGGTTTTGGATTTCCTCCACGGTGATGCCGTTGGTCACGCGGACGCGGCTCAAGATGGAGTTCAAATCCTCATCGGTGGCGTAGAAGCCTGAGGCGAGAAAAGCTTTGCTGATGGCGATTTTGATTTTGTCTAAAGAGAAGGCTTCCTGCTTGCCGTCCCTTTTGGTAATGTACAATCCTCCGTTGCTCATATAATGTGCTCGTTTTCTGTTTGTTGCATCAAAAAATGATGCCTAGTATAGTTGTCGTTTTCAATGGTTCGGCATGTTTCCCTTATCCCGAGGGTGGGCATGCTTCAGTTCACAAGGCAGGTCTTCTGACTTACTCCCTTCCGAACGGCCTTCCCGTCCTCGTGGTCGGACAGTGGCATGGGGTGTTCGGCATGTTTCAGAGCTCACAGCTACGGGTATAGTCCCTGATTTTCACGGGGTTCCCTTTTCATCTTCTCCCAAGAACCTTGTTTTGCAAAGGTATAGCATTTTGGTTTCACAGCGCAAATTAATTCTTCATTTTTTTGTCAACAAAATTATCAACAGAGTTAATTGGGTGATTTTTACTATTTTTGCACACGTGTAAATATTTAAATAAGTAACTTTTCAAAATTAAACTGTATGTTTTTGACTCGGGACACGGGACTTCGGGACACGGGACAAGCCCCGATTGTCTCGCGTCTCGTGTCTCGCAGTCACGCGTCTTTTATGTAAACTAAATCTGCTCATAATACATATAATAATGAAAAAGCATATACATCTCATCAGGATATGGCTATGGATTGCTTTGATGGCGTTGATGGTGGCTTGTGACCCAAAGGAGAAAGTTGTGGAGCCGATGGAGAAGCCGTTACCTGAGTTGGCTGCCATTGATAGCCTCATGTGGCGGCAGCCAGATAGCGCTCTGGCGGTGCTGAAACAGTTTGTGGCTAGCCCAGAGGTGAAATCTCTTGATGAGTTTAATGGGCATTATGTTCAGCTGCTAATCTCGGAACTGCTTTATAAGAAAGATTATGAACAGTCCAACAGGGGGGATTTGTTGAAGGCTGTGGATTATTTTGATTCACTGACGGCAACCACACGTACTGCGCCTCAAATAAAACGAAATGTGTTTTTGGATGCGCGAGTGCATTATATTAATGGTGTGGGATATTATGAGCAGGGGGATATAGTGCAAGCTTGTGCAGAATATCTGAAGGCGTTGGAGGAGATGGAGGGGAAATTCAAGGACAATGAACTGACTGGAAAGAAGGCGATTTTTATGACCTATACTTACAATCGCCTTATGGAGCTCTTCTCATCTCAGTTTATGATGGATCCTGCCATTGACTGTGGAGAAAGGGCTCTGATGTTTTGTAGAATTGAACCGACTTCTTCTGAAGGTGTCCCCAATAATCTTTACTATTTGGGGAAACAATACGATAAGATGAATGATTATGAAAAAGCAAGAGACTATTACGAGAAGGCATTAGAAGAAATAACAGACACCAATAGTTTGGTTTATAGGAATGTTGTATCAAGTAAATCTTTTTGTGATTATCTATCTGGTTTTGGGATGGAACAACCTTTAAGGGCATTAAAAAAAGTTTTGCTCCAGGTTGATAACAAAGATGAAAGATTGGCTCGTTATTTGGCTATTGGTGGCATTTACTTTCAAGAGGGATTATATGACTCTGCCCTAGTATACTTAGAACCTGCTTTTTTTGACATTAAGGATGTCGTTTCAAAAATACAAGCTGCAGAATGTTTACGTATTGTATATGACAGTTTTGGAGATAGAGAAAAATATGATAAATGTATACATTTCTTGGCTGAATACAAAAAAACAGAAGGAAATAGTAAAGCTTTGGTCTCAAAACTTGAAGATTTATTCAAGGAATACATGGATCAAAAACAGAAGAAAGAAGCTGAGGAAATACGAGAAATGTCTATCAAAAAAACAATTGGCATCATTGTACCTATTGCCATTATGGTTGCTTTGTTCATCATTGTTTTGGCGAAACTTAAGAGCAAGAAACTATTGAAAGAGCAGCAAGAAGAAGCTGACAGGTTGTTGGGAGAAACGGAGCAAGAGCACGAGAAAGAATTGAAGCTGTGGCAAGCTGAAGCTGACAAGACATTGGAAGAAACAAAAAAAAGATATGAGGAAGAGCTGAGACAACTGAAAGTGGATACCGAACAACAGTTGGAAGAGGTGGAAAGGAAGCACCAACAATGGATGGCAAAGACAAAAGAACGCCACGAGGAAGAATTGAGAGCACAAAAAGACTTGTCGGAAAAAGAGATAGAGAAGACCAAGAAGCGACATGAGGAAGAGTTGGAAACAGAGCGGTTGGCCTACCAAAAGGAACAAGAAGCATTGCGACAGAACCTACAACAGCGTGAAGCACAGGTAAGTGCATTGGAAAAGGTCTTGGAACAACAAAGCGAAGAAGCGGCGAAACAACGTGCGGCTTTCCTGGATGAAGAAATCTGCCAACGTATCCTAGATTTGTTGCATGGCAAACATATCACCTCCCGTGATACTTCCTTCCAACATGGCATCGGCCTCAAAGAAGAGGATTTCAAGTTACTCAAAGATGCCGTGGAAAGACATTATAAAGGTTTTGACAATATGCTGTTGAGCCAATGCCCAGGTTTGAAACAGAGTGACCTCACGCTATGCCACCTGCATCTGTTGGGATTGAATGAGGGAGAGATAGGTGCATTGAAAGACCGGACTTATTCGGCCATCAAGAAGCAGAATGAGAACCTTCAGGAAAAGATTGGTGTGGAAGAAAGCTTGTCTGAGTATGTTTTGAAGGTAGCGGAAGGGCTGTGCGGTCCCAAAAATGTCAATCAAAAAGAAGAGGGAAATATGCCTTTGCCACAGATAATGGATGGTTTTAAGGATCAAACGGAAGAAATATCACAAGAAAGTACATTGAAAAGTACATTGAAAGGTACACAGAAAACAATCGTTGAAATCATCGTCAGTAATCCCAATGTTACCATTCCAGAAGTCGCCAGACAATTAGACTTAAACCCACGTGGAATTGCCAAACATTTCAAAGTGCTTCAAGATAAAGGCATTATCCGTCGTGTTGGACCTGATAAGGGTGGACATTGGGAAGTGATTGGATAATTTTGGCACCTTGTTAAAAAGAAAATGACTCTATCTGACCCCGCCTTCAGAGCGGGGTTTTTGGTTCTTGTGGGTTGTATTTCATTTGCTTTTGGGTTGGAATGTTGGAAATTTTTTGGAAAACCCTGACAATTGTCCTGTTTGGTTGTTTTGTAACTTGTTGATTATCAGCTACCCCCCCCCTGATATTAAAAGATTCCAACATTTCTCCAGCGTGGTTTTGTGATTTATGTTTTAGCGATACTCTACTTTTGTCGCAGAAAGCTTAAGCAAAAAATTTCAACTTTAAAATCACAAAACTATGTACAAATTAAAAGAAATGATTCTGATGCTCTGCTTCATCCTTTCAGGAGCATTGTGCTACGCCCACGGCGAGGCCAGAATGGAAAACAAAAAGGAAGGAGACGATTTAATCCTTGTTTTTAAAGAGATAATAACATATGGAGGCCTTGATAAAAGTAATGCTATTACACCTACTATAAATGGTCATGTGCTTACAGTGGTATTTAATGAAAATCTTGGACAAGTCTCAGTGGAAGTTGCCACGGCCGCTGGTGCTTCAGTACAGTGCCTTTCGGTGCTTACACCGAATGGTTTGCAGGTCTACATTCCCAATGAAGGGAATTACATTGTCACTTTTACACTCTCCAATGGGGATGTGTATTATGGTGAATTTACGGTAACGGATTAATCTGAGAAAAACTATAATGCTATGAAAGGGAAGAACAAAATCATCAAGTAAAGCCTCCAGTGAGAGGCAATACATAAAACAAAGGTGCTAAAAAGAGATTGCTTTTTGAAAGATCGCGTAACTCTTGAAGCACTCAAAGTAAAACAAGACGAACTATAAACAGAGGGTCAATACCCTTGGTGTATCAAGCATATTACGTGGCAAAGACAATAAAAATATCCAACCAAGTACAAATTTAATTACACAAACATCAACATCATGAAAAAAATTAAAATCATTTCTATTATCTGTATGGTGATAATCGCATTATCAACAACTATCATTCTATCTTGCAGTAAAGACAAAGAGTTTGCGGCTAGCACAGAATCCGATTGTCTTCACGATATGGAAGATGAACAATGTCCCAATGTACCTGAGGTTACCCGTGAAAATATTGATGACATGATTTGCTTTTACTATCATGAATACGTCAACACTCTCGGCAAAAGCAGTAATACAGGCATTATAGAAGCAATATGGAAATGGATTGTAGCTCATACAGGTAGAGATCCTGTATTATTTGAAACTTGTAATTATAGCAATCCATGTGGACCATGCCCGGGAATTTGCCTACATTCAAAAGATGGAGAGGTTTTCTTAAAAGTATCTGATGATTATCTGCTTTCAAAAGACGAGTATGATGACGGTGTGAGATTATTTCAAGCAGCGCTATTTAATGACACAATAATGGGCTTGAATTTTATACAGTCTTGTTTTGTTGCGGCCGATGGAAATTTCTATGTTCCAGAAGATTTCTCAATTGGCAGCCAAGCATCTGCTGCTTTTGGAAAGAATGACATCATAATTAAAGAAGGAACTTATCCGGTAAGTTGCATTTACTCACAAAATGGGACAACATTAGTTAATGTACAATCATTCTAAGCATGAGAAAGAAGCTTTTTATGCTTATGGCAATTACCACCGTATCTTTACATAGTTGTCGCATACCACACGAAGTGTTATGGGATATGGTGGTAATGCCATTTTCAGGAATTGGGAAGGAACAGGTACATCATATTGACAAATTCTTACCTACCTGTTTTCATGCTCAATTTGAGTTTGATGTACAATATGATGATAGTTTGAAGTATAATGAGAATTACTACCTCAACTTACAAAGTGCTCAAAGAGGAACCTATTCCCTTATCCAAACACGAATGTATGATTCGAGCGGACACATTGTCGGTGGCTATGAGATTTGTATGGGCAATGCAAAATATCTTGAAATCTTTGAAAATATACCTATTGCAAGCAAATATGAGCTGGTGAATGGGTATGTCAATCCTCAAGTGAATTTCCACAATGATATTCATTTTCTTGTGGCCACTGAACAAGAAAAGCAACAACTCTTGGAGGAAACCCAAAAATTTGATTACACCCTCATGGTAATTTGGCCCAGCAGTTCACGCTACTATACAAAACGGCACTTGCGCCAAGTACGTCAATATGTGAAGCGGTTCGGCAAAGAATATAAGCTTCGGGTAATTTATGTGCATTTGCCATATTAATAAACGAAGGGTTGATGTGAATATAACCAACTTTAAACCACTAAAAACTAAGTAATAATAATCAAGACAAGATAATGTGATGGAAGAGAACAAATTCAGTCTTAAAGCAACAACAATGATTGTAAAGACCCGAAAGGGATTGACAAAGGTATCTATGGCAAAAATACTTTATGTGGAATGTATTGGTTTTTATTGCATTTTGTTTTTGGAAAATGGCCGGCAATTGGATTCCTCTTGTTCCCTTTTACAAATGGAGGAAAAACTACAAAACCTTCGGTTTTCAAAAATAGGCAGGAACCATTTGGTAAACTTGGATTATGTGTCTATGGTTAAGCGATATAATAGCCGTAAGTGGTCGGTTATGATTGCTAACCAAATCGAACTGCCTATAGCTTATCGACGGTTGGTGGAGTTTAAGAAAGCGTATCTGAATGGAATAATAGAAGTGAGGGATGATGTGCTCAATTAAGAAACAAATCGCGTTTATTAATATCATGACTCAAAAGAAATGCTAGCTAACTGGATGCATAATTTTGTAATACATCAAGCGAATAAGTATACGTAACAAGATACATAATGGAATCAAACCACATTGTGTTAGAATGACGAAGGGTTCCGATCGAAAAAGAAGGAAAGAATTGAAATGCAGGAAATGAATTAAAGCATAATTAGTGTTGGATGTTTTAGAAAAAAATATAATGATTAATAAAAGAAGATATGAATAAAATTGTTTGCAACTCTTCAAGCCATGAGAGCCGTGCTTGGAGAGAAATATCATGCGGCAGTGAGAGCTGAAATGCTCTTTATTTCAAACAACTGCAACTTCACCTTTATACCATCTAATGAAAATGAGATTATGGTGATTTTGCAGTAACAAATTATTTTTCAAATAATTAATCACCGATTTACTAACACATTAAAACTTTATTATCATGACAACTAAAAGATTTACCATGTTTGCCATCGTTATGGCAGCATTTGTCCTCTTAGTGGGATGCAAAAAAGAAAAGACGGAAAACGTAGCATTTACGCCACAAGCTTCAGTAAGTGGCATGTTGCATTTCAATTCTGCCGAGGAATTTCTTGAAACTCAGCAAATGGTGCTCGCCATGAGCGAAACAGAACGCCGAGAATGGGAACAGCAACAAGGCTTCAAGTCGTATGCGACAAAATGTAATGAACTCCTTGAAGATCTTGAAGCTAAGGGTATCAATTCCGATCAAGACATCTATGATTTCGTGAAAGAAAATTCCCAATACTTCTATATCAGAGAAGAAGGTGGTGACAAGTATTTGAGCAGTTACTTGGAAGAAACGCCATTTAACTATCTGGTTAACGAGAAACAAATACTGAAAATTGGTGATATGTGTGTTAAAGCATTTAATGAAGGTACTATATGGAGTAAATCCGACAATGTTAGCGTTTTGAATGCAATTACTCATTATGATAATCAACGTCAAGATGAAAGACTGACCTATTTTGACACAGAAAAGATTCTTCCCAAAGAATTTATTGTAGATACACATAATAATTCTAAGCAAACACGAAAGAAAGATTATCCATACACCGAAGATAGTCAATGGGAAGAAGCCAATACGAATACTTATAAATCATACATTTCCCAAAGGATTACGCACCAAAATTGGCTTTACTCGGAAGCGAATAGGAATGTGACGAAATCACAGGCTCAGGTGGTTGGCTTTTATGATGAGGGTGCGGGAGTTTATGTGTATCTTCTTACATACGAGACACTTATTGTTCCTTATCATAGAGTTGCTGGTATTTGGTATGGATGCCAAAGAAGTACTTCATACGACATAAGTTCGAGTTGGAATGTTCCATTAAATGGTGTAACCAATTACCACAGAAATGGAACAGGTAGTGGGTATTCGACAACGGTATATAGCTGTACGATGCTTGAAAACCCCAATGTTGCTGCTGGTTTTACAATCAATACATTCTCAGGTTGGTCAAGTACATTAGATACGCCCAAGCTTATTTTCCCGTTATAATGACAAATTGTTTTGGCGGGCTGTACGGCCCGCCAAAACTTTCAACATTCAAATAAATGAGAAAATCAGTTTTTACAGTATTATTCTTGTTCAGCACGAGCCTCGCTTTTGCACAAAGCACTTCAAGTGCCAAACCTTTCATAAAAGGGCAGTTCAATCTTAGCCTTTCTGGATTTAACCAAACTACAAACAACTACATCGGCCCTAAAGCCGAATTCTTATACGGCTATAATGATTTCTTGGAAGTAGGCGTGTTTTGCAAGGCTTTGATTATCCCAATTGGTAACGGGGATCACAAGAACTACCCCGTTTCTTTAAGCTATGGTGCAGAAGGGAAAGCACACTTGTTACCCGCCGTCATCAAGCCTTCATTTTATTATATAGACCTATATGCAATTGGAAAAATAGGAGCAGGAACCACCTTCCCTAATGGTGTTTCTTACGTTATACATGGAACAACTTATGATTACTCCATTGGAGTTGGAGTTGCCATTAATGCGTTTTCAAAGCATTTTGGCCTTTTCTATGAATTCGATTACGGTCGTAATAAGTTGAGCACACACTCGTTTGGCCTCAACATCCGCTTCGGCGGGCCGAAGAAATGGCAAAAATAATTGATCATGAAAAATAGTATCATTCTTTTCCTTATTGCTGCGCTAGCCCTTAGTGGCTGCCGCAAGCAGGTCAGCAACTACGAGCGACCTGATTTTGACCCTCAACCTACTTTGAACGCTGTGCTACAGGAAGGCCAGCCCGTGTGGGCACAGGTCTCTTTTGCCGAGTGTCTTGACTCGGTGCATCCTACTGCCTGTACCGATGCTGAAGTGCTGCTTTATGTGGACGGACAGTTTGCCGAACAACTACAACACGAGGGTGAAGGACTATATGTCGGTGAAACCATCGCCGAGGCTTTACACGAATATGCCTGCAAGGTCATTATCCCTGGCTACGACACGCTCTTTGCCAAAACCGAGATGCCCGAGAAGCCTGTGGTGACCCATGTGGAGATTATGGAAAACGCCACCGTTAACGACGAAAGCAATCCCTGTGCGGCTGTGCTGGTCACATTTAATAACAACCCTAACCGAAAATCCTATTATAAAGCCAATATAGAAGCTTTTTTTAAGTATAAGTATGACGCTGGCGGCATGGGCATAATCACTAGCCATATTGGCACCTCCATCAACACCGACGACCCTGTGTTGCTCAATGAAGGTTCCAGCCTGCTTTTGTTCAGTAACGAAATCATTCGAGACACGGTTTATACACTCAAAGTAAATACAGGTATCAATGGGTACGGCTTCAGTGGACAATCTACAGGAGCATATACCCGAACAGGCTATATTGTTGTTAGTATGCACGGTATTTCCGAGTCGGCATATCGCTATCTGAAGTGCCAAACCGCCTTCGATGAACCCGACGCCTACACCAATCTCTTCCTCGGCGTCATCACCCCCATCAATCTTTACAGTAATGTGGAGAATGGCCTTGGCTTGTTTGCCGCCATCGCCCCCATGACCTGCGACACCATTTTCATCAACCCCGAAGACTAACCCGCCATGAAGAAGACCTTTTTTCTAATCTGCCTTTTCGCTTCTCTTTTTGCCCAAGCCCAACAAATCCATGTTTCAGGTTTTGTCAGCGATGCTCACGATGGCGAGCACATCATCGGGGCCCATGTCTTTCTTCAAGACCGCAGCCGAGGCGTGGCCACCGACCAGAAAGGCTATTTCAACCTTGCCATCGAGTTGCCTGCCACACTTTGCATTTCATGCATAGGCTACGAAGAAAAGTGCATCAAGGTGGACCAAGCCGACCAGCCTTTGCAAATCCATTTGAAACCTTTGACTGAAACCCTTCAATCCGTCGAGGTCAGTGCCTCTCGCATTGAGCGAAGAACAAACTTCAACACACTAACCCTCAATGCCAAGAGCATCGACCAACTGCCCACCCTCGGCAGTCGCCCCGACATCATCAAGGCGGCGCAACAACTGCCTGGCATCGAGGCGGCTACTGAAGCCTCCAGCCTGATGATTGTGCGTGGTGGCAATCCTGGAGAGAACCTTTACATGCTCGACAATGTGCCGCTTATCTATGTCAACCACTTGGGCGGCTTTATGTCGGTGTTCAACTCCGAGATGATCAACACGATGGACATCTACAAAGGCGGCTTTCCTGCCCGCTATGGCGGCAAGTTGTCTTCCATCGTCGACCTCACCGCCAAGAAAGGCGACCCGACCAAGCTGAAAGGCTCGCTCAGCGCAGGCCTCACCGACTTGGCGTTTGCCGTGGAAGGTCCTGGCGGGCTGAAAAACTCCAGCTTCATCATCACAGGCCGCAAGACCCTCACGGAAGCACTCCTTTACATTGCCAGCCAAATCAGCAAAGAGCAGGGCGGACAAGACTACAACATTGCCTACGGCTTCCACGACATCAACGCCAAATACACTTGGGCACCCGATGCCAAAAACAGCTTCGCTTTCAACATCTACGAAGGCGATGACTACATGCGCATCTGGAAGAACAAGAGGGAGAACGGCGACATCGAGCGCAACAGCATCGGCAACATCTGGGGCAATCTGCTCATCTCGGGACAATGGAACAGCGCGGTCAGCTCACGGCTTTTCATGGCCAACACACTGTCGTTCACGCAATACCGCCTGAAGAACAACATGAAGGCCTACCTTAGAAATGCCGTTGACACGACCGATTTCTTTGTCAAGACTTCTTCGCGGGTTAGTGATGTCTCGCTCCGCTCCGATTGGAAACTCTTTGTCGGCAATGCCTACACCTTGGAATATGGCCTGCAAACTTCCTATCTCAACTACCGTCCCAACCACTTCACCAGCAGCTTCTCAGAAACCAACTTGCCAGACATTTCGAGCGTGTTCGACAACTCGCTATATTTGGACAACAAACTGAAGTTCGGCAGCTGGTTCAATGGCTCCGTGGGTTTGAGGGCGAATAGTTTCCTGAATAAGGGTTATCATCATTTCGCTTGGGAACCGAGGCTGAATCTCAGCTTCATCCTAGGAGGAAGCACCATCAACCTGACCGCCATGCGCGTCAC